>JBBQHJ010000084.1:0-14728 GCA_038323865.1 Gemmatimonadales bacterium
TGGCCGAAGCCGGAGGAGAGCTTCTACGTCCCCGACGAAGCGCTGGCGCACTGGCGCACCACGAAGGATCGCGGTGCGAAGGCGCATGCGGAGTGGAATGCACGTCATGCGTCTTACGCGGCAGCAAATGCTGACGAGGCCAAGGAGTTCACGCGTCGCTTGAGCGGTGATCTTCCCGAGGGATGGGAGAGCAACATCAAGGATTTCACCGCGGAGAATGGTTCTGTCGCGTCGCGTGCAGCGTCGAACACCGTGCTGAATCAGCTCGTTGGCGTGTTGCCGGAATTGATTGGCGGTTCGGCGGATCTTACGCCGTCGAATGGAACCGCGGTGAAGACGTGGAAGAACTTCGCGCCTGGTGCGTACGAGATGCGCTACATGCATTTCGGCATTCGCGAGCACGGCATGGGGAGCATCATGAACGGCATGGCGTTACATGGCGGCAACATTCCGTTTGGCGGCACGTTCCTGATTTTCTCGGATTACATGCGTCCCGCGATTCGTCTTGCGTGTCTCATGAAGCAGCGTGTGATCTACATCTACACGCACGATTCAATCGGACTCGGCGAAGATGGTCCGACGCACCAGCCTGTCGAACAGCTCTCGGCGCTGCGTGCAATTCCCTTTCTCACCGTGATGCGGCCTGCTGATGCCGGTGAAACGGCGGAGGCGTGGAAGTTTGCGCTCAAGCACGCGGATGGGCCGACGTGTCTCGTGCTCACGCGACAGAAGCTCAACTACATCGATCGCACGAAGTACGCGGCCGCGTCGGGAGTACAGCAGGGTGGATACGTGTTGGCTGACGCGGCTGGTGGTAAGCCGGATGTTGTGTTGATGTCGACGGGTTCTGAGGTGTCGCTCATTGTCGCGGCGGCGGAGACCCTCGCGGCGAGTGGTGTGAATGCGCGTGTGGTGTCGATGCCGTCGCTCGAGCTCTTTGGCCGACAGTCGGCAGAGTATCGCGCGTCGGTGTTGCCGGAAGGCGTGCCGCGTGTGGCGATTGAAGCGGCGCATCCGATGAGCTGGTATCAGTGGGTCGGTTCTAACGGCGTGGTGATTGGTATCGAGCGTTTTGGTGCGAGTGCGCCGTTCGAGACCATCTATAAGGAGTTTGGTATTACGGCGGACAAGGTTGTCGAGGCTGCGCGTTCGCTGACGAAGTAAACCGTCGTCGTCCTGAACGAAGTGGAGGACCTGCTTTCACTTCCGAGCTGGAGGTGGCGGCGGCGGCACCACGCCCGCTGGTCGCATCGCGACTGATTCAGTGCAGCTGCTCAGCGCCGCGGTCACGCAGGCCATCAACATCGTTATCGACTTTACCCCTGTTGCGGCGCCGGAAGGAGAAGTGATTGACGGCGTTCTCGGCGCCGACTTCCTCCAGCGGTTTGTGGTGGAACTTGATTACCGCCATCAGGAGCTGCGCCTGCATGACCCTGGCTCTTTCGCATACCGGGGCACTGGGACCATCGTGCCATTCCGGATGAATGGAGCCTTCATCATCGCGAAGGGCTCGGTCACGCTCGCCGATGGCGCCACTGTACCGGGTGAATACGTCGTGGACGTCGGCTCCTCGCTCGCCTTGGCGCTCGCGAAGCCCTATGTGGAAGCCAATAGTCTGATTGTCAGGGTCGGCGCCACGACGCGCCGGCCAAGCGGGAGAGGTGTAGGCGGAACCGCATTTGCCAACATCGGGCGCGTGCCGATGCTGCACATCGGTGACGTGGCGGTGCCTCGGCCAGTGACGGAGTTGTTCGGCGATTCGGCTGGCGTCTTCTCAACGTCCAACCTGGGCGACGGCAATATCGGCGGAGACATCCTGCGCCGGTACACGGTCACGTTCGACTATGCACGCAAGCAGATGGTCTTTGAATCACATGACCGGACGAACGAACCGTAGGAAACCGATATGAGTGGCCTCCGGCTGGGAATTGCCGAAACTGGCGCCGGGATCACTATTGAGCACGTCGGTGACGGATCTCGGCCGCCACCGCAGGCGTGCTGAAGGGCGATGTCATTACCGCCATGGAAGGCGAACGCGTGGCGTTGACGGTCGACCGCAGCGGCAAACCCACGAGCATTCGATTTGTCACTAAGCGAATCGTGTAGTTCGGGCGATCCGCGACTGATGCGACGCGGTGGAGCGATATGAACGCCGGCGAATCCGCGGAATCGAACCCGGGGCGGAGAAGAAGTAGGTGCCGACCGTCGCGGCCGACGGCGGGTTGCTCGTTGCCCGTGAGAACGGCAACCATTCATGTAACACAGATTAGGGCTTCAATTTCGCGGACAATGAATCGACGCGAGCATGCGCACGCTTTCTTTTGACGGCAAGTTGCCTCAGGACCTGCTGTAATTCCGGAGTTGCCGGTTGCGCACGGAAGGCGCGTTCGGCGTCGGCTAGAGCTTGCTCAACCCCTTGGGCGACAAGGCGCGCCAATGGCCCGTCGTCTGTCGAGTCAGCCGCAAGTGGTCCGCGGGCCATCGATGATGGTATCCGCACAACCGGAGGCGTGAAACCGGGCAAACCAAAGTGCAGCCAGACAGGCAGCGACCCAACGAGTCCCGACGCACATATCGCGGCGCCAAGCCATACTCCACTGACAAATGTGAGCGTGAATGACGCCGCGGTTGCGATCCTGCGCAGTGTGCGCGACTCGAACGCATACGCGAACCGTCCGCGAGCACGATAATCGGGGACTGTGCTCGCCAGAGACTGGGGGGCGAGGCGTCTCGCGATGCGCGGCCACGCGCCCGGCGGTGCGGGGTCCGCAGGATCGCGTTGTATTCGATCTACAACTGTGCGCAGGTCGGCAAGTGCTCCGCGACAGTACTCGCAGATATTGAGATGCTCCTCCAGCGCGGGCACTTCGGCCGAGGTGAGCGTTCCATCGAGATACTCGGACAGGCGGTCCTGCCAAGAGTGATCGTCTTCGCGCGATGTCGTCATTGAAGAAGCCACTCCCTCATGAGCATGCGGCCACGGTGAAGCCGCATTTTCGATGCACTAATAGAGATCGCAAGCAGGTCGGCGATTTCCTCGTGCGCGTAGCCTTCGAGATCGTGCAGTACCACCACCTCGCGCAAGCCGGCAGCGAGACGGGCAAGTGCGGAGTCGACGTCCATGCGGGTGTCCTCACTCTTCGCGGGCGCGTGAAGCTCGTCTAGCAGCACCGGTGCGATGCGGGCGGTGATGCGCCGTGCTACCTCCGCGTGTCGCAGCAGGACATTAACGGCAATGCGATGAAGCCATGTGCTGAAGCGCGCGTCTCCCCGGAACTGGGCGAGGTGTTCCCATGCGTGAACGAACACGTCTTGTGCCGCGTCGTCCGCCAGATCGCGCCCCACGATGCGCCGGGCCAACGTGTAAACACGCCCGGCATGCGCGAGGTACAGCCGCTGGAATGCATCGGTGTCGCCCTGCGCTGCGCGCGCAACGTCGCGCTCGTCTGGATCAGGTAGCAGCGCCGGCGTCATGACGCCATCACGCTACACAGTGTTGTGTGTGCCGTGTCATCCAACGGTCAGATACGCGGGCCGCACGAAAGGTCACACACGATCACACGCGAGTGGGCAGTTCCTTGGCCCCAGACGTGTCGCTTGCCAGCCGGCGCGTGGCAACGCGTTGCGCCTCCGCCATGCGCTCCATGTCGAGTGACATTGCCTCGATCATGCGCTCCAAGTGCTGGAGCCGCGTAGCCACCTCTCCGCCATCGTCACGCGTGTCCAGCATTCGACGTTCGGCTTGCATTCGACCAATAGCATACGCGCCA
Source organism: Gemmatimonadales bacterium (assembly GCA_038323865.1). Lineage (GTDB taxonomy): Bacteria > Gemmatimonadota > Gemmatimonadetes > Gemmatimonadales > Gemmatimonadaceae > AG11. The sequence goes on from JBBQHJ010000084.1 coordinate 3,771, forward strand.
AAGAGGGCACCGACGAGCAACAGGCCGCCGAGGCCTACGGAAAGCAATCCGATGAGCGCGCCAACATCCATGTCGAGCCCCCACGCGTGTGCACGTCACGATAAAAGACCGATGTGACGTTTCGCAACGATCTGGTATCCAAAGTACCAACAAACTCGTGATTTACCAGCTTGCTGCGTCAGCCACCTGCAATTCCGACCTGAACTCTCAGAGACTCCCTCATGGTCCGCTTATCAATGCGCGCCGTCTTTTTCATTGCACTTGTCTGCACCGTCTCCGAATCCAAGCCTGCTTGTGCTCAGGACCCGAGCGCCGGTCTCATTGGCAATCTCTCACCCATCGAATACTTCCGGACGCGAGCCCGAGCAGACACGGCGTATCGCGCTCGGCGATACGCGGTCTCCGAGTCGCTCTACAAGCAAATTGAACGCGCATACCCCGTGGACGGGGACGTCATGCTTCGACTGGGAGCCTCGGCGGAGGAACTCGGCGAGTATGCACAGGCAGTATCGGCGTATGAGGCAGCGCTCAGACTCGGCGTCAACTACATCCGATCGGAGCTTGCCTACAACATCGCGCAGCTCGAAGCTCGTCTCGGTCACGAAGAATCCGCGCTCGCGTGGATTGACTCCGCGCTTGTTGCGCGACTTCGCAACCGCTCACGCATGCAAACGGATTCGGCGTTTCTGGCGTATCGGTCCAATCCACGGCTTCGCAAACAGGCCGGGATGCTTCCGGCAGGCGCGTTTACGCGCACGGCAGGATGGCGCTACGATATCGCGTTTTACGTTGGTGAGGCACAGCGACTTCACGCGGGACCCACACGTCCGGCGTACTCACCGGCGTTCATCGCCGCCGCCGCCGCGCTGAGTCGCGACGTCCCACATCTCAGCAATGCTCAGATCCTGGTTGGATTCCAGCGGCTCAGCGCACGCCTTGGCGATGGGCACAGTTACATGCTCCTAGTGGGGCCGACGGTTCCCTTACAGTTCTATCAATTCAGCGATGGACTGTATGTCGTGAAAGGCAGCGGGGCGGGCGCGTCACTCGTGGGGTCGCATGTCCTCCGCATCGGCCGGGTATCCGCGGATAGTGCCATGCACGTCATCTCCCGATTCATGCACCGGGACAACGAGATGACTCCGCTCTGGCTTGGCGTGCAGCTGCTTGCCAATCCCGCGGCGCTCTATGGGCTTGGCCTGTCCGGCGATTCGACACACGTGACGTTGCAGATCGATAACGCCGGGTCGGGAAGTCGCACTGTCACACTCTCCACGGAATCGTCGTCGCTGTATCGCAAGCTGCTGGCGCCGGAGAATGCGACTGGAACACCCCCGCTGTGGCTCCAGCACGCGACGACACTTCATTGGCTGACGCCATTGCCTGAATTGCATGCTGTCTATGCGCAGTACAATCAGGTGTACAATGACCCGCACGAGAGCATTGCCGAATATGCTGAGAAGGTCACTCAGGCACTACGCGATACGAAGGCGACGAATCTCATCGTCGACGTGCGACTGAACAACGGAGGCAACCGCACGCTGAATGCCCCGTTACTCGGAGCGATGGCGGCCTTCCGGCGGGAGTCGCCCGACCATGCGGTCTACATCATCACGGGACGCGGCACGTTCTCCGCGGCGCAAGTATTTATTGCGCAGGCGGAATGGCTGGTGAATCCGGTATTCGTGGGTGAACCATCATCATCGCGGCCGAACTTCGTTGGCGAAGAGACAACGGTGGTATTGCCCTATAGCGGCGCGCAAGGAAGCATTTCCAATCAGACGCATCAGGGTTCGCTGGGACAGGACGAACGGCTATTCATCGCGCCCAGAATTCCCGTCGCGATGTCGTCCGCCGACTACTTCAGCAATCATGATCCGGTCATGAGCGTGCTCACCTCGTTGCTTGCGAGGAGGCACGACGCTCCCTGAGCCGCGTACAGATCAGTGCTTATCCGACGCTGTGCGGGATGTCTGTTGCCCGCCCGAGTGCTCGCCTGACCGCGCGAGCCAGTGCACGATGTTGTCGACTCGCACCGCGGGTACCGCCTGTAAATCCGGGATTAAGCGATTCGTCACAGCTGATGCTCCAGTCTGCCGTGCGTCCAAGCGATCTATCCCGTGGGACGTACACGGAGCGCGCCACACGTGTACCGGTTCCGCTGCGCTGCGCGAATCGCTGACGGGGACGATGATGCTGCGTACCGACGACACCAACAACTCACTCTCGCGTTGGCAGTTCACATGGCATGCTGACCGTCGACCCCAAATCGGCGACCATTCATCACGCCACGCTTGATTCGTAATTCCGATTGGCGAACGTTGCCGCAACACCACCGTTCGCCTTCACCCGAGATCGGATATGCGCGTATTTCATGTGTGCGACACTGCTCCCGTCTACAGTCGTCGCCCAAGCAAAGGACACCGTCACACTGAATGTCGGCGACGCTCGCGTCGACGGCCGAGTGTACAAGCCACATCTCGCAGCAGTGACGCTCAGCGTGACGAAAGATGGCAAAGTGATCGAGCTGCACGACGGGTCGGGACGGGCGATCAACGCTGATGTGGAGGGCGCGCGCATTCGCGCCACGATGCGCCCGAACCGTGACACGCCAGGCAATGCCACCGACGTGACGATCAGTACTCCGGCGTACATGTTTTCCTTCCTCGGCGCCGCGATTGGCGCAACATCGCTCATCGAACCGGGGCGCACCTTCCGACTGCCGACGTTTGACATCAGTCCGGCTGCGCCGTCCAAGGCGGACTGGCATACGTACAAGGCCATCCGCCGCGACAGCGTAAACGTGCAAGGCCATTGGGCAAAGGCGTGGATCGTCGGCGAGGAGGAGCAGCCGACCTACATCAAGCGGGAGATATGGCTAACCGAGGAACCACCGTATCTGCCGCTGGGGCTTACCTATTTCCGCGACGGACGAGTGCAGCGCTTCGAGTCGATACTCTTACACAATCATCCATGACGAGCTGTCAGGGATACGTCTTGAGCAACCGCAGCTCCGTTCGCTGAACCGATCCGTCGGGCAGATACGTGATATCGAGGGGAAAATATGGCGGCTCGCGCAGTAGCCACATGCGCCGTGCAGGAAAGGCGCCACCAGCGGGCTCCTCAACCAGCCAGGCATTCGCGAGATGATCCTGCACACGAATGGCTTCCACTCTGTTCGACGATTGCGCGAGCGCGAGGCCATGGCGCGATCCCGTGCCATTCGTCACGGCTGATGCACCTTTCGGCTGTGCTACAAGGCAAGCTATCACGCGAGACGTGCACAGGGCGCTGCCACATGCGTATCGTTGTCCTCCAAATCCCAGACCTGAGGTGACCAAAGTGTCGCAGGACGAATCGTGCGATCGAGCGCTGTCCCGACGCGCCTTGCTGGGCCGGTTGGCGCTGGCCGCTCCGCTCACATCGAGTATTCTCGCAAAGGCCCGCGTGAACGTGCCGCGCGCGCTTGATGACGGAGGACCCATCGCGCGTTCGGTCGCGGACGAGTTCCGCCTCGTTCCGCTGCCCACGCGCATCTATAAGAGTGTGGATGCCTCCCGCGAGCAGACCGAAAGCTGGATTCTCTGGCTGCTCGTCGAGTCCGACCGCCAGCGCGACGTGGCAGCGAGCGCATTGCGCATAACCCTGCGTAGCAAGGGCCAGGTCGTGCAGGCGACGACGGTCACGGGCGCCGGCCTCGACGCGATCGTCTTACGCCTCGGACTAACGCCGACACGCGCAGATGGAAGCGCCGCGCCCCCCTCGACCGTCTGGCACCTGCGTCTGCGCGTGCGCTGTAGCGTGCCGATCGCATCGGCTGTCGACGAGATGCTGGTGGACCTCGACATGACGTCCGGCGCTGCGACAGTCCGGGCGAGCGGCGCCTTTCCCGTCGAGGACTACCACCAGCGGACGGCGCTCGTGTTCCCGTTCAATGGGCCCGCCATCATCACGCAGGCTGGTATCACCAACGGCGGTCACACGAACCGGAGCGGGCAGTTCGCCCTCGACGTGGTCGGCTTGAGTAAGACGTATTCGATCTACCTGCCCGACATTCCCGACTCGCGCAGTGACAGCTACGCCGGTTGGGGACGCACGCTGCTCGCTCCCGCCGCCGGCGCTATTGTGCGTGCGCGCAACGACCGCCCCGACCAGCCCGATCCGGAAAAGAGCGATCCGAAGTACTACGCGCCCGAGTATCCCGGCGGCGGCGACCCGGGCAATCATCTCGTGATCGATCACGGCAACGGCGAGTTCAGCATGCTCGCGCACTTCCAAGCCGGATCGATGCTCGTCACGCTCGGCAATCATGTCGAACAGGGTCAGCCGCTCGGCAAGCTCGGTAGTTCGGGTGACACCGTTACGCCGCACGTACACTACCAACTTCAGTCCGGGCCGGACCACGCGAACAGCGACGGCCTTCCATGCCGTTTTACGAACGTGAGCGCATCACGGCTCGTTCGCGGGGTGTTCTTCGACGCCCGCTGAAATGCGGCGCCACGTGTTGTACCACGTGACGAAGCGCGTCACCCAGCGGCTCCCCGTAGCGAGCGAGATAGAGATAGAGAAAGCGACCACGCACCGTCGTCGGAAATACGGGTGAGTAGGCCGGGCATTGCAGCCCCAGCCGCTCGCAGAACCGGACGTGAACCTCTCAGCTCATCCGGCTCCCATCATCGAGTCGCAGGGAAACATCCCTTCTCCCAATGCACGAACGAATCTGATCGCCCGTGCAAATGCACGGCTAGAACGACTGGCAGCGACGTTGTCCGCCTCGCGGCCGGTGTGCATCACCGCGCCGCGCGAGCGAGCCGCGCATACAGCGCCGAGTAGCTTGCGAGTTGCGCGCGCATGTCGGCACTGGGGGCACTGACCTGCGTCTCCATCGCCTGATAGAGGGCACCGATTCTCGTCTGGAGTTCGGCGACGGTGTCCACGCGCGCGCGAACGTCCGCGGCGCGTGTTCGCTCCAGCAGCGCATCCGTGGCGCGATAGAGTGTCGCGACCGAATCAAGTCCGACGTGCCACGCGAGCAACGTTGCGACGGACGCATCCTGCCGCCGATCGGGCCGCACGTCGAACATTCCGCGACCGACCTCGCGACCGTTCACGCTCAGGGTGACGACGTAGGCGCCCGGGCGCACGAAGGCACCGTTGATCACACGTCGGGCGTTGTCGCTTTCCTCACCACCACTCGCGGAGGGCGGCGCGGGCAGCGGGCGAGCACGGAGGTTCCAAGTGCTCATCGTCGCGCCTCGGCGCGTGGTAATCGGCTGGCGCCACACCTCATCACCGCGCGAACTTTTCACGGCGAGCATCGCGGCGGTTCCTGAATCCGCCGACCACACCGTGAACGTGATGCCGTTTGCCGGATTCTCACCGCGGAACATCATGTCGCCGTTGTGAGCGAGGCGTGGTGCAAGTCGCAGTTGATGAATCGTGCCCGACACGGGCGCAAGCATCACGGACGCGACCGCCGACGCATTTCGCAGCGGACGAACGTCATCGAGAACCCAGATTCCTCGGCCATGTGTGCCCAGTACCAGCGCGTTGTCGCGCGGATGAAGTGCAATGTCGTTCACCGGCACGGTCGGCAGATTCGCGCGGAAGGGCAGCCAGTGGCGCGCCGCGTCCGTCGAAATGAACAGCCCGAATTCCGTTCCCAGGTACAGGAGCGACGAATCGACCAGATCTTCGCGAAGCACGAGTGGAATGCGCGACGGCGGGAGATCCGCGACCACCGACATCCACGTCTGCCCATAATCGGTTGATCGGAACAGCCAGTTGGTGAAGTCGCCGTTCTGGTGTCCGTCGAACATGACGTACACGGTTCCGGCTGAGTGACGCGATGCCTCGATGCCTCGCACCCACGTGCCCGCGGGAAGGCCGTGTACGTTCGCGGTGATGTTCGTGAACGTCTGGCCCTCGTCGCGCGAAACGTGGAGACGTCCGTCATCCGTTCCCACGTAGAGAACGCGACGATCCTTCGGCGATTCGGAGAACGCGCTCGTGGTGGGATAAAACGACGCACCGTCGTCGAGCGAGAGTGTGTTCGAGTCCGGCAGTTGGCCCATGATCGCGAGCGACCGTCGATTGACTCCCGTTGTAAAGTCACCGAGGTTCGTCCAACTTTGCCCGCGGTCACGGGAGCGGTAGAGATGGCGCATGCCCGCGTAAAGTGTGTGCACGTCATGCGACGACACGGCGAACGGCGCGTTCCAGTTCGCGCCTTCCTGGAATTTGCCGACGAGCGGCGCCGGCGGCCCCCAGTTACCGCGCTTATAGACGTCGCCCTCACCCCACATCGGCCGGATGTTGCGCTTCTCCATGGTGGTTAGATCGACGCGCGTGTTGCCGAGGTACTGCGACGATGAATAGAGCGTACGGTTGTCGGTGGTGTCGAACACCGTGGTGAAGCCATCGCCTCCGCCCACCTGAAACCAGTCCTCATTCACGATCCCATCGCTCCACGACGTCGCACTCGGCCCACACCAGTTGTTGTTGTCCTGCATGCCGCCGCAGATGCGGAATGGCACGGAGTTGTCCACGCCGATGTGATAGAACTGTCCCACGGGAAGATTGCGCTGGTAGAGCCAGTGAACGCCACGGTCGTACGAGATGCCGAAGCCGCCGTCGTCGCCTTTCACAACGTGGCGCGAATCCTTCGGGTCCACCCAGATGATGCGGTCATCGCCGTGCAGCGTCTGCTTCGGCTCGCGCCAGGTGTGTCCACTGTCGTCGGACACCGAGTACTGCACCTGATAGAGGCGGCGTTCGTCGAGCGGATCAACCAGCAGCTTGCTCGAGTAGGCAGGACGCGGATTCCAGTCGCCCATTTTCCGGAACGATGCGCCCTTGTTGTCCGAGCGAAACACGCCGCCGAGCCGCTGCTCGTAGGAGATGCTCGACGTATAGCGCCGTCCCTGCTCCACCGACACGTAGACCACGCTAGGATTACTTCTATAGATAGAAATTCCGATGCGGCCGAGGGTGCCGGTGGGGAGGCCGGTGGTGAGCTTCTGCCAGGTGACGCCGGCGTCCGTCGATTTCCAGAGTGCCGATCCGGGCCCGCCACCCACGAAGCCGAAAGCCTGGCGTCGACGCTGGTAGGTTGCCGCGTAGAGCGTGTTCGGATCGGATGGGTCCATGGCGACTTCGGTGACGCCCGTGTCGTCGTCGCCTTTGAGCACCCGCTGCCACGAGCGCCCGCCGTCTGCTGTCTTGTACAACCCACGCTCCGCGCTCGGCGCCCAGAGCTTGCCGGGGACGGCGACGTACACGATGGCCGGGTTGCTCGGGTGTGTGACGATGCGCGCGATGTGACCGCTCTCGGGCAGGCCCATATTCGTGAAGGTGCGGCCGCCGTCGATCGATTTGTAGATGCCGTCGCCCCACCCGGAGCTCTGCCGGTTGGTGGCCTCTCCCGTGCCGACCCAGATGATGTTGGCGTCGCCCTGAAATAGCCCGAGTGCGCCGACTGAGTGAACGCTCTGCTTGTCGAAGACCGGTGCGACGGTGGTCCCATTGTCCGTCGTCTTCCACACGCCGCCTGTTGCGCTCGCGATATACATGAGCGTGGGATCAGTTTCCGACACCGCGACGTCCGTGATGCGTCCCGACATGGTTGCCGGTCCGATGAACCGGAAGTGCAGCGTGTTGAGCATGGGAGCGTCGAGCGTACGCTGTGCACGCGCAGCCGGTGCGGCGGCGAGCGAGAGGAGTAGTGCGGCGATGCGTCGCATGGCGGTGTGTGGTGGGTTGGTGAGGCGAGTGGTGATGCGCTCGAGCGTCTGAAGAAAAATGTACGCGAAGCGCTCCAGCGTGGTTGCGTGACGTGAGCGGTTGCCAGCATTCCGCGTGCATATCAACTTTGCGCGGTTGTCCCCCCACCCTGCCGTGAACCCGAGGTGCCCATGCCACTTCTCACCATGACATCCATGCTCCGCTGCCGTCTCCTCGTTGCGGTACTCGCCGCCGAGCTAGGTGCGGCATTCGTGCTTCCAGCTCAGGTAACGGCCGTGCGGGCGGGCCGACTCGTCGACCCCGATGGAGGGACGGTGTCGGTGAATCAGATCATTCTCGTCGAGAACGGGAAGATCACCGCGGTCGGGGGCAACGTCACTATTCCCGCCGGCGCACAGGTGATCGATCTGTCCGCGCTTACGGTGGTGCCCGGACTGGTGGATGCGCACAACCACCTCGCGCTCACGTACAAGGAAAATCCGGAGCGCAATAACTATTACATCACGTCGATTCTCGAGTCTACGCCGCTGCGCGCGATTCAGGCCGCGTCGAACGGCATCCAGATGCTGTCGGCGGGCTTCACGATTATTCGCGATATGGGCAACAACGCGAACTACGCCGATGTCGCGCTACGTCAGGCGATCGAGCAGGGATGGATACCCGGGCCCACGATCATTCCATCGGGGTTGATCATTGGCGGAATGGGTGGCCAGTTCTCGCCGACACCGGAAATGGCCCTGGACCGGAAGGTGGTGTATCCGGAATATCTCGAGGCCGATACGCCAGACGAAATTGTAAAGGCAGTGCGGCAGAACGCCCTGTTCGGCGCACGCGTGATCAAGATCTGTGTGGACTGCAAGCCTTGGGGCTACACGACGGACGAGATCCGTCTCGTGATTCGCGAGGCGGCGAAGGCAGGCCTCAAGGTGGAGGGGCACGTGCAGACTGTGGATGGCGGTAAGCGCGCCGTAGAAGCGGGGATCTGGTCCATCGCGCACGACCGTGGCATGACGGATGAGCTGCACAAGGAAATGGCGCGCAAGGGAGTGTGGCGCGCGGGCACGGAGACGCCGCTCTCGCTCACCGGGCACACCACGCAGGAGCGCTACGACTTTACGGTGGCGTCGCTGCGAAACGCCTGGGAGAACAAGACGCCGCTCACGTTCTCGACCGATGCCGACTACTACGTTCCCGGCAAGACTCGCGGCGAGGTGGCGATCCAGTTCCTTGATACGTGGAAGGCGGCGCGCATTCCGAATGCCGACATTCTGCGCGCCATGACGACCAACGGCTACAAGGTGAGCGAGACGGAGAAAGTGCGCGGACCGATCAGACCGGGCATGTTCGCCGATTTCATCGCGGTCGCCGGCAATCCGCTCGAGCAGATCGACGTCCTGCGCGACGTGCGATTCGTCATGAAGAACGGCATGGTGTTCAAGATGAATGGCGTGATGACGCCGGCGCAGTTCTTCCACGGTGGACCGGTGAACGGCTGGAACGTGCGTTGACACACTTCGAACGCTGGGCTACCCATCGCGTTGCACCGGCGGCCGCTTCTGCGCATCATTGATCTTGCTCTGGTGAACTCGATAGCAACTCCAGCCGCGAGTTGATGGCAAGAGTTGTTACCTCTATTCACTCCGGACGGCCACAGCATGAAAACTCGCCCTCTCCTCGCGCTCGCTTTCATCGTCACCGCCCTCGTGGCTGCGTCGAGCCCAGCGCGCGGACAGGCGCCAGTACCGGAGCTAGCGCGCCCCACGCCCTGGGTGATCGAGTTCAGCACCTTTTACCTGGCGCTCGACAACAACTACGGTGCGTGGCAGGGCGGCAGCGTACGCTTGTCCTATTCGTCACCGCGGATTTCACCGAATCTGTCGGTCTCCGTGCAGCATCGCGACGTCGGCAGCCAGGCGAGCATGAGCCTCGGATCGTACGTGGTCCTCGACTCGAAAGACTACATCATCGTCGGCGTGAGCGCTGCGCCGGCGGGCGACGTCGTACTCTTCCCAAAGACGCGCTATGACATCGCCCTCGTCTCCGACACGCGCCTCGTACCCGGCCTCGTGTGGGGCACCAGCTATACGCAGCTGAGCCTTGGCGGATCAACTGGCAGAATCTTCGGCACCGGGCCAATCTACTATCATGGCCCGCTCATTCTTGCCGGATCACTTCGGTTGAACCACGACGGCGTTGGTGGATTGAACTCCTTCTCCGGTGACGTCGGCGGCCAATACGGCGAGCAAGGACGCCAGTGGCTCGGCGCCCGCCTCAGCTATGGGAAGGAGGCATACGAGCTTCTCGCTGCGTCACCGCTCGAGGTGCACTTCACGAACGTGGGCAGCTCGGTGTTCTATCAGCGATGGGTCACGACAAAAACCGCCGTGATGGGTCGCGTGAGCTATGATCACAAGCTCACCGCCTATCAAAGTCTGGGCTTCGAGCTCGGCTATCGCGTGGAGTTTTGATCGTGCTCCGTGACTGAATCGGACGCAGCCCCCAAGAAACAAGGCTCGCAATGGTCCGCGGCCACGATCATCGTGGCCACCGCTGCGTTCTTGTCCGGCATCGCGTACGTGCTGTTCAGCCAGGAGCTGAAGCTCGACCTGGCCGGCCTCGACTATAAGAAGGCGATCATCGCGATGTTCGTTCGCGATCACGGTAGCGGCGCAATTGTGCTGCTTAGACCGGTCAGCGCCAGCGGTCTGTTGCTTCTCGTACTGTTGTTCGTACTCGCCGCGATCGCCGGCCTGCTCGTGCGCCGAGCACTCGGCGAGCGGCGCGGGCGTATGGAGGTCGCAGTGTTCGGCGTCGGTGCGGTCACCGCCGCGGCAGCGATCATCGCATCGGTGCTGTGGCCCGACGGCGGAGGCGCGCTCACTTCGGTGAACTGGCTCGTCGGCGTTGGCGTAATTGCGATCGTCGCCGGGCTGGCTGCGTGGCAGTTCAAGTGGTTGCCGAATCCGGCTCCATCGCCGGCAAGCTATCCCGATGCTGATGTGCACGATCCCGGACGCGGCTGGGCGATCGCCTTTCTCGTTCTGCTCGTACCGCTCATCATTGCAGTGTGGTGGAACGCCCTCGTCACGATTCGCAGTTTCGATTCGCTCTACCAACATCTTCCACGCGCGGCGCGCTGGTTTCGCCTATCGCGCCTCTCGGTAGAGTCGGGTGAGATGCTGACGCCCTTTTTCCCGGGCAACTTTCACTTGTTG
>JBBQHJ010000085.1:0-14551 GCA_038323865.1 Gemmatimonadales bacterium
CGCACTTCATGAGCCCCGAGCAGGCGGCGAGTGAAACCGTCGACGGCCGCAGCGACATCTACTCACTCGGGGTTGTCGGATACATCGCGCTGAGCGGACGCCTTCCATTCGAAACGCCGAACCTCCCTGCTCTCCTCGTCAAACAGGCGACGGAAGCAGCACCGAGCGTGAACCAAGCGGCGCCCGGACTTCCGGTTGCGTTAGCTGCGGCTATCGATCGATGTCTCGCTCGAGATCCACAGGACCGGTTTACAGACGGCGAAGCGCTTGCTGCCGCGCTCGCGCCGGCGGTCGACACGCGCCCGTCCCTTCCTCCGCCGCTTCGCTCGTGGCTTGTGTCGACGAATCCCGCGACGCTCGCGTACTTCGGGTGCACAGCGCTCTTCAGCGTCGCGACGGTCGGGAATCTCGTGAACATCTACGAGATGGGCACCTTCGGCGTGACGAAACGCATGCTGGACGTTGTGGTGCTCGCGTCCATCGCGGTGTTTCCTGTCATACCGATGCTCGGCTATCACCTGAATCAGGCGCGGCGGCTCTTTCGCAGCGGATTCACACTCGCAGATCTTCGCAGTGCACTCGATATCGCTGAACGAGAGCGCAAGGAAGGCGAAGCGCTGACGGCCAAGGATCGCGTGACGAGCGGCATCCGCGCGTTGCGCGGCGCGACGTACGCTGCAGGAACCTGGACGGCAATCACGTTCTCCCTTGCGCTCTCCAACGTTGTGCACGAGCGCGTACTCGGACCGTGGCCTTTTGTCATTCCGATACTCAGCACGGTGCTGCTCGCCGTGACCTGCAATGTGCTCGACGTTCCGATGATTCCGGAAATCATTCGGAGCCGTATCAAGCCGGGCATTCGTGAGCGCCTTTGGCGCAGCCGACTCGGTAGCTGGCTCGCAAAGCGGCTCGGCGCACCGGAACGCTCGCGTCTCACGGGAGCATCGGCGTTCCGCGCGACTGAAGCAGCACTGGGTGTTGCAGCAGGTGAGCTTTACGCCGCCCTGCCTAAGACATACCGCGAGCAACTTGGCGATCTGCCGGCTATCGTCGCGGCTCTCGAGGCACGAGCTGCGCACGCACGTGCAGAGCTCGAAGTGTTAGGCGCCCTGGGAGCCGAGAGAGCGCGACGTGAGGCCGCGTCGGCACATCTTGCGGAAAGCGTGGCGGCGCTGGAGACGATCCGCCTCGATCTGCTACGCCTGCACGCGAATGCTAGCGATCTCGCGCCTCTTACAACCCTGATGGACGCTGCGCGGCGATTGGGTGAAGACGTAAGCCGACTAGCGGATGCTCAACGTGAGCTCGACACTCAGTCGGAGGGAAAGAACGATTCGGCGTAGCATCAGTTGTCCGAAGCTTCGGCGACCGCGACTCGCATGTAGAAGCCGCGCTGGACTTTCGCGCTTCCGGCGGCGAAGCGCAAGTTCCAATCCGTCATGCCCGAGTCGTCGCTCACGGTAAAGCCGGCCGCTCTTAGATCAGCGGCCATCTCCGCCTCGGTCCAACTACTGATCTGCGGCTCGCCAATCAGCCGGAATATCAGCTGCGCGATCCAGCCACGCCGGACAGTGTGGTAGTTCACGACCATGGTCGAACCCTTCGCGCTTCGCGCACCCACATCGGCGAGCGTTGCTCGCATGGTCTCATGCGTGAGGTACATGACGACACCCTCCCAGATCCAGCACGTCGGCTTGGCAGACTCGTGCCCTGCCCGCTCGAGTGTCGCATCAAGTTTCTCGCGCTCGAAATCGATCGACACAAAAGCGACGTCGGCAAGCGCCGGCGGTAGTTCCTTGACGCGCTCGCGTTTGTCGGTCTGCGTTGCCGGATGATCGACTTCGAAGACCCTTACTCCGGCCAGCTCGGGCATGCGCCAAGCGCGTCCGTCGAAGCCTGCGCCGAGTATGACGAGCTGTGTCGCGCCCTGCGTGATGGCGGTGCGAACTGCGGCGTCGATGGCGCTGGTGCGGAGCGCCATCAGGTCCGCCATCACCCGCGCCGCTTCCTTGCGATAGCTGGGTTTCGGTTCACGGAACGCCTGCTCAGTCTTGGCGAGCGCTTTCTTGCCCTTCTCGGCTAGGAACGTGCGCGCCGTAGGATCACTGAAGTTCGGCACGTGCGACATACCGAGATCGGCCATGGCGCGGCCTATGGCGACGAGACGAGCCGTCGTGCTGGCCTTTTTTCTCATGGTAACGCAAAGGCTACGTCCCAATCACCTCCCAAGCCAGTACGTCGCCTTTACCAGGAACACATTGTCCGGCCGGTCGCCGAGCAGCGCCTTCGCGTCTCTCGTGAAATCGAGATCACCGAACGCGTCGCCGCCGGAGCGCTGCTGCGTCCAGACGAAATACATCGTCGAGCCGGGCCGATATTCCCAGCGCAACACTGCCGTACCACGGAGTGATCGGCTCGTGAAATTCGGATCGCCAAAGGTGAATGGAGCGGCGGGTCCTCCACCGTCGGGATCGACTGTATACCGCGAGGTCGACGCACTCCGCGTAATTGTGCCGAGGGCGCGCCCATATTCCAGCTTGGCGTTCGTGCGCGGTGCCGCGAATTCACGGAAGCGCTCGTAGTTGCCGCTCGCTGCGAATGGTTGCACGAACAGCTGCATGGTCATGTCGGGACGCACCGTCCAGTTCACGCGTGTATCCACCGACAGCGTGCGCGTCGTGATGTACGCGAACACGTAGCGCGAACCGGAGAATGCTGTCGCCGTTGGATCCTTCACGGTCGTGACGTACTGCGCACCATCCTGCGACCAGTTCCAACTCGGCGACACCTGCACGAACACGCTTCCCGCCGGCTTCACGGCGACTCCCGGCCGCAAGCTCCAACTCTTGGCGCCGTCGAAGCTGCGGGAGATTCCGTTCTGCACGTTCCACACAGCCTTACCGCGTGGATCGGTGGAAATGCCGAGCTGGTAGTAGTCGTAGCCCACAGTGCCGAGTACCGGGCCGCCACGGCTCAACCGATCGTCCTCCACGCTGAACGTGTGTCCCCAGTACGAGCGCATCACCCAATAGTTGGGGAACTCGATACTGTTGAACGCATACTGCTCGTGATCGGTGCGCAAGCCGTCGTAGTTGAACTGCTGTTGCCCACCATAGCTCAGAAATGCCGAGCGATAGAATCGACCTGGCGTGAGCCACTGCCGTGCGAGATTGCCACCCATCCAGCGGTAATCGACTCGGCTGATGATGGAAAGGTCATTCACCTCGAAGCCCGGACTACGCCAGTTCTGCTGAAGCTCCCAGATCCAATTGCCGCTTTCCTTCGCGATTCGCGTGTACAGCCCATAGCCGCGCAGTGAGGTCGCGGTCGTGTCGTACTTCGTGGAGAAGAGGCCGTCCGATGTGACGTCGCGATCGGGGCGCTGGTAATAGTGCGTCGGCGAACGCTGCGTCAGCGCGATGGCCTGCTGCGAGCCGCGAACGTCCGACGCCATCAAGGTTCCGCGCCAGCGATAGACGCGATTACTCCAGCTGTGACTCCAGTCGAGCCCCACGGCAGACGCGTTGTTGCGCAGGCGATTCGTGAGCACAGTATCACCTTCGAGTCCGCGAATAGCCGATGTTACGATGCCGCCAACCGTCGTTGCGCCACCGCGGAATTCCTTCTTGAGACGGCCAACGAAGTAATTCGAGAACGGCTCAACGGTCTGACGTTGTTCTGGCCCACTGAGCGACGACGTGAAATGCGCGGTCTCCTTGCTGGTGACGGCGTCGAGAATTCCGATCGTGTATCCGTTCGTGGTGCGTCCAGTGATCTTGGCAGCGCCAAGGATGGTGGCGTCGTCCGGTGTGTTGGCGAAGGCGGCCGATGAATTCACCAGGCCGTTCAGTTGTGGTGGACGTCCAATGCGGCGCGAATAGAACGCGCTGAGACTCGACGTATTGTTACAGTTGATGCAATTCATTCCACCAAAGCTGAACGCGCTGCGATTCGCCACGAAGAACGGACGCTTCTCGTCATACGAGACTTCGTAGGCCGAGAGGTTGAGCAGCGCTGGGTCAACTTCGACCTGGCCGAAGTCCGGATTGATAGTCGCGTCGAGCGTGAGGCTCGACGTGAGGTTGTACTTGACGTCCGCGCCGGCGTTGACGTTGGTGGTGGTGCTCGAGCGATATGGGTTCCGCGGATCGGCGTACTTGAACTGGCCGCGCGAGACTACATATGGAAGCAGCTCGGCCTGCTTTGGCACGCTCGCAATGGCGAGCCCTTCCAGATGCCCGAAATACGCGGGCCCACTGCTCTCGTTGCGTCGGCGAAATGACCACTGATCCTGTTCGTTCAAGCGGTCGACGTAGCGCCAGATCTGCAGGCCCCACGTCTGCACCGGCAAATTGGAGAAGCGCAGCTGCGAATATGGAATGCGCATCTCCGCCGTCCATCCATCGGCAGTTATCTGCGTGGCGCCCTCCCACACGGGATCCCACGACGGGTCACCATTGAATTGATCGCCGCGGACACCGGCTGGATTGATCTCGAACCACACCTCATCGAGGTGATTGTGATAGGGATCGAGCACGATGGCGATCTTGTCCGTCGTCAGCGAATTGAATGAGCCGTTGTTGCCGTCAGCGGCGAGGAGCTGGTCGCGACGCGCGAGTGGTGCGCGAATGCCCGCCTTCCCTAACGGATCACTCATGCGCGCACCGATGTAGAGGGCGTCGTCATCGTAGAGAATGCGAATCTCGGTGGCCAACGTCGCGGGCTCCGCCTGGTTGGGCTGTCGCTGCTTGAACTGCGTGATTGGAGTTGCAGCGGCCCACGCGCTCTCGTCGAGGCGGCCATCGATCGAAATGGGCGCGGTGCGGCGAACACCTGGCGCACTCGGCACTTGATGGTCGGTGGCGACCGGAGCTTGCGCAGCAGCTGGAAGGGCAACGATAATCGCGGCCGCAACTCGACGCGCAAGGTGGGTGCGTGATGCAGACGGCATTTTCAAACGGTGGGTGGGTGGTCAACCGGTGACTCACGGTTTTGACCACCTCACAGTTCCGAAGGTTTGAAGCTACGGCCGAATCATCTGCTGAACTGCCATGAGCATTGCGTGCGGTAGATCCTCCGGCCTCCGAACAACTCGATACCCACCTGCCCCGAATATCGTCGAGAGATAGTCTTCGCCCTCCGACCGATCAACTGTGATGCAGAACGGATGCACGCCGGCCAGCCGCGCACTCATGGTGGCATGGCGAGAGTCCTGAACAGCGTAGTCCACAAAGTACCAATCGTAGTCGTACGGCTTTCCGTCGGAAACCACGAGTAACAACCGGTGCGGCGCAGGATGCGTGGCCAACTCCGCGGTCGCATGGCGAATCGCGGCTCCCAGCCGAGTCGTACCCGAGGGAACGATCGCGCCAATGCGCTGCTGGACGCGCGGCGAACTCGGCTCACCGAACGCCTTGAGCGTACTCACGCGAACGTTGTTCGCACTTGCACTGGAGAACGTGAGAATGCTGTAGTCATCACCGAGTGCGTCGAACGCAGCAGTCGCGATGAGCGCAGCAATGCGCTCGACGTCGATCACCTTCTGCGTTTCGTTCACTTCATTGAGCGTCGAGGCACTCGCGTCGATGAGCAACGTGATCGCGAGCTCGCGCCGTCCAGGACGCACGGTCGTGTACAATCGATCAGATGGCGCGACGCCCATGCGGCGATCGACCATCCACTCGACACACGCCTCGAGATCCAACTCGTCGCCGTGCACCTGGCGGCGGAGCCGAGCGCGATGAGACCGAAGTCGTTCGAATTGTCTTCGCGCCTTTCGCACTTGTGCCGCATTGTCGAGCAACAGGCTGGCAGCCGATTCCGCCGACGACAACGGCGCCGGCGCGACGCGCACGAGCGTTCCGGTGGCGCGAAGACCCTGCGTGTAACAGTCCCACTCCGGATAGTGATGGACAACGCCTTCCAGCGGAATGTCGCCAGCCTTCGACTTGTCCGGTGCGGCACCTTCACGATCGCTATTCCCGCTTTGCGAGGCAGATGATGCGCCCTCCGCTCCACCCGGTGAGCGATCGTCGTTCGCCGTGCTCTGTTCTTCCGACTTGTTTTCGCCCGCTTCGCCGGTCGGAGTCCCATCACGCACGTTCGGAGAACTCTTCGCGTTCGATGTCGGGCCCTTTCGCTTGGAGGGAACACCGCTCGGTGATTGACCCTTTCGGCCGGTCGGAATGCGAAAGGTCTTCTTCGGTGGCGACGGCAGTTGCGGTTTTTCCGCCGACTGCTCGCCACGCGAACCGCGCGTGACAATGCTCGTGCCCCACAGCGTGAGCTCGCGGATACGCCGGTACTCTCGCGCCCTTGCCAGTCCGAACTCGATCTCCATTGCCCGGGCAACAGCACGCGCCCACTGCGCATTCTCCGCTGCACTGTTTGTGGCCACGTGATCACGTAGCGCGCCGAGACCAGGCAGCATTGCATCGACTCGCTGCTCGATATCAGTTGGCGCTCTCCGCTTCGGACGCTCAGTCAGTGCGGCGGCGCGGGCGACATCGAGCGCAGCACTCAAACCCGGCTGTAACTCGCGAATGTGCGCGTCGATCGACACCGATTCCGCAATCTCGAACAGATCGCGCTCGAGATCTGTATTCAGCGTCTCGGCCTCCTCGGCCGTGCCACGCACGATTCGCTCCGCGTGCTGCACGGCGAGCACACGATATTGCTCGAGCGCGGCAATGTTACGCGTCTTCTTCGACGTTGGCATCTGCATCGGCAGGCGGATATGGCCCGCCTCACTCTCCGACATCGCCCGCGCACCGCCCGCGGACATGGTGCCGATCACGAGGTCCAGCATTGCCGACTGTTGTGCATCCTTGGACAGCGCTTCGAGCACCACACCCTCTCCGTACATGGCGCGCATGTAGTGCTGGAGCCGAGGGCGCAGAGATTCGAGCGTTGGTCGTTCGTTGCGCGAGCGCAGCGCGGCCACTCGTTCACGCGTGCGACGCAGCGCTCGCTGTGCGGGATGCCAGAATCGTGTCGGCTTGCGGGCCATGCGTCAGACCATCGCGCTTACGACGTCGTCGACGGCGAGCAGGAGATCGGCGTCGTCAGTAAGAGCGGTGGTGATGGCGGCGTGGCAGGCGTCGCGCACCGAAAGTCCCGCCGCAATGAGTCGCGCTGCCGCGACGAGTACACGAGTGCCGGGCCCTTCCTGCAGTCCTTGATCACGAAGCTGGCGCACTCGCTCAGCGATGCGAACGAGCGTCACGGCCACCTTCTTATCCACACCGCCTTCGTGCATGACGATGGTCGTCTCGGCAGCAGCCGTCGGAAAATCGAACTCGATATTGATGAAACGTTGCCGAGTGCTCGGCTTCATGTCCTTGATGGCGCTCTGGTAGCCGGGGTTATATGAAGCAACCAGGAGAAAGCCGGGCGCCGCGGAGACGACTTCGCCTGTCTTCTCGAGCGGGAGCATACGGCGGTCGTCAGTGAGCGGATGAATGACGACGGTGGTGTCCTGTCTCGCTTCGATGACTTCATCGAGATAGCAGATGGCGCCGATGCGCGCCGCGCGCGTGACGGGTCCGTCATTCCAGACGGTTTCGCTGCCTTGAATGAGGAAGCGACCCGTGAGGTCGCTTGCGGAGAGGTCGTCGTGACAGGCCACGGTGATGAGTGGACGTTCCAGTCGCGCCGCCATGTGCTGCACGAAGCGGCTCTTGCCAACGCCGGTGGGTCCCTTGAGGAGAACCGGGAGCT
The DNA here is from genome assembly GCA_038323865.1 of Gemmatimonadales bacterium. GTDB lineage: Bacteria > Gemmatimonadota > Gemmatimonadetes > Gemmatimonadales > Gemmatimonadaceae > AG11. The sequence continues at coordinate 7,720 of JBBQHJ010000085.1, forward strand.
TCTGCTGGAAGCAGGTGGTGAAGGTCTCGACTTCGTTTCCGAAGGGGAGGTAGTACGGAGTCAGCTCTGAGGACGGTGGCATGTGTACCAATTTGCATACAGCATGGCGCGCGCGGAAGCCCCGGCGTGTCATTCCGAGCGGGGGCCGCAGGCCGGAGTCGAGGAATCGGCATTTGTCCCCCTTTGTCGATTCCATGAAATCCCGTACGTCGTGGTTGCAGAGCCACTGATTCGACCACCCTGATCCTACAGGACATTCCCATGCGCACGCTCATTGTTCACGAGTTCATCTCGCTTGACGGCGTCATTCAGGCCCCCGGTGGCAAGGACGAGGACGTCGATGGCGGATTCGTCCATGGCGGATGGACCATCCCTTTTTGGCACGATGACATCGGCAAGGCCTTTGTGGATGTAATGAAGACGACCGACGCGTTTCTGCTCGGCCGAAAGACCTACGTCACACATGCCGACGCATTCGAGCCGATGCCCGCCGGTGATTTCTTCGGCGACCTGATGAATGCGCCGAAGAAGTACGTGGTGTCGAAGACACTCACGAATCCGCGGTGGCGGGATACCACGGTCATTCGCGACCGTATCATCGAGACCGTTCGCGCGCTGAAGGCGGAGCCGGGTGGTGACATTCTCAGCGATGGCAGCAGCCAGCTCATTCACGAGTTGCTGAAACACGATCTCGTCGACGAGATTTACCTGTCGCTCTACCCGGTGACGCTGGGCGGCGGCAAGAAGTTGTTCCATGCGGGGCCACTCGTGAACTTCAAGCTCCTCTCGGCTACTCCCTATCCGACGGGCGTGGTGGCGCTGCACTATGTGCGGGCGCGCTGATAACATCTCCCTCAGAGAGCCGTCATGATTGCACTGCCCATTCTCGTCGTCACCGGCATGGTGTTCCTCGATCTGAACGGCAATGGCGTTCGCGATGCCGGCGAGCCGCCGGTTCCGAACGTGGCCGTGTCGAATCAGGACGCGGTGGTCATGACCGACGCGTCGGGCACTTTCCGATTCGACGCGGCGGGCACGGGCGTGGTGTTCGTATCCGTGCCCGATGGATATCGCAGCGTGGGCAACTTCTGGAAGCCGGCTGACACCAGTCAGCCGCTCGCGTTCGGACTGGCACGCGCATCCGGGAGCGGCGCGCTGACGTTCGTGCACGCGTCGGACACGCACATCTCGCAGGCGTCGCTGCCGCGCACGCAGCGACTTCGCGCACTCGTCGATTCGATTCATCCGGATTTTGTCATCATCACGGGGGATCTCGTGCGCGACGCGCTCCGCGTCCCCGAAACGGAGGCGCGAGGTTACTACGACCTATTCGCCAGCGAGCGCGCTGCATTTCAAACGCCGGTGATGACCGTGCCGGGCAATCACGAGAACTTCGGAATCGAGCGCGATACGTCGCACGTCAGCATGTCGCATCCGCTCTATGGGCGCGGAATGTACCGACATTATTTCGGCCCCGACTACTACTCCTTCACGCGTGCTGGAATTCACTTCGTCGGTCTCAATACCGTGGACATCGACGACCAGCACTACTACGGTCACGTCGACTCGCTGCAACTCGAGTGGCTCAAGCGAGACCTCGCGCAGATTCCGGCAAGCATGCCCGTAGTGACGTTCGATCACATTCCGTTCTTCACCACCTTCGAGGTCATCGGCGGCTACAACGACAAGTCAGTGGCGCCGACACTGATCACCGTGAATGGAAAGACGCAGTACCGGCATACTGTCGCCAATGCGGGCGCGGTGCTGGCCGTTTTGCGCACGCATCAGCATGTGCTCGCGCTCGGTGGACACATGCATGGCACGGAACGCATCGAGTACGAGACCGCCGGCGTGAAGACGCACTTCAACCAGATCTCGGCGACCATCTCCGGAATCGGCGGCGCGAGCATGCAGTTCACATCCGGCGTAACGCTGTATCGCGCGATGAACGGAGTGATCGATGCGGGAACGTTCGTGCCGCTTGATCCTCGGCGCCGATAAAGCCGACGACCCGGTCAATCGTCTCGCGAGACTTCAGGATCCGGTAATGCCCTGCACCGAGCACCGGCACAAAGTCGCTGTCGTTCCAGGCAGCCGCGATCGCCACACCGTGCGCGAATGGTACTTCATTGTCTTCGGGATCGTGCAGGATGAGCACAGGCTGCATTAACCGCGTCGCAACCTGATCGGCACTGAAATTCTCGATTGGCTCGCCGACCATGCGCACCAACTCGCGCTCCATGCCTGCCAGGCGCGATGCGGGAAGTCCGATCATCACGCGCATCTGCTCGATGAAGTGAAGGGGACCGAGTGGAGCCGCGATTAATACTGCAGCCGAGGCCTCGAGACCTTCTTGGAGCGCAAGTGTGATTGCCGCTCCTCCAAAAGAATGTCCGACCACCGCCGCGAACGGACCGAGCTCGCCTCCAATCGCGGGAAGGAGACCGCGCCAGATCGCGAGATTCGTCTCTGTTCCCGCGGAGCTTCCGTGAGCGGGCATATCGATCGCGATGGCCTCGTATCCCTGCGCCGCCAGTGCAGTGGCGAGTGCGGTCATGTCAGCGGCGCGTCCGCTCCAGCCGTGCACGAGCAGCACCTTTGGCCCGCCGGCGTTCCAACGCCAGCCCACTAGTCGCTCTCCAAGAATTGCGAGCGCAAAGCGCTCGGGTGACATCCCGTCGAGCGACGCAGGCACCGCGGGCCGCTTCCGTGGCGTGAGGAACAAGCGCGCTGCAAAGCGCTCGGCGTATCGAGGCGCGAGCAGACTGCTGACGCGGAGCCACGCGCGGATGAGTCTCAGCTGGATGGGCATGTCGGGATAATAGCACGACCGTTCGTTTTTGCAATACCCGCACGCTCGTGCTATTCTGAACGCATGAACAAAGGGATGCGCACCAGGAAAGACATCGTCGGCCAGGCACTCGCGACCGCGACCAATGTCGGGCTCGAGAACGTGACGCTCGGCAACCTCGCGGCGGACCTCAACATCTCGAAGAGCGGGCTCTTTGCGCACTTCAAGTCCAAGGAGGCGCTGCAGCTCGCGGTGCTTGAAGAAGCCATCGAACGCTTCGTCGAACTCGTGGTGCGCCCTGCCCTGCTGGCACCGCGCGGTGAACCGCGTCTCCGTGCGCTCTTCGACCGATGGATGGGCTGGATGGAAGCAGACCGCGACGCCGGCAATGGCGGCAATGGTGCGCGTTGCATTTTCATGGCGCTCTCGCAGGAGTACGACGATCGCCCCGGCGACGTCCGCGATGCCGTCGTGACCTCTCAGCGCGATTGGCGAGACGCGATCGCGCGCGCCGCCAAGATCAGCATCGAAGAGCGACACTTCCGAAAAGGCGTCGATGTCGATCAGGTCGCATTCGAGTTCGTTGGCATCGGCATGACCTACCAGCAAACGCGGAAGCTACTCGGCGATCCCAAGGCGAAGCAGCGCGCACTCGTGGCACTCGACGCAGTGATCGAGCGCTCACGCGCGCCCAAGAAGAAGCGCGTAGTGAAGATGAGAAAATGACTAACGAGATCAACGAGGCGCTCCGAACGCTTTTCGCCGAGCTGACCGACGGCGCGCATGAACGGGGCGGCGCGTACATCCTCAACACCGGCGACGTGGGGCTCCTGAAGTCACTGGAGAAGCTCTCGGCGCGCGATGCCTCTCATGCTGTTGACGACGGCGCTACCATCGCCGCGCACACTCAACATCTTCGCTACGGCCTGTCGCTCATGAATCGATGGACGATCGAGGGCGGCAATCCATTCGCCGACGCCAAATGGGATGAGGCCTGGACGTTGACCGCGGTGAATGACGCCGAGTGGCGAGATATTCAGCGCGGCCTCGAGGAGGAGGTGCGTCGCTGGGCCGAGCAATTGGCCGCTCCGCGCGACGTCACACAGACAGAACTGAACGGAATGGTCGGCAGCGTCGCGCATCTCGCGTATCACCTCGGTGCGATCCGGCAGATCGCGCGAGGTGCTCGTGGCCCGCGAGAAGGCACGTTCGTCTAGAGCGCATTACTCTGTTCCCGGTGCGCCCGTCTGGAAGGGACGCATCTCGCATTCGCCATTGAACTCCGGCCAATGCACGCGATGCACGTCCATGAATCGTGTGCAGATCTCGAGCGCTTCGGCTTCTGAGTCCACGTCGAAAATCGAGTAGCCGCCCACGAGTTCCTTGGTCTCCGTGAATGGGCCATCGATCACGCTGACCTTGCCGCCGCGGAGCTGGACTCTCTTGCCCTTGTGGCTGGATTGTAGACCGGCTCCATCGATGAACTTCCCCTGCTTTGCGTATTCGCCGATGAACCCGCCCATCGCCTCGATAAGGCCGGGCGGAATGTCCTTGCCGCGATAATCTTCGGTGTGCTTGATCAACATCATGTACTTCATGCAGGAAGCCTCTTGTGCAGTTGAAGACTATCTGGGAGTCATGAACCAGAGCACGGGCGGCACCGGCTTGTCGATGCGCGGACGCTCCTTTCCATTTGCCACGGTCCATGCGGTGACGTACACCATTCGCGCCACCGCTTCGAACTTCACGGGATCCAGCTTCGATACCTCATCGGTCTGTCGATGATAGTCTTCGTGCAATCCCGTGAAGAACTCGGCGTACGGAATTCCCTGTTCGATGTATGGTGCGGCGTCGGTGCGCGGATAGAAGAATTCATGCTTGGGATCTTCGTAGCGACGATCCAGATGCACGTATCCATAATCGCGCGACGCTTTCCCGATCGCCGATTCGAGCGCGGTGCTGAGAATCAACGGTCCGGAGACGAACACTTCGCCAGGACCGCTGAGTTCCTCCTGCTCTTTGATGTTCGTGCCGGGCTTCCTGGTTCGGGCAATCATGTCGACGGTAAAATGCGCGACGACATTTTTCGCGAGCGGGCCATAGGCGAGGAAGCGCGATCCCCACAATCCTGTCTCTTCCCCCGAATCCCAGATCAGGAGCATCGAGCGCTTCGGGCGTGGCCCCGTCATCAGCGCATGCGCGATGCTGAGATTGCCAGCCGATCCCGAGGCATTGTCATCGGCGGCGTTGTAGATGGAGTCGCCGCTCACAGTCGCGCCGCGACCCACCGCGCCATCGAGATGCGTTGAGATTGTAACCCACTCGCTCCGCAGCACTGGATCCGAGCCGTCCACCAACGCGACGACATTCGAGGCACGAATACTCGTCGTCGTCGCCGCAACTTCGGCGGCAAGTGCACCGATTTCGAATGACGCGGGATAGCGATGCAGCGAATCACTCGCGAGCACCTCGGCACCCTTATCGCCAAGCAATCGATCGAGAGCGGCAAAGGACAGCGTCAGCTGCGGTAGCGGATACGCGGCGTATGCACGGCCGACGACGGGCGACAGCTCCTGCCCCGTCGGAACGCGCTTGCGCGTCGCACTCCAATTCGCAACTTGCTGCGGCGTGGGAATGAACAGCAGCCCAAGCGCTCCGCGACTCCGTGCTTCGTCGAGCGCCGTGGTGTAGTCACGGCCCACGACTCCGAGTGAATCGGTGGTGACGTTGCGTGGCCGGATTTGGCTTGCGTGCACGAGGATCCACTTGTCGCGCACGTTGATGCCGGCGTAGGGATCGAGGCCACGCGTTAGCGCGCGAATGCCAGTGCCCACATAGACGACCTTGCCGGTATGCATGCCCGCCGACAAGAACGAGTTGACGAGAAAGTCAGTTCCGTAGACGAAGGTCTGCGTGCCCGACCTCATGGTCGTGCGCATGGTATCGAGCGTCGCGCGCACGACCGTATAGTGCTGGAAATAGCTGTTGTCGTCGCCTATTGGTTTGATGCGGAGTTGGGTGAGCCGGCGCACAAAGTAAGCGGCGGCGCTATCGAGTCCCGGCGAGGGTGTGCCTCTGCCCTTCAGCGCATCAGACGCGAGATAGCTGACGTCGCGCATCAGGTTCGCGGCGACGATCGTCTGGGCGGCAGCTTTCACCTTCGCGTCGGCCTGCGCGTGTAGAGGCGCGGCGATAGCGAGCAACAGTAGCGAGCGGGAGAAGTTCATCAGGAATTGTACGCCAGAGCTCCCACGTATCACAACAGACAAAGCGAACTACGCTAGCAACGCTCGCACCTGCGCAAACCGCTCCTGCGCCTCGCGCCGCCCGCTTTCGGAATCGTATTTCGATCGAATAGCGGACGGCAGGAACTTGCGATCAGTACACTCGATCACAGCCGCCAGCTCCTGCATTTCGCGCTCGAGCGTTTGTGCCGACGGCACGAAGTCGCGTAATACCTCGGCCAACGCTTCCTTGGTCAAATGTGTTGAGCCGGCAAGTCGAGACATCCTCCACGCACGGACGACCATCCCTTCGACATCAGAGCCGGACAGGCTGCCCGTCGCCTTGATCTCGGGAACATCCTCTACCGCCAACGCCGCGCCAATCTTTTTCGCCAGCACCACGAACATCTTCCGTAGTTCGTCCGACTCGTGCGTGTAGAACAGCGGAATGTGAACTTCGGCGCGGCCCTGACGCTTGATGTCGATCGGCAGCAGATCCGGCCGTGCGGTCAACAGCATCCACACCAACCGCCCGCGATACCGAGTGTCGCCCATTTGCGTGGCGAACATGCCGAACACGCGACTTCCAGTTCCACTGTCGCCATCCGAGCTGCGGTCGCCGAGTAGTGTGTCCGCTTCGTCGACGATGACCATGATCGGGCCCATGGCGCGAAGAACCGCAAACACGCGCTCGAGATTCCCTTCCGTTTCGCCAACGTACTTTGAACGAAAGTTCTTCATCACCACGACAGGGATGCCGATCTCCTTCGCCGTGCAATAGGCGAGAAAGCTTTTGCCCGTTCCCACCGGTCCGCAG
>JBBQHJ010000086.1:0-14542 GCA_038323865.1 Gemmatimonadales bacterium
CGTTCTCAGGGTCAGTGAAGGGTTGTCGTACAAGGAGATCGCGGAAGCGGCAGGCACGACAGAAGGGGCCGCGCGCGTGCACTATCACAACGCGATGCGCGCTATCAAGGAGTTTCTCGATGCATGACTGTTCCAACGCGGAAATCCGCGATCTATTGCCCGACCTGCTGCATGGGCGTCTCGACGCCGAGACGCGCGCGCAGGTGGAGGCGCATGTTGCTCGGTGCGCGGACTGCGCGGCCGAGTTGTCTGTTTTGCGCGATCTGCGCGCAGCGATGCACACGGCGCCGTCTGAGAACGTCGCCTCGATTGTCGCAGCGATTCCGGCGCATCGTCCCAACGTGCGCCAAACGTGGGTCGGTTGGCGCGTGGCAGCGGCTGTCACCTTACTGGTTGGCGGTGCTTCCTCGGTTGTCGTGATACGTGAGGGAACGTTCGGCCAGCCCGACTCGGTGCGTGCGGTGATGGCATCAGTGCCGGATGCTCAGCCGATTGCGCCGGTGCCCAGCGTTGTCGATACACATGCAACGCCGCTGGTTGCCAAGCCACATGTTGCCCTCGTCACGCCGGCACCAGCGCCCGTGCAGCAAACCCTGACAGTGGCCGCGCAGCCGGCTGCTCGCGAGTTGGCGCTCGGTGGCTCGTCCTTGAATGATCTGAGTGACCGCGAATTGGCGGCTCTGCTCAAGGCCATCGACGAGCTTGATGCCGTTCCGTCTACGGATGTAGAAACAGGGTCGCTTGCGCCGGTATCAGGCCGGCGGGGGCCGTCACGATGAACACGCGTGCATTGATGATGGTCGCGCTTCTCGCGGTGACTCCGGTTTTGAACGCACAGGTCACTGGCCGGCAACGTCCGGGTCAGGTGCGTCGGCCGCTTCAGCAACGTGGCCTTCCACCTGACAATGGCATTCAGCCACGACGGGCCGCGGTCGAACAGCAAATCAGGCAGCGTCTGTGGAAGGTCGCGAAAAATCGCTTGGCTCTGACTGATGATCAGATGACCAAGCTGGAGCAGGTCAGCCTGCGTTTCGACCAGCGTCGCCGCCAGCTCGGTCAGCAGGAGAAGGTCCAGCGCCAGGCCCTACGTGGCGAAATTCTGTCCGATACGGCGGCCAGTCAGGCCAACGTGGCGTCCGCCCTCGATCAGCTTCAGCAGATCCAGCGGCAGCGCATCGACATGCAGATCGAGGAGCAGAAGGAGTTCGCTGCGTTCATGACGCCGATTCAGCGCGCCAAGTTCATGGCGCTCCAGGAGGAGTTCCGAAAGCGGATGCAGGAGTTGTTACGTGCGCGGCCGGATAGTTTGGCCGGGCCTGCGTTCCAGTCGCCCTAGTCCCCTCCGCTGATTACCTTTCTCCCGCGTACGCCCGGGTGGCGGAACTGGCAGACGCACGGGACTCAAAATCCCGCGGCACGCGAGTGCCTTACGAGTTCGACCCTCGTCCCGGGTATTTCTGAGCGGCCGATCGCGATACGCGATCGGCCGTTCGTCGTTCGGATGCTTCGCGAGCAGCCTGCTTCGCTTGCTGGCTCCTGTATACAGACGTAGTTTATCTAGGCTACAGACACACTTTTTCGGAGAGTCGGCTCAAGCATGGCGAACTATCGTTTCGCGACACGTCCGAGCGAGGGCGACGCGATTGCGTTTGAGCAGGGTGCACTGAAGGTACCCGCCCATCCGGTCATTCCCTTCGTCGAAGGCGACGGCACCGGCCCCGATATCTGGCGCGCCTCTGTCCGCGTCTTCGACGCGGCAATCAAGAAGGCCTACGGCAGCGAACGAAAGGTCAGCTGGATGAAGGTGTTCGCCGGCGAAGAGTCGCACGCAAAGACCGGCGAATGGCTGCCCGACGAAACGCTCGAGGCGTTCAAGGAATTCCGCGTGTCCATCAAGGGCCCGCTCTCAACGCCGGTTGGCGGTGGCATTCGGTCACTGAACGTGACACTTCGCCAGGTGCTCGATCTCTACGCGTGCATTCGCCCTGTGCGCTACTTCGAGGGCGTTGGCAATCCGATGAAGGAACCGGAGAAGCTCAACGTCGTGATCTTCCGCGAAAACACGGAAGACGTCTACGCCGGCATCGAGTGGAAGGCGGGTTCGCCGGAAGCAGAGGAAATTGCGAATTTCCTCCGCACCAGGTTCGGCAAGGAGATCCGCGCCAACTCCGCACTCGGCATCAAGCCGATGAGCGAGTTCGGGTCGCGTCGTCTCGTGAACATGGCAGTGAAGTACGCGCTCGAGAACGGACGTCGCTCCGTGACGCTCGTGCACAAGGGCAACATCATGAAGTACACGGAAGGCGCGTTCCGCGATTGGGGTTACGCGGAAGCCGCTGAGAAATTTCCTGGTCAAACGGTCACGGAGACGGATTTTTCCAAGGCCGGCCCATCGGCGCGTCTCGATTGCCTGCTGATCAAGGATCGCATTGCGGATGCCATGTTCCAGCAACTGCTCCTCCGCCCCGACGAGTACGACGTGATTGCGACGCCCAACTTGAATGGCGACTATCTCTCCGATGCCGCTGCCGCACAGGTTGGCGGGCTCGGTCTCGCACCGGGCGGAAATGTCGGCGATGGCGTCGCGGTGTTCGAAGCAACGCACGGCACGGCACCCAAGTACGCGAACCTCGACAAGATCAATCCCGGTAGCGTGATCCTCTCAGGCGTCATGATGTTCGAGTATATGGGTTGGAAGGAGGTCGGCTCGTTGATCGTGCGCGGCCTCGAGAATGCCATCAAGGGAAAGCGGGTGACGTACGATCTCGCGCGTCAGATGCCGGGCGCCACCGAGGTCAGCACCACCGCTTTCGGCGACGAAATCATCAAGGGCATGAGCGCTTGACGCTCGTTTCCTGAACACACTTCGGCACCCATGACGCTATCGATTTCCGCAGGCAGCGCTGACCTGCGCGCTCTTGACACACCACTGCTCGTTGTCGCGCTCTCCACGGGCGAAGCGCTCGGCGCGCCGCTTACCGCGCTCGATGAGTCACTCGGCACGGCAATCTCGCGCAGCATTGCGCGTCGAGATTTCCGTAGCGGTCGCGACGAAACGCTGCATCTCGTTGGCGGCACCACAGGGCCGGAACGTGTGCTGTTGCTGGGGCTCGGCAAGGTGAGCAATCGCGCATCGTCGCTTCGCCGAGCGGGCGCTATTGCCGCGCGCCAGGCAGCGCGCATGGGAACGGGCAAGGTCGCGTTCTATGCCGGCGACGCCACAGCTGAGGAAGTCGAAGCACTCGCGGTTGGATTGAACGCTGGCGCATGGGAATATCTCGATACCAAGACGCTGCCGCCTGAAGACGAGCGTCGCGCCTCGCTTACCGATGCACAGATCATTGCGTCCGACGCGGCGGCCGTGACCAGCGGAATTGCCAGCGGTGCTGCAATCGCCGAAGGGCATTCGCTCGCACGCACGCTTGGCATGATGCCGGGGAATCTCTGCACACCGGATCATCTCGCGAACACTGCGCGCGAACAGGCGAAGCGCTTGGGCATGGTTGTGACCACGCTCGATCGCACCGCCATGGAGCGCGAGGGCATGGGCAGCTTCCTCTGTGTCGCGCAGGGCACGCCTCAGGAGCCGTACCTCATCGCCCTCCAGTACGAAGGTGGCAAAAAGGGTGAGGCGCCTGTCGCACTCGTTGGGAAGGGACTGTGCTTTGATTCCGGCGGTATTTCAATCAAGCCGGCGCAGGGCATGGAGTGGATGAAGTTCGATATGTGCGGCGCAGCCGGTGTGCTGGGCGCTATGGAAGCCATTGCCCGCCTGAAGCTGCCCATCAACGTTGTCGGTCTCGTTGGCACAACCACGAACATGCCTTCGGGCACCGCCGTGAAGCCGGGCGACGTTGTTCGCGCGTCGAACGGCAAGTACATCGAGATCATCAACACCGACGCGGAAGGACGACTCGTCCTCGCCGACGTGTTGGTATACGCCGAGCGCTTCAAGCCCGCCGCTGTCATCGATGCAGCCACGCTAACCGGCGCGTGCGTGATCGCGCTTGGTCACACGGCAACCGGTGTTCTTGGAAATAATCCCGCGCTGGTGCAGGAAGTGCTCGGCGCGGGAACAAGAGCCGGTGAACCGGGGTGGGAGCTACCACTGTGGGACGATTTCAAGGAACTCATCAAGTCCGACGTGGCAGACATCAAGAATTCCGGCGGCCGGCCGGCGGGCACGATCACGGCTGCCCTTTTTCTCGCGGAATTCGCGGGCAATTATCCGTGGGTGCATCTCGACATCGCAGGCACCGCGTACACGGAGTCGGACATCGGCACCGTTGGACGCGGCCCCACTGGCGTACCGGTTGGGACCTTCGTGGAATTTGTGAGGGGACGCGCGGGGTGACGCTTCGGTTTTTCCGGCTGATGTTCGTCTTCGGCCTCGGCGCGGTTGCCGGGGCCGTTTTGCCCGCCGAAGCTCACGCCCAGGTGCCCGTGCGTCGCGATACGACCGCAAAGCGTGACACGGCGCGCACCCCCGTCGATACCGTGGGCGGTCGACGCAATCCTGTTCCCGCGGGGCCCGATACCATTCGCGTCCCGACGCCGCCACGCGCGGATTCGATGGCGCGCAACGATTCCATCAATCGCGGTAGCGTGCCGTTGCCAGTGGTGAAGCGGGACACGCTCAAGCCCGCGCTCGCGCGCTCCGAAATGGCGAGTGTGTTCGATCTCGGTCCGCCGCGCGTGTACGATCGCGCGGCGCTGTTCGCGACCGGCGCGCTCACGTTGAGCGACATGCTCGCGCGTGTGCCCGGGCTCACCGAATACACCACGGGCTTTCTTGCCGCCCCGGCGTTGATCGCGTCGGAAGGCGACTTCCGTCGCATCCGGATTTTTCTCGACGGGCTCGAGCTCGATCCGATGGATCTGCGTTCGCGCGGCGTCGCTCCGGTAAATGATCTACCGATTCACGCACTCGAAGAGGTTCGTATCGAGCGCGGTGCCGACGAAGTGCGAGTTCATGCACGGACGTGGCGCGTGGACCGCACCGATCCATTCACGCGAGCCGATATTGCAACGGGCGATCTCAACACGAATCTCTATCGCGCCTACTTTGGGCGACGGTACGATCGCGGCGAAACGCTTCAGTTCTCAGCGGAACAGTTGAACACGCAGCCGGATACACGACTCGCGTCGTCCGATGGCGTGAGTGTGATGGGCCGCTTGGGATTGCAGCGCGGCCCATGGAATGTCGATGCAACGGCGACTCGTGTCAGTCGAAATCGCGCGGCATGGACCGGCACGGGCAACCAAAGCGATCAGCTCGATACCGTACCCGAGCTCACGTTGGTGCGCACCACTGCGTACTTGCGGTTGGCCAACGGGGATCCAGAAGGTGGTCGTTGGTTTCAGGCGATTGCGTCGTCAAACAGCAACGTCGATCGCAAGCGAGCGTCCAACAGTGTGCTCGCCGGGACATCAGCCGACACCACGAGTACGCAGCCGGATTCGGTCGAGTACGAAAGCCAGTACGTGATAGCCGGCGGCCTCACGCGAGGCGCGTGGCGTCTGAGTGCAACGGATCGGTTGCGCGCAGGGGGTGGGCGCGCGGCAAATTCCGTTTCTGCTCGCGCGTCGGGCGCAGCGGGGCCGGTTACGATTGCATTGTTTGGTGAGAGCAAAAGCCCGCTCTCGCCGGCGCGAGTGGAGGGCAATCTTCGATTCTCGCCATTCGATCGCATTGCGCTCATCGGCTCGGCGTCGCGGACATCGTCGGCCAATGTCGATCGTCTTTTCAGTGAGCCGCGCGGTAACGCGGTGTTGAACACAGCAGGCCAGTTCCTGCTGGCAGATACTGCGGTGACCGACGATTCCACGGAAATCACACGCTACCAGCTAGGCTCGCGGACCAGCTATCGCGCTGAGGCAGGGTTTCGTTTTCGAGATTTGTGGGTCAGTGGCGGTGTCCTCCACCGTGGCCCGACCACGTTGCTGCCACCGGCGGAATTGGGCGGGGTGTATGACACGCGTTCCGTTTGGCGCACCGAGAACTCCGCGACCGGCAAATCACTAACGGTTCGTGGCCGTTTGTGGCGCTCTGTGTATGCGGACGCGTGGGCCGTGGCGTGGAACGACGCCACGGGGTTCTACCGCCCCAAGTACCAGACCCGTACTGAGCTGTACCTCCAGACGAGCCTTCTCGACCGTTTTCCGCGTGGGAATTTCGGAATACTCGGGTCGCTCTCGCACGAGTATCGGTCCAGCTCACTGTTCCCTGTCGACGACAAATCGGTCCGCACGGTGCCAGGATATCGACTGCTCTCATTCAAGCTCGAGATCCGCATTCAGACTGCGGTCGTGTCATATCAGTTCCGCAACCTGCTGCAGGAGCGCTACGCGCAGATTCCGGGATTCCAGATGCCTCGCCAAGTGCAGTTCTACGGTGTGCGCTGGGATTTCTGGAATTGACTATGATTTTGTCACAGCGTAACTTACGCTGCTAGATATGATACGTAGCATGACAGGGTTCGGCGCTGCTGACGGCGATGTGGGTACGGGCCGCGTGGGCGTAGAAATCCGCTCCGTGAATCACCGTTTCTTCAGTCCGTCCATCAAACTCCCAGGCACCCTTTCGCGTTGGGAGGGCGAGGTGCGCGAGGCACTCCGCCGGGGAATCAGCCGCGGACATGTCACCTTGTACGCCCGCTTCGAAAAGGATGCGTCCGCCGCAGCCGACGCCCTTCCAATCGATGAGGCGCGCTTCGGAGCCTATCTCCAGCAGCTTCGGGCGTTGGAATCGCGATATGAGCTGCGCGCCTCGGTCGACATCGGTACCCTTCTTCGCTTGCCCGACGTATTCGCCGCGAGCACAAAGGATGAGCTGCCGGCGGATCTATCGCCGCAACTCGTGGAGATTGTCGACAGGGCCGTAAAAGGCTTGCTTGCCACTCGGCTCGAGGAAGGCGCGCGCTTGGCGACGTATCTCTCGGAGCGTCTGGACATCATCGCCTCGTCGCTCGAGCGCATTGCCGCTCGCGCCCCAGTGAGAGTGGTTGAACAGCGCGACCGGCTACGGAATGCCGTGCGCGAGCTCGCTGATGGCGTCGCGGTCGACGAATCACGCTTGGCGCAGGAAATTGCTTTCCTTGCCGACCGGCTCGACGTGCAGGAAGAAATGTCACGCTTCCAGGCGCACATCGCCGCCTTCCGTACCGCCCTCCAATCACCGCAGCCGGACGGCGTCGGCAAGCGGCTTGGTTTCCTGCTTCAGGAGATGCTTCGCGAGGCCAATACCACGGGCAGCAAGGGCAACGACTCGGCGATCCTGACCGATGTGCTCGTCGTTAAGGAAGAGCTGGAACGGATGCGTGAGCAGGTGGAGAACGTGGAATGAGCGGCTTTCCGATCATCCTCAGTGCCCCAAGCGGGGGTGGAAAAACCACCATCGCCAAGGCGCTCCTGGCTCGCCGTGCCGACCTCGGCTACTCGGTGTCTTGCACGACCCGGACACCCAGGCCGGGCGAAATCAACGGACGTGACTATTATTTCATCAGTCGCGCCGAGTTCATGAGTGAGCGCGAGCGAGGGGCATTCGCCGAGTCGGCGCAGGTGCACGGGAATTTGTACGGCACCAGGCGGCAGGAAATCGAGCGAGTGCTGAACGGCGGTCAGCACGTGGTCATGGACATCGATGTTCAGGGCGCCATTCAATTCGTGCGCGCTTTTCCAGAGTCGGTGACCATCTTTATCATGCCTCCGTCCGGTGAAGTCCTGCTGGACCGGCTGCGTTCGCGGAAAACGGAGAGCAGGGCGCAGCTGTCGGCGCGCCTTCAGTCGGCGCTTCAGGAGTTGCAACAGGTGGATGAGTACGAGTACGTCGTCACGAACGACGATCTCGACATGGCGGTCGCGCGGGTCAATGCGATTGTCGACGCCGAGATCGTGAGTCGCGAGCGAGTGAAGAACCTGCGTCAGCAGGTGGCCGATCTCATCGAACGGCTCGAGCACGAAATCGAGAATCACACACCCTGAGCGAGATAGATCATGCGAGTTTTCACCCCCGGCGAGGTCGCCCGTCACGCGGCCAACAAGTACCTCGGCGTGCTGGTTGCGGCGAAGTATGCGCGCGCCTTGAATGAGTTCCCCGGCGGTTCGGCGTCGCGCGACAAGAAGCTGACCACCCGCGCGCTCGAAGAAATTTCACGCGGCGATATCAACTATCGCATCATCCCGCGCCGCCGCTCGGCGGAGTAAAGTTGTCGTCCTGAGGCGTAGCCGAAGGACCTGCTTTGTCCCAACCACAGCGTCCATTCGCCGGCCGCCGGGTACTCCTTGGAGTATCCGGCGGCATTGCGTCGTATAAGACCGCGTGGCTCGCGCGTTTGCTCACCAAGGCGGGCGCGGAGGTAGACGTCGTGCTCACGCGATCCGCGACAGAATTTATCGGCGCGGTAACTTTCGAAGCGCTCACTGGACGTCCCGTGCATACGGGCTTGTTCGATAGTGGGCGCGCACTCGATCACATCGCGCTCGCACGCGCAGCTGATGTCGTCGTGATCGCGCCTGCGACTGCAGACTTGATGGCACGTGCGGCGACGGGTCAAGCGGACGACCTGCTCACGGCATGTCTACTCGCAACGCAAGCGCCTGTGCTCGTCGTGCCAGCCATGAACGACCGCATGTGGGCACACGCACAGACGAAGAGCAACACCGAGCATCTGCGCGGCCTAGGCTACACCGTGCTCGATCCGGATGACGGCATGCTCGCCGTTGGCGAAGGCAGCGGTCCGGGAAGAATGCCGGAACCAGAAACGATTCTTGCGCATGTGGGACGTGTGCTCGAGCGCGATCAATCGCTGACGGGAAGGTGCGTCGTTGTCACGGCCGGTCCAACGCGTGAAGCGATCGATCCGGTTCGTTTTCTCTCCAATCACAGCACTGGGAAAATGGGTGTGGCCGTCGCCGCGAGTGCGTGGCGGCGCGGCGCGACGGTGACACTCATCGCCGGACCAATGTCGGTGCCTCCTCCCGTTGGTGTCGAGCACATTGGTGTTGAGTCCACCGAGCAGATGCTCGCTGCCGTTGCGAGCCGTATTGGGCAAGCAGACGTGCTCGTGATGAGCGCCGCGCCTGCGGACTATCGCCCGCTCAACGTGGCGCAGACAAAGCTCAAGAAGACCGGTGGCAACCGCACGATCGACCTGACGGAGACGAGCGACATCCTCAAGGGCACCATCGATGCTCGACGGGCGGGCTCGGTCGTTGTCGGCTTTGCGCTCGAAACGAGTGACGTGCTGGCGAATGCGCGACGAAAGCTCGACGGGAAATCACTCGATATGGTCGTGCTCAACGATGCCGCCGAGGCCGGTGCTGGCTTTGGTGTCGACACGAATCGTGTCACCTTTCTCACACGCGGATCGATCGACGCGGAGCCCATGCCGTTGATGTCAAAGTCCGATGTGGCTGATGCCATTCTCGATCGCGCACAGGCGCTGCTGCATGGACGCTAGAGAAGCGCTGCGGCGATACCTCGAGCAGCGACGCGAGTTAGGCGAGAGTGAACTCGTGCTCGACTCGCTCAGCGTCGAAGAGGCGATGAGGATGCTCGGCGCCGGAGCGGCGGCGGCGGCGGCGACGCGCACAAGCAGCAGCAGCAGCAGCAGCAGCACGCGGAGCGTGCCGAAGGCAACGGTCGCCGAGACGGGCGATTGGCGCGAAGCAATTCGCGCCGCCGGTGGTGCGCCGGACAAAGTGGCGCCAGTTCACCAGCCCCAAGCCGAGACTCCTGTGATACGACGCAACGAATTTCCTGCGCCGGATTCGCCGCCGGTTGCCCGCGGTGGATCGCTTCTGTCTGACGTGCCCGCCGGCTTGTCGTTCGACGGCTCCATGAAGGCGCTCGATAGCATCGCCGCGGGCCTCAGCTCGCTCGACGAGATCGCAAAGGTGGTCGCGACCTGCAAACGGTGCTCGCTCTACGCCACGGCCATCAATCCGGTGCCAGGCGTCGGCAACCCGAATGCGGATTTCATGGTTGTGGGCGAGGCGCCCGGAGCGAACGAAGACGAGCAGGGCGTGCCGTTCGTGGGTCAGGCCGGCCAGCTGCTCACCAAGATCCTCGAGGCCATTCAGCTCAAGCGCGAGGATGTGTTCATCGCCAACGTGCTCAAGCACCGGCCGCCTGGTAACCGGAACCCAATGCCTGAGGAGGTTACGGCATGCTCGCCATACCTCGTACGGCAGATCGAGCTGGTCCAACCGAAGGTTATTCTGGCACTCGGTACGTTTGCGTCGCAAACACTACTTGATACCAAGCTGACCATCGGTAAACTGCGCGGACAGATTCATCGGTACTACGGCGTTCCGCTCGTTGTCACGTATCATCCCGCCGCGCTGTTGCGGAACCCATCCTGGAAACGTCCGACCTGGGAAGATGTCCAGCTTGCCCGTCGAATACTCGATCACGCCACCGCAACCGGGGCGTGACCCTTACCGTGACCGCCGGCCTCCCTATTCGGAGGACGCGGAGCAGGCGGTGCTGGCAGCCATGCTCATGGACGCCGACGCGGTCATGCGCGCCATCGAAGTCGTCGATGACACGATGTTCTACGCGGAGCGGCATCGAAAGCTGTTCCGCGCCATGCTCTCCATCACCGAGCGTGGCAGTGTCGTCGATCCGCTCACGCTGTCGGACGAGCTGTCACGCAAGAGCGAGCTCGAAGGCGCGGGTGGCAAGGATTACATCGGCTTCCTCGTCGATGCCATCCCAACCGCGGCCAACGTTGAGTATCACGCACGGATCGTCAAAGAAAAGGCGCTGCTTCGCCGGCTGATCGAGGTCTCCACGGAGATTGTCAGCGAAGCATTCTCCGGGACGAATACCGCGAATGAACTGCTCGACATCGCGGAGCAGAAAATTTTCCAAGTGGCACAGCAGCGGACGCACGAGGGTTTCTCGCGCATCAAGGAGCTGCTCTGGCCGACGATGGAGCGCATCGAGGCCATCCATGCAGGCGGAGAGGCCATTACCGGCGTCGCGAGTGGCTTCACGGACCTCGACGAGATGACCTCCGGCTTTCAGCCGTCGGACCTCATCATCATCGCCGCGCGTCCGTCGATGGGAAAGACGGCATTCGTGCTCAACATGGCGCAATACTCGGCGATCGAGAAACAGAAAAAGGTGGCGTTCTTCTCACTCGAAATGAGCAAGGAGTCTCTCGTTCAGCGCATGCTGACGTCCGAAGCACGCATCGACGCGCAGAAGCTGCGCAAGGGCATGCTGCGCGACGACGACTTTCCACGGCTCGCGCGAGCCGCCGGCATTCTCACGCATGCGCCAATCTGGATCGACGATACGGCCGGCATCACGCTGCTCGAAATGCGCTCCAAATCACGACGGCTGAAGGCTGAGCAGGGGCTCGACATGATCGTCGTTGACTACCTGCAGCTCATGCAGGGTCCTGCGAACTCGGAGAGCCGCCAGCAGGAAGTGTCACAGATCTCGCGCGGACTCAAGGCGTTGGCGAAGGAGTTGTCCGTACCAGTGATCGCGCTGTCGCAGTTGTCTCGCGCACCTGAACAGCGTGCCGGTGACAGCAAGCGCCCGCAACTCTCTGACCTTCGCGAGTCGGGCGCCATCGAGCAGGACGCCGATCTCATCATGTTCATCTACCGTCCCGAAGTGTACGAGGGCCCGGTTGATAAAGACGGCAACTCGCTCGAAGGTCGCTCGGAAATCATCGTGGGCAAGCAGCGTAACGGCCCGATTGGTTTCGTGAACCTGTTCTTCCACAAGAACTACACGCGCTTTGAAAACTTCTCGCAACGCAATCCAGGTGGAGGCGGCGGTGGTACGGAGGCCGGCCGCATCGGACCAGGCGGACAGCAAGAGCGCCGCGCGGGCTGACATCAGCCCGCTCGGCGCAAATTTGTCTATGTCGCAATGGAATGGCCCGCGACGAATTGCGATCACGCGCTAACTTTCCTGCGGACGTTCACTCCTCCGCATGGCCACGAAGTCAAAGACTACCTATCGCTGCACGGAATGCGGCGCGGACCACCCGAAATGGGCCGGTCGCTGCGATGTGTGTGGTGCGTGGAACTCGCTGGTCGAAGAGGTCGTCGCCAGGGCTGCAGCGACCGGTGCCTCGAGCCGCCGCGCAGGGGGAACGCGCACACTGGCAGAAGGTGGTAACGTCGCGGCCACTCCGCGGCTTCGCGATGTCAGTGGATCCGAGTCGACGCGCTGGAAGACGAGCATCGCCGAATTCGACTTCGTACTCGGCGGCGGTGTGGTGCCGGGCTCCATGATTCTCATCGGTGGCGAACCCGGCATCGGCAAGTCCACGCTCCTGCTACAGGTGGCCGCGCGCTTCCAGAATGAAGGCCGCGCCACACTTTACGCATCGGGCGAAGAGAGTGCTTTACAGATCAAGTTGCGCGCGGACCGCTTGCGCGAGGAGGCGGGTGACGTCGCGCTGTTGAGCGAGACCAATCTCGAGACGATCCTCACAACCGCGGCGGCCGTCTCACCGTCGGTGCTGATCGTCGATTCCATCCAGACGGTGTACACCGGTGATCTCGAGGGCGCGCCCGGCAACGTTGGTCAGGTTCGTGAGTGTGCCGCGCGATTGATGCGGTACGCCAAGGAGAGCGGGACAGCCGTCTTCGTCGTTGGGCATGTCACGAAGGGCGGTGGTATTGCCGGGCCAAAGACGCTCGAGCACATCGTCGATACCGTGCTGTACTTCGAGGGTGAGAATTCACTCGACCATCGCGTACTGCGGGCGACGAAGAATCGTTTTGGCAGTGTCGATGAAATCGGCGTCTTCCGCATGGGAGAAGACGGGCTCGAACCCGTGGCCAATCCATCGGCGCTCTTTCTCGGCGATCGCGACAATCATGCATCCGGCAGTGCAGTGACCGCGCTGCTCGAAGGCTCGCGTCCCGTGTTGATCGAGATCCAGGCACTCGCGGCAAAGGCGGGGTTTGGAACACCGCAGCGCGTTGCTACCGGCTATGACGGACGTCGTCTTGCGCTACTGCTTGCCGTCCTCGAAAAGCGCGCCGGACTGTCCTTTGCGCAGCTTGATGTGTTTCTCAATGTCGTCGGCGGAATGCGCTTGCAGGAACCGGCGGGAGATCTCGCCGTCGCCTGCGCACTCGCTTCCAGCGTGTATGATCGTGCGCTCCCGCCCGATGCGGTGTTCGTCGGCGAGGTTGGACTGGGAGGTGAGATTCGGCCCGTCTCGCAGGCTGAACGCCGGCTCGCTGAAGCGGCCAACATGGGCATGAAGACAGTGTATCTCGCCGAGCGCGCGGTGCCGAGGCGAATTCCGGCGGGTTTGCGCGTGATTGGTGCGAAAACCATTCACGCCGTGTTCGAGGGCATCTTCCAATGAGCATTGGAGTGAAGCGTGACGTGGGCGTCGTCATCGTGGCCGGTGGAACGGGCACGCGCGCCGGCGGCGACGAGCTGAAGCAGTTTCGCTGGATCGCCGGCAAGCCCATGCTCCTCCACAGCGTACAGACGTTCATGGCACGCGACGATGTGGGTATGGTCGTCTGCGTTCTGCCACCGCAATTCGCCGGCGATCCACCGCCGTGGCTGTTCCAGTGCGATGTGGATCGTCTCCTCATTTCCATCGGGGGACGTACCCGAAGTGAGAGCGTGGCCAATGGGCTCGATGATCTCCCCGACGAGGCTGAGATCGTGCTCGTGCACGACGCTGCGCGTCCGCTGATTGCTCACGAGACGATCGATCGCGTCGTGGCCAGCGTTCGAGAGGGGATCAGCGCAATTGCCGCCGTTCCCGTTGTCGACACGCTCAAAGAGGTGAACGCATCGGGACTCATTCAACGCACGGTCTCGCGCGAGTCGCTTTGGAGAGCACAGACGCCGCAGGGTTTTCCGAGACAAGTGATCGTTGATGCGCACCGCACTGCACGCGAGTTGCACATCGATGCCACGGATGACGCAGCGCTGCTGGAACGACTGAATATTCCTGTTCGCGTTGTTCGCGGCACGGAACGCGCCTTGAAAGTCACCGACGCCGCGGACTTCGCGCGCGTCGAGGCACTGTACCAGATTCCTGAATGATTGGAGTACCGCTCGCCGTACCGTTCTGGTCCGATCCGGAGATTTCCGCGGCGATCCGTCCTGCGCTTCAGCAGATGGAGTTGCGCCGCGTGTTGGCCGTTCCCACTGAAACCGTCTACGGCTTCAGCAGCGGTATCGACCGCGATTCCGTCGACGCGCTCATCAAGCTGAAGGGTAGGCCGAAGGGAAAACCGTTTCTCCTCCTCATTGCGGGCAGCGACATGCTGGCGAAGCTCGATCTGCACTTGCCGAGCTTTGCGACGAATCTCGCAGCGCGACATTGGCCGGGGCCGCTCACGCTCGTGTTGCCGGGCGGAGAGAATCGTGTTCCACTTCCGCTCCGCGGACCCGAGGGTGGCATTGCCGTGCGCTGGACGTCGCACCCGGCGTTGCAGGCACTCATTCGCGCGCATGGTGAGGCCATCACGTCCACCAGCGCCAATCGACCCGGGGTTCCCCCTGCAATGGCGGCTCGCGAGATTCTCGAACAGT
>JBBQHJ010000087.1:0-14463 GCA_038323865.1 Gemmatimonadales bacterium
GCATTGCCGCCGACACAATTGGCGGTGACGACCAACCCCGGCGGTGCCGTCTCTGGTTCGCTGCTCAGCACGCAGCCAGTCGCTGAAGTTCGCGATGCAAGCAACCAGGTCGTTGCGGGCGCCACGAATGCCGTCACGGCGACCTTGGTCACGGTTTCGGGTGGACCGGGCACATTGACCGGCACGACCACGCTGAACGCCGTCAACGGTGTCGCAACATTTACCAACCTCGTCGTCACCGGTGCGGGCAGCTATCGCCTCAACCTCACGTCGGGCGCGCTGAGCAGCACACAAACGGCACCGTTCACCATTACCGCGGCGCCGGCCACGCAACTCGCCGTCACGGCGCAGCCAACGTCGACGGTGGAAGGCATCGCCTTCAACCCGGCGCTGACCGTCGAGGCGCGCGATGCCAGCAACCAGTTGGTCACCGGATCCACGGCCTCGGTCACAGCGTCGCTCAACACGGTGAGCGGTGGCCCGGGTACGCTCAGCGGTACCGTCACGGTGAGCGCCGTCAATGGTGTGGCGACGTTCAACAACCTCATCATCACCGGTCCGGGCACGTACACCCTGACCTTCGCGTCATCCGGTCTCACGTCGACGACGACGGCCAACATCGTCATCACGCCATCGCCGGCGGTTGCGCTGGCCATGCAGACGCAGCCGGGAAGCACGGTCGTCACCGGCGGCACGCTCTCGCCGCAGCCGGTTATTCAAGTCCGCAACGCCCTGGGTACCACGGCCACGGGTAGTGGATCGACAGCACTCGTGACGGCCACGCTCAATACCGTGAGCGGCGGACCGGGCACGTTGAGTGGCACCACGTCGGTGAACGCCGTGGCTGGTATCGCGACATTCTCGAACCTGAGCATCAGCGGCACCGGCGTGTACACGATCACGTTCGCCGCCAGCGGCCTCACGTCCGCCACATCGTCACAGGTGACGGTGAACGCGGCGCCGCCAACACAGCTCGCGATCACCACGCAGCCTGGTGGTGCGGTCACTGGTGCGGCGCTGGCTCCGCAACCGGTGGTTGAGGTGCGCAACGCAAGCGGTCAGGTAGTCGCCGGCGCCACCAACGCGGTCACGGCCGTACTGGTTGGCACAGGCGGCACACTGTCAGGCACCACCACGGTGAATGCGGTGAACGGTGTGGCCACATTTACAAACCTGGTCATCACCGGATCCGGCACGTACCAGCTGCAATTCACCGCGGCTGGTCTGGCGTCGGCAACGTCGGGTAACATCACGATCTCGCCGCCGTTCATCGGGTTGCAGGTCAACTCGACGACGCCCATCACTGCGCCGCAGACCGTTAACGTCGCGATACCGTTCATTCTCGACATGAGCACCAGCAACGGTCAGAACATCGCGGCGCTCTCGTTCGACATCAATTTCGATCCGACGAAGTTCAACTTTGTCAGCACGTCGAACGGCACGTTCGGATCGGGTGGCTCGTTCACGATCAATGCGACGGGCGCATCCAGTGGATTGATCCGCTTCTCGGTGCAGGACAACAATGGATTCACGTCAGGAACACCCACGGTGTTCACCATCACGCTGACACCGAAGGCATCGAGCACTGGTACACCCATTACAGTCACGAACATCGTCTCGGGCGACGTGAACGGAAACGCGACGGCGGCACCTGTAGTCGTCCGTCCGCTCTCCGTGACGATTCCATAACGCACTGGACTTTACCCGCTGGCTTCGCAGTAGCTGCATCATCATGAGGAGGTAGGAATGAAGTACCGAAATGCGATCGCGCTTTCGATGTTGGCGGTTCTGGCAGCCGCCTGTGATGACGAGAAGCCTGCACCCGCGCCGGCGCTGCTCGCGCCGACGCCCATCGACGGGCAGGGCGTGCGCGCGTACGTGGTGCAGGAGCCGGGTGCCACGGCTGATCGCGTCACGCTCACCATTCGGATCCAGAGCAAGGATCTCGGAGTCGCGGCATATCAGGGTCGCCTCGAGTTCGACAAGGATGCCATCGAGATCATCGAGGCCACCTCGCCGAGCGACGACGGCACGCGGTTGGTGAATCCGAATGCGGGAGTCGGAATGCTCAAGTTCGCCGGCTTCGCAACGGAGAAGTTCACGGGCAACACGGCAGCAACGCTCATTGTCCATCCGCTCAAGCCGCTCGATCAGGCGAACTTCGTGGCCACGTTGGACGTAGCGGGAGAGTCGAACGGGTCAGCGGTGCAGGCCGCTCGCCTCATGCCGGCACGCGGACTCTTCCTTTCGGCCGCACCTTAGCACTCAGCTGGTGTAGGACTCACGCGAGGTAGCGTTTCGGCGCTGCCTCGCGGTTTGCTTTACAGCCATAGGCCTTTGCCATCACATTCTTCGTCATGCGTCTTTCCCTCATTCCCGTGGCCATGCTCGTGGCGTTGCCGAGCACCCTGACGCCGTCTGCGGTCGTCACCGTAGTCCGCGACAAAACGAGCACGCCGGTGCATACCGTCCTCATGGTACGTGTCGAGGGCAAAGGGATGGTGCTCGCCTCATACGAGGGCCGAGTGCGCTTCGATGCGAGCGTCTTTGCTGTGGACTCGGCGACCGCCGGCAGCGATGGCAGCCGATTCGTAAACGCTGGCGATGCGAGCAAAGGCGTGATTCGCTTTGCCGGTTTCACACCAACGGGCTTCAAGAGCAACGATGCCGTGCGTATCGTCGGCCACAGCACGCGTCCCATCGACGCGGCAAAGGTGACGGCGACGCTCGAGGTGGCCGGCGACCTCGAGGGAAAACCCGTAGGAAAGGCTGGGCTGCTACCCGCCACCCGCGTTGAGTCGCAGAAATAGGCGGCCTGACAGGCCCGCGTCAGGTGCCCAGGGGTAGCGTCTATGGGCTGAACCAATTCACTCGCACACTCGACCTTCCTTATGAACCAATTCGTTCGGCGCGGCGCCTTGAGCGCCCTCGTCGTTATTACTGCTGCTGCTTCGGCCAGCGCCCAGACATTCACGGCGACGAAGTACGAAATCGGCGGAACAGGCGGCACCGATTACGTGGTTGCGGAGCCCGGCACGGGCCGCGTGTTCGTCTCGCGCCAGACGCACGTGATGGTCGTCGACGCCAACACGGGCACGGTGCTCTATGACATTCCCGATACGCCCAGAATGCACGGCATTGGTCTGGTCGCGAAATACAATCACGGGTTCACAACGAATGCCGGTGACTCAACGCTCACCATGTTTGACCTCACCACCTATGCGGCGATCAAGAAGATCCCGGTGAAGGTTGGTGGGCTCGACGGCATCACTTACGACGAGACGAGCGACAAGATCATCCTGACCAACCACAGCAAGCCGGGTACGGCCGTGGCTGTCGATCCAAATACCGGTGACATCACGGGCACGGCGATCCTCGAGGATGACGGCCCGGAAGGCGCAGTGGCGAATGGAAAGGGATGGATCTACGTCAATCTCGAAGGCAAGAACGCCATTCAGGTGGTCGATGCCGCGACAATGAAGGCGATCAAGTTGTGGAAGATCGAGGCATGCGATGGTCCAACGGGCATCGCGTATGACGCTCCGTCGGATCGCATCTTCTCGGGTTGTGGCAATACGTCGGTCGTCGTCGACGGTACCACCGGGAAGATCGTCGCCAAGATCAAGAACGGAGACGGTGTCGACGCACTCGGCTGGGACCCCGTCGAGAAGCTCATCTACATCCCGGCCGGTCGCTCGGGGAACGTGACAGTGGTGCATCAGGACACGCCCGACACGTACACGGTGGTCGCCACGGTTCCCACCACGCCCGGCGCCAAGACCATTGCGGTTGACGCAGTGACGCATCGCGCATTTCTCTTCCAGCCGGCACGTGGCCCGTCCACGCCGGCACCAGCCGGTGCGCCCGCAGGCACGCGTGCAACGCCCGGCGCGATCACGGCCGCCACATTCGTGGTGATTTCACACTGAGGGTTTAGCAACGATGTGGGGGGCCGGAGCGTCTATCTGTTAGACGTTTCCGCCCCCCATTCCTTTTCTCGATGCCCTCCTCTTCGAACGACGCCGGCGCCCACACCGACCGCCGTGAATTCCTCTCGCGCGTTGTTGGCGCGGGTGTCGCCGTCGCCGGCACGTCGCTGCTCGCGGCCTGCGCGAACAACGGAGCTGCCGTTGCTGGCGCTGCTCCCGCGCCCAATGCGACAGCCTCGTGGGACATGAGCTGGCGGAACAAGCTCGGTACCTACAGGACAGCCTACGACTCGCCGGAGGTGATGGGTGGCGCCGCGCTCGCATATGCGGATGCTGCCTACTACGGCTACGGCCAGATGGGCGCGAGCGAATCCGAGTTCACGCCGATCGTGATTCTACGCCACCGCGCGTCGGTAATGGTGCTTGATGATGAAATGTGGTCGAGAATTGGAATCGGTGAGGAGAACAAGCTCAAGGATCCAACCACCGGCGAAACGTCCACGCGGAATCCGTTCATCAACTGGAAGGAGGGCGACAAGCATGGCAATATCGGCGAGAAGAGCGGCGTCGATGCGCTGATCAAGCGCGGTGCCGTGGTGCTCACGTGCAATTGGGCGCTTACCGGCGTCGCCGGGCGGCTGCGCAACAAGGAGAAGGATCACGGTTGGACCCCTGAGACGTCGCTCGCCGAGATCCGGAAGCACGTGCTGCCGGGCTGTTATGTGATGCCTAACGGAATCTTTGCCGTATCGGCGGCGCAGGATGCCGGCGCGCATTACATGCGGGTACTCGTCTAGTTTTTTCTGCGACATCTCCAGTTGGTATCGCGCAGAGAGATGGCGAAACTGAATGCACGGAAACGGCTGACGAGATCGGAAAGGGCGGATCAGCTACGTGCACGGCGGCTTTTAGAAAAGAAAGCAGTTCACGCTTCGATCCGCCCTTTCCACAGTGTTCCGTTGTTTCTGTGCATTCTGTTAAGGAACTTCTTTACGCGAGTTGTCGGGCCGCGAGGCGCGCAAACACTCCGTTCTGCGCAAGCAACTCCGACGGCGGACCCCACTCCACCACCTTGCCTGCGTCAATCACGTACACGCGGTCGGCATTCTGAATGGTGCTGAGCCGGTGCGCAATCACGATGCGTGTTGCGTGCATTCGATCAAGACTATCGGTGACGATTCGCTGCGTCCGGTTATCCAGCGCCGACGTCGCTTCGTCGAACAGGATCATGCGCGGCTTGTGCACGAGCGCGCGCGCAATGAGCAAGCGCTGACGCTGTCCACCGGATAACGTCGATCCACCGTCGGAAATGACCGTGTGCATCTGCATCGGCATGTCGCGTACGTCATCGGCAAAGCCGGCCATCTCGGCCGCGGCCCACGCGTCGTCCATCACGAGTGGCGACGAGCCCACAATGTTCGTGTAGATGTCGCCGGCCATGAGACGGCTGCTCTGAAGCACCACGCCCATTTGACGGCGCACGGCGCTGACGTCTACGGTGGAGAGATCCTGACCGTCGTAGTAGATCGCGCCAGTCTCCGCCTTTTCGAAGCCGAGCAGCAGACGTAAGCACGTCGATTTGCCGGATCCCGACGGTCCAACGAGCGCCACAAACTCGCCGGGCTCGGCGTAGAAGCTCACGTTTTGAAGAATGACCGGCCCATCGGCCCGGTACCGGAACGAGAGATTGCGCCCTTCGATGCGCCCCGTCAGCCGCCCGGGACTCGGCAGATCGTCGCGGAGTTCCGGCGCCTCAAGCAGAATGACGCTCGCACGCTTCATGAGCGGCGCGATCTGCACGGTATTCACGAGCGTCGTGCTCGTTGAAATGGCAGCGGCGAGGAACGCGCCCATCGCGCTGCTGAATGCCACGAACGTGGCGACGTCGATCGCGCTGCTCGAGTCGCGCAGGCTGCCCACGACTCCAAAGGTGATGATCGACGCGAGCAACGGAAGCGCGCTCGTCACAAGCACCACGAGTCCGTTCGCATTCGATGCACGGTTCGCCAGCTTCACCTTGTCCACATAGATCTGCGCCCACATCGCGAGCGCGCGATCCTCGGCGCCAGAGACACGCAGCTTTGCGATGCCAGACACGAGCTGGAAAACAAGACCAGCGAGACGGCCGGTGATTTCCTGAATGGCGTCTTGAAGACGCTTCGCACGCCAGCTCAGCGCGAAGATCAGCGCGCAGGTGAGGAGCGCAAACGCCGCAGCTACCCACGCGAGAAGCGGCGAGTAATAGAAGAGCAGAATGAAGTTCAACGCTCCCGTCAGACCGCCGAGCAAAGCCGTGATCGCGCCAGAGCTCAACAATTGGCGCACCTGGCTCACGCCATTCACGCGAGAGACAAGATCACCGATGGTGTACTTCTGGAAGAACGGGGCAGGGAGCTGGAGCAAGCGATCGAACAGCGCGGACTGCATGGCCGTTGCTGAGCGCCCGTTGAGCCGTGAGACGGCAAAGCCGCGCACCAACTCGAAGGTCTGCGCCGAGAGCGCGGCAATCGACAGCCCGATGAACACCTGCATGAGCTGCCCGCGCATGTTCGACGGAATGACCTGGTCGAACACAAAGCCGGTCGCGATGGGCATGAAGAGTCCGAGTGCACCCGCCAGCAACGCGATGAATGCGATGTTCCACAGCGAGCCAGTCATGCCCGTCAGCACGAATCGGATGAGCGTCCATGTGGTGATTGGCTTGGACGGGAGCGGACGATAAAACACCACGCCGAACGGCTCTAGCAGCTCGCTGATCTCACCGGTCACGCGAGTCGCTGAACCGTCCGCCGGATTGTGCACGAGATAACGCCCATCGCGTTCGCGAAGCGCGGCCAGCGGGACGCGACCCTCCTTGAAACGCACGAGCAGGGATCCGCTGTCATGCGTCCACCAGCCGGCGCGAAGTGCAACACGCCGCGTGCGCACGTGCGACGCCACGCAGATCGCGCCGAGCGGATTGCGGATGCTCTCCTCGATCTCCCACTGTTGCGGCGGCACGAACTCGATGCCCTCGCGACGTCCGATGGCACGGCACGTAGCCAGGAGCGCGTCGGAGTGCGTGCTCGCCGCGTGCTCCTCGACGTTGACGCCACGCGCAATGGTTCCCATGAGCCGAGCAAGCGCGGTGTCCTTCATCTGCCGGTTGGCGGCCGCGCGTCGAAGTCGTCGCTCGCGCTCGGCGATTTCTGCGCTGCGCTCGGATGCGCTCGTCCAACCCGACATCACGGCGCGGAAGAATTCGAAGCCATCCCACTCGGGATCACTGGCGAGCACATCGTATGTTGACGTCGCCGTCAGCTCGACGGGCGCGCGGCTCTGGATCCACGAGCCCGCGGCGAGCGGAAATGGCGGCGTGGTGTCCTTCAGGCCGATCATGCCACCGCGGCCGGTAAACCATGAGTGGCCGCTTCGATGCGTGATCCACGCAACGCCGGTGACGCCGATGCGACGCTCGGACACGATGCTCTTCGACTCGCCTGCCGAGATGAAGTCAGCGATCTGCGCTTCTTCGAAGCGTGCAACCGCGCCACCAATAGCGATGAGCCAATTCTCCAGCACTTCGGCGGCCCAGCGCCGCGTCTCGTCAGAGAGCTTGGCTGCGCCGCGGAGCTCGTCGAGATGCAATTCGTCGAGCTCACCATCGCTCGCCGCAACGGCAATCAGCACCAGGCCGTCCTGATCTGCGGGAGGAAGCGCGAACAACGCCGAACCAGCTTGTGCGGTGAATAGCCAGCGCCGCGGACTGATTGGTTCGCCGTCGAGGACGCGCACCACAAACACCTCAACCGAGCCCTCGGTGATGAGCCACATCCGCGAGAGTCGTTCGATCGGAATCCGTTCGTTCGCGGCAAAACGCCGGCGCCCCGAGAGCACCTGCGCCGCAGAAAGGCGATCGAGCGAGAGTGTTGTGGTTGTGGAGCGAGCCGTCATGCGCGTGCGAGCCGGGCGTACTGGCCGTCGTCATCGGTCATGAGCACGTCGTGCGTGCCACGCTGCACCACTTTGCCTTTCTGGAGCACCACGATCTCGTCAGCGTCGCGAATGGTACTGAGCCGGTGCGCGACGACAATGCACGTGCACCCTCGGCGACGGAGATGCTGCTCGATGCGCTGCTCCGTGAGAGGGTCCAGCGCACTCGTCGCCTCGTCGAGAATCAGCACACGAGGCTCGTTGGTCAGTGCACGCGCGATCTCGAGTCGTTGGCGCTGGCCGCCGCTGAAGTTCGTGCCGCCTTCCTGAACGGCGCTGCTGTAGCTGCCGGGGCGAGCGGCAATTTCGTTGTGAATGAGGGCGTCTTTTGCGGCGCGTACCATCTCGGATTCCGGTACAGTGCGATCCCACAGCGTGAGATTGTCGCGCAGCGTGCCCTGATACATGGAGATGTCCTGATCGACCATGGCCACGGACGACGTGAACGTCGCACGAGGCAACTCCCCCAGTGGCTTGCCGTCGAACAGGATTTGTCCTGACCACGGCCGGTAGAGACCGGAGATGAGCTTGGCCAGCGTCGACTTTCCACTTCCCGAGCCGCCAACGAATGCCACGCGCGCACCGGGCTTGAGGTGCATGCTGAAATTCTCAATGAGCGGTGCAGCCAGCTTGGAATAGCCGAACGTGACGTTGCGGAGTTCAACCTCCCCACGGAGTCGTTCGCCGGCGAAGGCGGAGACAACGTCCTCCATCTGTGGCATGGACCATTCGTCCATCTCGTAGCGGAGCACATCATCGAGACGAGAGAGATTGCCCGCCATCGCCTGCGTTTCGGAGGCAAGCGCCGAGAGGCTGATCACTGGCGCGAGGAAGCTCGCCATCAATGATTGGAAGGCAACCAGCTCACCCATCGTCATAGTGCCGTCGATCACCAGCGACCCACCGACGCACAGGATCGTGATGAATGCGAGCTGGTTGAGCAGGGCGGGAATGGTGGACAACGCGATCGTCTGGCGTTCCAGCCGTTGCGAGATGGTCACGGTTTTCGCGAGATAGCCTGCCCATCGCGCAAAGAGGTCCGTCTCGCCGCCAGTGGCCTTGAGCGTCTCGATTGTGCTAAGACCACCCATGGCCACGCCGGAAAGTTTGCCTTGCTCCTGGATAAGACGCTTGCTGCCGTCCGCCTGAATTTCGCCGACGTAGCGCGTAATGCCGGTAATGATGGCAACAACAAGCAGGCCGATGAGTGTCAGCTTCACCGAGTACAGGAACATCAGTACTGCAAAGAAGACGGCGAGCGCCGCGCTGATCACCGCGCCGGCGAGGCGCTGCGTCACGAAGAGGGCGACGGAGTCGTTGATCACCACACGATTGGAGATCTCGCCGGCGTAGCGCTGCGCGAAGAACTCGATGGGCAGGTGCAGCACGTGCTCGAGGAACTCCGTGGTGCTCGTGACGAGAAGCTTCGTCTGAAAGCGCCGCATGTAGACCTGATAGATCCAGCTCAACACCAGCCGGAGTACGAGCGTCATCAGCATCGCGATGAGCAGGGGACGCAGCCATCCGTCCAGCTGCCGTACCAGTACATCGTCGACGAACACGCGCGAGAACGTCGGAATCACGAGGCCCGGAAACACCATGAGCAACCCGCACATCACCATGAAGGTGATCGCGCGCTCGGAACCCGTGAGCCGTTTCTTGAGCGAGGCCAGGACACTCGACGCCTCGCCGCCGGGCTCGAATTGTGGCGTGCGCTCGAAGGTCAGCACAACGCCGCTGAAGCCAAGGTCCATCTCTTCCCACGTGACGCGACGACGACCCATTGCCGGGTCATTGATCCAGCATCCTTTCGTGCTCACGCCTTCGAGCACCACGAAGTGATTGAAGTTCCAGAAGAGAATTGCCGGCGCGCCGAGCTCCCAGAGTCCGTCGAGCTCCTTTTTCCAGCCCTGTGCCTTGAATCCGAAGGTACGCGCAGACGCGAGCACGTTCTTGGCCGTGCTGCCGTCGCGCGAGACGCCACAGCTGATGCGCAACTGCTCGAGCGGAACGACGCGACCGTAGAAGGCGAGGATCATCGCGAGCGATGCGGCGCCGCACTCGACGGCTTCCATCTGGAAGATGGTCGGCGTGCGAACGCGCCAGCCTTTGCGACCGCTCGTTTCCTGTTCGCGTGCCGCGCTCGTCTCGACGCTAGAGTCCAAACGACTGCCGGAGTATCGGGATCACGAGGCTGATCGGGCGCTGCTCGTCGACGGTGATGCGACCGTTGGCCAGCATGCCCGTCGTCACCGGTTGTTCACCGCCTTTCTTGGTGGTCCAGCGAAAACCACTTGGCGAGTTGTCTCGCTCCAGGCTGACTTCCACGAGATACGTTGCGCCTCGCGACAGCAACGCTTGCGAGAGTTGTTCATTGTGAAGCAGGCGCTGCAGCCGCTGCAGGGTGACCGGCGTTTCAGAAATTGTTTCCACTTTGCCGACGATGAACCCGGCGTCTTGCCATGTCACCGTGGAGGGCACCACACGCACGGCCATGCCCGGCTTCGTCACACGGCCGGTCGTTGGTACCACGAGCATGGCGCGCAGCGGGCGGCTTCCGACTTCGATGCTCACGACTGCGGTGGACGGCGCAACGATGGAGCCGACATCCGTCTTTACTTCGAGTACGCGTCCCGATTGCGTGCTGACGACACGCTCCGCTTGCTCGAGCCGCCCTTGGAGAATCTGCAGGCGTCGTCGCGCATCGGAGAGCTGATCATCCACGGTGCGCACGTTGGTCAGCGACGACTGCCGCGCGCCGAGAATGTCCAATTCGACCTGGCGCAACGATGTGAGATCGTTGGCGTAGCGGCCCCGCGCGGCATCGAGTTGCTGTCGCACAGATTCTACCTGCTCGCCGGTGACGAGACCGATGCGCTGCGCCTCCTGCTGTTGTGCGAGTCGCGTGGCGAGCCACTGCGTCTGGCTTCGCGTCGACGCGGTGTCGGACTCGAGCGCGATCCGCCGCTGCTCCAGCGTGCCCAAGCGCGACGTGAGTTCAGCCGTGCTGTACGTCGCAGTTTGACGCTTTCGACCGTCCAGATCCTGAAGAATCTGCTGCGCTTCGTTGATTTGACGCAAAAGTTCCGGCTGCGCGACGCGGGCGATGATGTCGCCGGCCTTGACCGTCTGGCCTTCGACGACCTTGAGGTCGGTGACCTGGCCACCGGCGATAGTCTGCACGTCGAACACGCCACCTTCGCGCAGCAGGATGCCCGTTCCCTGCACGGTCGTGGGAATGCGGCCGACGATGGACCAGAGCAGGGCAGCGACGAGCAGCCCACCAAGCGCAGCGAGTGTCCACCAGCCGCGAGGGTCGGTGACCTCCATGAGCTGATCGAGCTGTTCAGGACTGGCCAGGCGAGCGAGCGCGGTCTTACGAAATAACTCCTGCTTCGCCATGCGACGTGTGCCTCGTCGAGGGGAGTACGCCAATTCTACGGCCGGAATGGGTGGCCGCAAGCAGTCTTGCCGAGGGTGGCGCGCGCGCTGTACGCTATCATGTCGCGCGTGGTGCGCGCCCGCCCCACGGAGCACGGATGCTTCGCAAATTCGTTCTGCTTTCGGTCGTGGTCGCGCTGCCTGCCGCGGCCCAACGAGACAGCACGCCGGTTGGCTTGTCGACGTTCGTCCAGAACGCGCTCCGGTATAACACCGACCTGCGCGCGGCCTCGGTGCTGCCACGTTTTGCCTCGGCCGAGTTGCTCGCGGCTCGCGGCGACTTCGATCCATCGCTCCTGCTCAGCGGCGACCGAAGCAACAAGGCGAACGACATACTCGGAGTCAGCCCGCGCGCGACGCAGAGCGCACTCAACAGCGCGGCCACGATCGGCGCAACGTTTCCGGTTGGCAGTCAGCTGGCACTCACGCTGCGAAACAGCCACTTCCTTTCCGACCCGTCGTTCATCAGCACGGCGACGCCATTCCCGACGTCGAACGCATCGAACCTCAGCCTCTCCTTCACGCAGCCCCTCCTGCGCGGACTCGGCCGCGAGGGCACGTATGGCCTTGTCGACGCGGCGACGTATTCTGCCGACGCGGCCCAAAGCCGATACGAACGAAGCGCGGACCTCGTTGTTGCGCTCGTCGAACGTGCGTACTGGACCCTACGCCAAGCCGAGGACAACGAGAATATTCTTCGCCGCTCGGTAGAAACGTCGCGGGCGATCTATCAGCGGAACGTTGCGCTCCGCGATCGCGATGTGGCGACGGCGCTCGACGTGCTCACCTCGGAGCGCGGTCTCGCAACGCGCGAAACGCAATTGTGGGAGGCAACTCGTCAGCGCGTTGACGCCGCCGAACGACTGCTCTTTCTCGCGTTTGGCGAACAGGCCCGCGACAACGGTCAGCTCCGCGCCGAGTGGATTCGCACCGTGCGGGATTCCGTGCTCGTGCCCGCCGCGCCGTCCGAACCGGAGGCCGTGCGCGCTGCGCTCGCACAGCGCTTCGATGGGGCTGCAGCGCGTCGCGAGCTCGATGCGAGCACGCGTCGCGCAGCGCAGGCGCGCAGTCAGCGTCTTCCGAAGCTGGACCTGATCGCATCCTACGGATACGGCGGCACTACGTCCGCAACGCGTTTTCTCAGCTATGGCGACTCGAGCGACGTCCGCAGCTCCACGTGGAGTTTGGGCCTGAGTGCGTCGTTGTTTGGTCGCAACGACGCGGCCGCCGCAGTGGATCAGCGCGCCGAGGCGGCGTTGGAGACAGCGCGAATTGCGCAGTCGGCAGTGGACAACGTGATCGTCGCTGATGTGCGCGCCGCGCTGCGCGGGCTGGCGACGGAGCGTGAGCGCTACGGGCGCGCGCGTGATGTGGTGCAACTCGCGGAGCGTGAGTATGGAGTGGCCCAGGAGGGAGCGCGGCTCTCATTGGTGAACACATTTCAACTGCTCCAGTACGAGGAGCAGCTTGCTTCGGCGCGGTTGCTCGCGGCGCAGGCACGGTTCGCGCTCGAGGATGCGGGAACGCAATACAGATTGGCGATGGGTCTGGTTCGCTCGGCGTACAGCAAGTAGGCCGTCTTGTGAAAGCGACTCAAACGTTTGTCGAGCCTTGTGACGCGCGTCGCTGCGCGGTGGCGACGTACCTCCTATCGTACTCTCGCGTTGACAGTTCGTCCGGGCACTCGTACACTCGATTCCCACTCTCACGAGGAACGCGTCATGAGCGATGCAAACCAGGACAGCAAGTCTTCCGACCAGGAGCTGGACAAGGTCAAGGCGGGCGCGGTCAGTGATGACTCCGTCAACTCCATTGCCGGCGGGCGCATGGTGCAGGACGAAGTCCTCAAGCAAGTGGCCGGCGGCGCGATCAGCGATGACCAGCTCGACGGGATTGCAGGCGGCCGCAAGCCCACGAACACGTAGTTCTCTTACAGCAGTCGATTTCTCTCTCACCTCCCGAGGTTCGGACCATGACGGACAAGAACAAGCCGGAGAGCACGCAGGCCAGCGACAAAGACCTGAACAACGTTTCCGCAGGCGCGATGAGTGACGACTCCTTCGAGGGAATTGCTGGCGGCGCGGCGAGTGACGCCGACATGGAAAGCATCGCCGGTGGAGCCGTCAGCGACGACAGTCTCGATTCCATTGCCGGCGGCGCTGTGAGCGACGACAGTCTCGATTCCATTGCCGGCGGAGCGATGAGCGATGACAGTCTCGACTCCATAGCCGGCGGCCGAGCGTCGTCGGATATCGACCTCCAGTAACACACCCGCAGGTAGACACGACCGCCCGGCCCATTTGGCCGGGCGTTGTCGTTTGTACCCTGTCCGCACGATACATTGTGCTCCGTTCCTCACCGCCGGAGATCCTCGGTGCACCGCTCAATCGTCCTAGTCGCCGCGCTCGTCGCGCCCATTCTTTCTGTGGCCGCCCAAAAGCCCGATCCGTTTCTCGCGCGCGCCAAGGCCGTGCTGCGCTCCACGCCGCTCGTGGACGGACACAACGACCTGCCATGGCGGGTTCGCGAAGACACGCTGCACGCCAATGACATCGAGGCGTACGACCTGCGCGGCAAGGCGCCGGGCATGACGGACTTGCCGCGCCTCAAGGCCGGCATGGTCGGCGCGCAGTTCTGGTCCGTCTACATCCCGGGCGAACCGGACGACGCCATCTACAAGCCCACGGGCAAGGTCGCCAGCACGCCGGGGTATGCGCGCGTGCAGCTCGAACAGATTCAGCTGGCTCGTCGCATTATCGCCAAGTATCCAGACCGGTTGATGTTCGCGGGCACCGAGGCCGATGTGCGCACGGCGTTCAAGGCAGGGAAGGTTGGATCGCTCCTCGGCATGGAGGGCGGTCATGCCATCGAGAACTCGCTCGAAACGCTGCGCGCCTACTACGACCTCGGTGCGCGCTACATGACCCTCACGCACAACGTGACGCTCGATTGGGCCGATGCCGCGCTCGATAGCGCGAAACACAAGGGACTCACGCCATTCGGCCGCGAAGTCGTTCGTGAGATGAACCGCCTTGGCATGCTCTTGGATTTGGCGCACGTCTCGCCAGGAACGATGAGCAACGCGCTCGACGTCACCGAGGCGCCGGTGATCTTCTCGCAC
>JBBQHJ010000088.1:0-14439 GCA_038323865.1 Gemmatimonadales bacterium
TCCATCCGCTGAGGGGCACCCGCCTCGGTACATGGGCAGTCAGCGTGAGCGGCAACCGGCGGGTGACGTTGCGATTCGAAGGGCCCGAAGTCACGGACGTAAGCTACGAGGACTATCACTAGTGAAGCCGCTCAGCATGCACCAACCGCCGCATCCTGGCGAGATTCTCCGAGAGCTCTGTTTGCTGCCTCTGCAGCTGACCGTCACCGATGCCGCCGATTCGCTCGGCGTGAGTCGAAACACCTTGTCTGCCATTCTGAATGGGCGGGCCGGTATCAGCGCCGAGATGGCGATTCGACTGTCGATCGCATTCGACACGACGGCCGAGAGTTGGCTACGGCAGCAGATGCAGCATGATCTCTGGATAGCGGAGCGGTCGCGCAAACGGCTTCGTGTTCGCAGGTTGGCCGCGGCGTAGCCTCGGACGAACGCGCAGAGGGGCGAGGTGCTCCGCTTCCGTGGGGCACAACGAGCGTTGGAGCGGTCGGGCGATTTTCTGATGGCTCGCTTCGCTCGCTTTTGTTAACTCGCCTGCAGCTGAACTTGGGCGTCATACCGCACGCCATTTCTGTGCATACCCTTACTGTGAGCCCTTTTGATTGATGCGTGGCACTCAAGGAAGCCCATTTCTCACGAACATTTCCTTACGAGAAGAGCGCAGACAGCCGGGCATACATCCCTTTGATATTCCGCTCATTCGCGATGGCTTGACTCTGTCGCTCTCTACACCGGTAACATTTCTCGTAGGCGAGAATGGTTCTGGCAAATCCACGCTCCTTGAGGCGCTGGCGTGGAGCGTGGGCTTTGGCGCGCAGGGCGGGAATCGCGATCATCGTTTCGACGATGGAGTGGACGGTTCCGCGCTCGGTCGTGCGCTGTGGCTCGACTGGCGTCAACGTACCACGACTGGCTTCTTCCTTCGCGCCGAGACCTTCTTCAACTTCGCCACATATCTCGAGACGGCCGGAAGCACGTTCTCATCGTATGGTGGCGAGTCACTTCACTTGAAGTCTCACGGCGAAGCCTTCCTCGCGCTCTTCGAGAACCGATTCGAAGACGGCCTCTATCTCCTCGATGAGCCGGAGGCCGCGCTCTCACCGCAGCGACAACTGGCGTTTCTCCGCATTCTGCACCAATTGACCACGCCGCGGATCGCGCAGTTTGTGATCGCAACCCATTCGCCGCTGCTGTTGGCATTCCCAGGGGCGACAGTCCTGAGCCTTGATGGCGGGAGCATTGAGCAGGTCGATTACCACGACACCGATCACTTTCGGGTCACCCGCGATTTTCTCGCGTCACCCGAGCGATTCTTTCGCCACTTGTTCGACGATTCGGACTCTGGCCCGCCAAGCGCGTTATGACGTGCGTTGGAGCAGCCGGGCGAGCTGAGGATTGTTCGCTTCGATCACTTTGATAAATTCGCCCGCAGCTCAACTTGGGCGTTTGACTGGCAAATACTTCGAAGTCTGGGAAAGTGGTGTTCGTGCATCAAGGTGGCTATGCACCTGAACGTGGAAACCGAGCGCGAGGACGATGGACGTTGGATCGCCGAGGTGCCTGACCTCGCTGGCATCCTTGCGTACGGCGAGTCACGCGATCAGGCTGTTGCACGTGTTGAGGCCCTTGCGCTCCGCGTGCTTGCCGACACGCTCGAGAATGAGGAAGCTGGGCCCGACCTCGTCAGCGTGACTTTTCGCGCGGCCAGACGCGCGTGGCGAGATGAGCGCATGGCCGGCGGCGAAGGCGCGGCGTGTGCTTGCCGCGTTACTTCGGATCGACTGGCCGCTTAAGCGAGCGCGAAGTTCGCACAAGACACTGTCGCGCGAATGTATGCGGACTATGTCTTTGCGTTTCACGATGGCGAGGAGATGGGCCCGCGCATGTTGGCGCGCATCGCGCAGCATACCCGGTTGACGCCCGAGGATCTCCAGGCGGCAACGTAACGTGCGTTGCACCAGCGGGCGCGCGAAGATGGCGATGACGCGACCCTTCTCACTCGCGTACAAACGAAAGAGGCTCGACCGGCTGAGCGGCGCGGATGCGATCAGCGCACGTCAGCTCTCGCTCGAAATCGGGATGCGCCAACAAACACTCTCGCGATGGTTGCAGGAGGCCCGTAGTGTTGCGTTGCACCAGCCGGCGCTTTCATCTATCGTTGGCGATGCCCGTCAGGTGTTAGCGCTGAATCTTCCCACTTGGTGCCGGCCGGCTTGTCGCTGGCTGGTGAACTTGGGCGTTTGTGGTGCATGTTGGTCCGCGTGGAATTCCCCGTGGAACGGTTGACGGACGTTGAATCCGGCCGCGACCGCTCTTGGAGCGGGCCAGGGCCAAACGCATGAGCGCTGCCAAGCGCTGCCCCACCTGCGACACCGAGTACCCGCCCGAGGAGCGCTTCTGCCCCAAGGACGGCGCCATACTCCGCGTGCAGGGCGGCGCTGATATCGTCGGCTCGATTATCGCCGAACGCTATCACGTGCTGCAAAAGCTTGGTGAGGGTGGCATGGGCCAGGTGTACCTCGCCGAGCACGTGAAGATGCGGCGCAAGAGTGCGGTGAAGTTGATGAACCCCGGCACAGATCAGGACGCCGATGCCATCGCGAGGTTCAATCGCGAGGCCGCCAACGCCAGCCGGATCAACCATCCCAACGTCGCCGGCATTTACGATTTTGGCGAGACGACGGACGGCATGATCTTTCTCGCCATGGAGTACATCGAGGGCGAGTCGCTCTCGGCGCTGCTCCACCGTACCGGTCCGCTGCAACCCGCGCGCGCGGCCGACATCGTCCGTCAGGTGGCCGACGGGCTCGGCGTCGCGCATGAACTGGGAATCGTCCACCGCGACCTGAAGCCGGACAACATCATGATCGCCAAGGGGCGGAGTGGCGCCGACCTGGTGAAAGTGGTGGACTTTGGCATCGCGAAGGCAGCGGGCGCGGCGAGCGACAAGGTGACGCGCACCGGACTCTCCGTGGGGACGCCGGAGTACATGAGTCCGGAGCAGCTCGCGGGCGACGCGGTGGGACACACGAGCGACATCTATTCGCTGGGGCTGGTGGCGTTCAGGATGCTCACGGGCGTGCTGCCGTTTGAGGGCCGGACCTCGCAGGAAGTGCTCATGAAGCGGTTTACCGAGAGCCCGCGGCCGCTGTCGGAGTGCCGGCCCGAGGTGGCGTGGCCGGAGTCCGTGCTGCGTGCGATGCAGCACGCACTCGAGGCGAGGTCTGAGGACCGCTATCAGTCGGCCACCGCGTATGGCGCAGACCTCGTTGCGGCGGTCGCCGAGATGCCGGATGCGTCGACCGGGGCGACGCAGCTGATGCGTGAGTCGTTGGTAGTGCCGATCGCCGCGGAACCCGCCGCCACGTCGGTGACGAATCCCATGATGCGGCGCGTCGCGATTGTAAGCGTGGTTGCGTGCGTCGCCGTGTTAGGCTGGTTTGGCGCCAACGCGTTGCGTGCCGGCGGCGGAAACAGTCGGAACGCGATTGCCGTGTTGCCATTCGAATCACTGAACGGCGACACGGCCAACACCTACCTCGGTGAAGGCATCGCCGACGAACTTGCCACCTCGCTTGCCAAGGTCCCAGGACTCACACTTGCGGGGCGCACATCGGTGCGCGCGCTCCGCGATCGCCAGGCTACCATACGCGACATCGGGCGCGAGTTTCATGTTGGCTCAGTGGTGCAAGGTTCTGTGCGCCGCTATCCCGACAGCGTGCGCGTGACGGTGGAGCTTGGCAACGCCAACACTGGCGTGGTGGCCTGGCGCGAGAACTACACGTATGTGGCGAAGGACGTGTTCACGGTGCAGGACGTCATCGCGCGCGAAATCGCGAAGGAACTGAAAGTGACGCTGGCCACCGGCACCGGGCGCGCGGCGGAGCGCGGCACATCCAATGTTGACGCGTACGACGATTACCTGCGTGGGTACTACCAGTACTCGCGGCGCGGCGCGCGCATTGCCAAGGCCATTGAATATTTCAGTCTCGCGGTGGGCGCCGACTCGTCGTTCGCTCGCGCGTGGGCCGGCCTCGGTCTCTCGCTCGCCGCAAGTACCATCTACGGCGGTGTGGACGCGGCCGATGTGCTCCCGCGCGCCCTTCAGGCGGCGGAGCGCGCGGTCGCGCTCGACCCCAAGTCGGCCGAAGCGTATATGTCCATGGGGCTCGTGCACACGTATGCGCAGCGTTGGACCAAGGGCGAGGACGCGTACAAACAGGCCATCGTGCTCGACTCCACGCTCGCCCTGGTTCGCATGCATTATGGCCGGCTGTTGTTCACCGTGGGCCGGTTGCCCGAGTCACTCGCGCAGCTCGAGCGCGGCAAGCGGCTCGACCCGCTCAACGCCAATCTCCATGCCACCATGGCCAGCGCACTCTGGCGGCTGGGGCGTGGCGCCGACGCCGAGCTGTCGGCGAAGCGCGCGTTCGAGCTCGATTCGACGGTGAACGCCGCCCGCACGCAAGTGCTGATGATTCTCGTGAGCAACGGAAAGGCGGACGAGGCGCGCGCGCACGCCAATCGATTGCTGACATACGTGGGCACCGATCTGGTTGTGCGCGGGACGGTAGCCTACGCGTTCGCCCGGATCGGTGATATGCCGCGTGCGCTGGCGATGATTGACTCACTGGAGAGGAGCGCCGCCGACTCCCGCGCCGACGTCGCTCTGACTCGCGCCTACCTTGGCACGCGAGACGCGCCCAAGGCACTGGCGGCAATGGAGCGCGTGGTGAACTCGCATCGGCCATTCGCGGTGTCGCAGGAGTTCCAGACGGAGATGTTTGATCCGGTGCGCGGCAATCCGAAGTACGACGAACTGTTGCGCAAGATGGATCTGGATCCGGCGAAGCTGCAGCCGGTTGCTGCGGGGACGAGGCCTTAGCGGGCAGTTCACAACCGTGTACCTGCTGGATCTCGACGCGATCCGAACGTTTGCTGTGCACCCGCCGCCAATGGTCCAGAGCGACTCGAACTCGTCGGCTATCACTGAGGCGCGTTATGGTCCGTATTCCGACCCATCGGCCACCGACCCACCCGGGTCTCAAGCCCCTCGCGTTGACCCAGACGGAAGTTGCCGAACGGCTCGGCGTCTCCTATCGGTGCGTGAACGAGTTGGTGCACGGCAGACGGGATTAAGACCCCGACACGGCGTTGCGGCTCGAGCGCTTGTTCGGCGTCGAGGCTCAGGCCTGGCTCAACCTGCAATTGCGGTGGGATGCATTTGCCGGAGTGTCCGCAGCAGAAGCTGGCGCTATGCAACCAGCGTCTTGCGCGCCTGTATATACACGCGTATATCGCATGAGAAGAGCGAACGGAACCTCGTTGAGCGAGCGTTCGACTTTGCCTTCGCCGCGGTCATCTTCGCGGGTCCCACGCTCGAGCGCATCGACACGCGCCGGGACTATGGTGAGGTTCGCCGAATTGCCGTCGGGGTGACCGATGGAATTCTCCTCACCGTGGTCTACACCGATCGGGCTGAGGCGGGCGAGGTGGTTCGTCGAATCATTCAGCCCGAGTGAGCAACCGCTGTGAGCGTCAAGCGTACCGTACAGACTTCCCGTTCTCGTAAGCACCCCAGTCAGGGTCGGGCGAATCTGGCGCAGCTGCGCCGTGTCATTGAGGCGGAGATCGCGCGCTCCTCGCCGGAGGAGCTACGCGACTTGCCGGCCGATTTCTGGGATGCGGCGGTGGCGGTGCAGCCGGTCGTGAAGGTGCCGATTTCGTTGCGCGTTGACGAGGATGTGTTGGAGTTCTTTCGCGACGCGGGGCCGCGCTACCAATCGCGCATGAATGCGGTCTTGCGATCCTATATGGAGCGCGTCGCCAAACCCAAGCCGGCCAAACGTCGCGGGATTGCATAACGAGGGTTGCTGCGGTCTCGCCAAGTACAGCATCAGCTTTGAGGAGGCCGAAACTGTCTTCTCGGACGATCAGGCTGTGCTGCTACCAGATCCCGATCACTCGACCACGGAGGATCGGTTCCTGATCGTGGGCCTGAGTGTCGTTCTGCGGGTGCTGGTGGTTGTTCATTGCGAGCCTGGTGCGGATGGCGCAATCCGGATCATGTCAGCTCGACGCGCAACGCGCTCTGAGCGTGGCCAGTATGCCTCGCGGCGGCGGAGATGAGAAAGGAATATGATTTCTCGAAGGGGACGCGGAACAAGTACGCCAAGCAGCTGAAGCAGTCGGTCACGATGCGAGTTGACCGTGTCACGTTGGATTACTTCAAGGCGCTGGCGAACGAATTGGGCGTTCCGTATCAGACGCTGATCAATCTCTACCTCAGAGATTGTGTAATCAGTGGACGTCGTCCCGCCATGCGCTGGCGACCATCGCGGTCGGGTGCTGCGTAACGAGCGTTATATGGTCACGGGCAATTTACGACTGGCAAGCCTGAACGGCTCCCGTTATAATACATACCGTGATACGAAGTTTCGCCGATCGGGCCAGCGAGGATCTCTTCAATGGGGCCGATAGCCGGATTGCCCGGACCGCGTGCCCACGGGAGCTCTGGCCGGTCGTCCGACGCAAGATGACGCAACTGAACCGAGTCATCGACCTTCGGGAGTTGGCGGTGCCGCCCGGCAATCGGTTGGAGCGGCTGGCGGGCTCCAGCCGCGGACAACACAGCATTCGCATCGATCAGCAGTATCGCATCTGTTTCCGATGGGAGGCGGGCTATGCCGACGAAGTCGAAGTCACGGACTACCACTAAGCGCAAGCCGACGAGCGCCGTGCGCTCACCGTCGCTTGTGGATCGTCTGTTGCCGCGGATGGTGCCGCCGACCCATCCGGGAGAAATGTTGCTCGAAGAGTTCCTGAAGCCGCTCGGTATTTCGCAGTCCGCTTTTGCGATTCGCCTCGGCGTTTCGTTCCCGAGATTGAACGAGATCGTGCGCGGCAAGCGCACCGTCACGCCCGATACTGCGCTTCGCCTTGCGCGCGTCACGCGGATGAGTGCCGATTTCTGGCTCGGACTGCAGCTGGACTGGGATCTCTGGCATGCCCTCCGCTCGCGCGACGCACGTGCAATCGAGAAGCTCTCGCCCCTCCCACGCGCGGGCTGACCGCAATCATCGCGAGGCGGCCCTATAACGTGCGTTGCACCAGCGGGCGCCGGAAGCATTCGGTCTTTTGGCTATCGCGCTTCTCGCGACCTCAAGCCGAGGGCGCACATATTGAGCCTGCCGCCCGCAGGTGAACTTGGGCGTTAAGGCGATGCCAAGCATCGATTGCAGGGAATGGGTGTTCCGGGAGAGTGCTCGGGCGACTGCGCCTTGACCGCTTCCGAATAGAGTGCCAGAATCCGGCATGGAGATTCCAGAGCGAGACTGGAAGCACCTGCGAACCATCCAGCCCGACGCGCTCGCACGATACTGCGAGCGCATTCTGGCGGAGGCCACCACACTCATCGGGGACGAGACGCGGTCCCCGCATGAGCGGTACCTCGATCTATCTCAATTGCTTCGAGATCACAACCGCTCGATGGCCGGGGCCTTCGATGATATGCGCCGCTCGAGGGCGATTGACCGACTCGCAGCGATGATCAGTCTTCACGTTCTCACTGACGCGGAGCTCGCCCAGTTCAGCCCTGACGTCCGCGCTTCAGCGGTCGGCGTAAACTCCGTCCTCTCCGACGCGGCTGGCGACGTGTCAGAGTAAGTAGGAATGGATCTCGGCCAACTCGTGACAGTGCTGACACGCATCATTTGTATCGCTCGCCGACGGTGACGCGACTGGCATACGATGATAGGCCTCGATTCTTCACTCAGCAGAGACTGTATGATCGCATTGTGCTCGCGAACGGAGGCAAGGCCAGCGGCACCTTTGATGTAATGGCTTGGCGAAACGAGCAGACCGTGCTTCTTGAATACCAAGGACCGCGCGATCGACCGAACCGGAATGAGAGCCGGTGGATTGAAGCGGCGTTGTCAGTAGGCACTTCTGTGCACGACTTGTTCGTGGTGTGTGCGGAGTGACGTGTTTGCACTGGAGGCAAAGTGAAAGCGCCCACGTTGTATCGAGTCGCCGCTGTGCTCCTACTCCTTTTTGCCGTAGGACACACGCTCGGCTTCCGTCAGACGGAGCCCACATGGGGAGTTGATGCTCTCCTCAGCTC
Source organism: Gemmatimonadales bacterium (assembly GCA_038323865.1). Taxonomy (GTDB): domain Bacteria; phylum Gemmatimonadota; class Gemmatimonadetes; order Gemmatimonadales; family Gemmatimonadaceae; genus AG11. The sequence continues at coordinate 8,120 of JBBQHJ010000088.1, forward strand.
TATGCGCACCATTCACTTCGACGTGCAGGGATTCAACCGCACGTATTGGGACTTCTTTACCGGGGCCGGATTCTCTGCCGGAATATTCTATCTCTTCGCGGCGATATTGGCTTGGCAGCTGGGAAGCCTTCCCGTGGCGACGCTCGCGCTGATGCGCGTCACTACGTGGGCGTTCGCACTGTCCTTCGCCGCCATCGCGGTTGTGAGCTGGGCGTATCTTTTTCTGATACCAATCGCGTTCTCAAGTGCGATCACAGTGTGCCTGACTGCGGCCGCATGGATGGCAGCACAGCAGGTCAGCCATGATCCAACTGCGCCGACAACGGGACGATAGGCTTGGCGATCCGCAGCGGCCACCATAGCCGTAGGTCCGTGCAACATCGATATTGGCGCACCACTAACCGAGAGCGTTGCATGCGCTTCCGCCCACGTTGTCTCGCGCCGATTGTCTGTGCGGCGCTGCTCCCGGTCATCCTTGTTGCGCAGACCAATCAGCGCGCTCGTGCCTGGGGAATTCCCTTCGATGGCGTGACAGGCGCGAACAACGCCATCACCGACGTGGCCGGAGTTGAAGTCGGTCACGCCACGATCATTCGCGGGGAAGGCAGGCTCGTGCCCGGACAGGGACCAGTGCGCACTGGCGTCACGGCAATTCTTCCGCGCGGGCATGGCAACTGGGATTTCGTCATGGCAGCCACATTCAATCAGAACGGCAATGGCGACATGACAGGGGTCAATTGGATCGAGGAGTCGGGCTTTCTCGAAGGACCAGTGCTCCTCACGGGTACGCACTCCGTTGGCACCGTGCGTGATGCCGCAGTGCAGTGGCAGGCTGCGCGAGGACGAGAGTTTGTTTTCACCTATCCCGTGGTCGCCGAGACGTTCGACATCTTGAACGACGCGAATGGTCAGCATGTGAAGGCGGAACACGCGTGGGCGGCGCTCGATTCTGCGCGCGGTGGTCCGGTGACCGAGGGGGCGGTGGGCGGTGGGACGGGGATGATATGCAACAACTTCAAGGGCGGCATCGGTACTTCGTCGCGCGTCGTCCCCATCAGCGGCACGCGTTACACCGTTGGCGTGCTCGTGCAATGCAATTACGGCGGCGATCTCAAGATTCTCGGCGTTCCAGTTGGGCGTGAGATCACCGATATGCGCTGGTGCACCACACTACCGCAGACGCGATTCTTTCTCGCGCCGGTCACGGGGCGGAACTGCGCGTCCGGGACTGCGGCTCCGGGTGGTGATGAGAACAGCACGCAGGTCGGGCGCGGATCGATTGTTGTAATCGTGGCGACGGACGCACCGCTCCTTAGCCATCAGCTCAAGCGCATCGCGCGTCGCGTCGGCATGGGACTTGGCTCGCTCGGCAGTTGGGCAGGGAATGGGTCGGGTGATCTCTTCCTCGCATTCTCAACGGCGAATCCGGGTGCCGGTAGCAAGACCGTTACGCCGCTCAACATGCTATCCAATGACGATATCGACCCGCTGTTCCGGGCGACGATCGCCGCGACCGAAGAGAGCGTTGTGAACGCCATGCTGGCGGCACCGGCAACATTTACGGGGGTGGACGGTATGCGTACCTATGGTCTTCCGGGCGCTCGAGTCATGGAGCTCATGCGCAAGTATGGGCGTGTAAAGTAGGATGTGGCGTGGAAAGCTGGGCTTGTTCCCTAAGGCGGGGAGTACCATCATGACCTTGAAGGAGCAGCCGTTGGGCTACGTCTTCGGCGATCCGCCTCAATAGGAGTGATTCGATGACAGCATGGACGTCCATCCTGCGCGGCGCGATTACGCGGTTCATTCCCGGCGTTCTCACGTTTTTTGGCGGCAGCTTTCTCCTTGCCGCGGCAGTGAAAGGCATTACCATCGGCCCAGTGCAGGTTCAGGGGTTTACCGCGTTGGGTCTCTGCATGACCTTGGGATATTGCATTACGCTTGGGCTCATGCGACCATCGCTCGCTGCAAGCGCGCAGATTGAGGGGCGCCGGAGTTTGCTCGCGGGCCTAGCGTCAACGTGCGTGCTGCTAGAACTCGGTATAATGCACGGAAGTCCGACGCCGCGCGTCATCATGTTCGGCTTCGCAACGCTTGCGGGCACGATAATCACTGCCGCGATGTTCTTCCCGTGGATGACCGCGGAGAAGCGACGTGAGCGCACGATGGATCGGCAGATTGAAGCACTCGGTGACCAAGCGTTGCGCGCGGCCGAGGTAAGAGATGACGAAGCAGAGCCAATCATGCAGCGCGTCGCTAGTCACGCTCGGAACCCGTCACCACACTGAGTGTATTCGCGCCATGCCAATCTCCCGAAAAGCTCGCCATTTCTGGCCGCTCGCACTCGTGCTGTTCCTCTCGGACTGCACAACAAAGAATCTCGTCGTTGACGCGCTGACTGGTGAATCTGCTCCGCATCGCGTCATCGATTCCATCGTTCGGTTTCAGCTCGCCTACAACCCAGGCACGGCGTACGGTTTCGATCTGCGTCCATATATCGGAGACAGTGCGCGCTGGCTCCTGATCGGGACCATGCTTGCGTTGATTGGCGTGCTGCTACACGTCTATCGTCGCGCCAATCCGCGGTCGCGTGTCGCCGGCATTGGACTTGGGCTCGCGGTTGGTGGTGCACTCGGCAACGTGTATGATCGTCTTCGGTTTCCAGCGGGCGTGGTGGACTTCATTGATGTTGGAATCGGCGTGCATCGTTTCTGGGTGTTCAACGTGGCTGATATCGGGATTACGATCGGAGGCATTCTGCTCGCGCTTGTCTTTCTGCGCGAGGACGCAGGTCAATCGAGATCGGTGCCAGCTGTCTAACACGTGCGGCGACGTATGCATCTCCGGGCACTGAGTGCTCATGTCGCACTCTGCGTGAGCGCTGCCGCACAGGGCCAAACGGATACGGCACCGCGTTGCCCCGCGGGTCTCGCGCGTGACATCGAGACGGTTCAGCTGGCCATCGGTGCAATTGAGATAGTGAGTGGATAGCTCCGCGCCGCTTCGTCTAGACGCTGACCTGACGCCATCGGACGCAGACCTTGCGACGATACGCGCGGGACTCATGTCATTCAATGATGCACAAGTTGGCCCTGCGCAGGTCGAGCGCATCGCGGTGTACCTGCGCGATGCCAATGGTACAATCCATGGTGGCATCGTGGGCTTCTTCGCATGGAGCTGGCTGTCAGTCGAATGGCTGTGGGTCGCAGAAGAACATCGCGGTCACGGCCACGGCTCAGCGTTACTACAGGAAGCGGAACGGCTGGCGCGTGAAGCGAATTGCGTGGCCGTGAAGCTCGACACCTATGAGTTTCAGGCACGGCCGTTCTACGAAGGGCATGGCTACGACGTCTTCGGCATACTCGAGGGCTATCCGGCATCATCGCGCACGTTCTATTTGAGGAAACTGCTCTGAGCTGACGCTACGTCTTGGTCATCGCGCCACCGCCACTATTCGCCGGAACGACAACGCGCGTCGTACAGCCAACATGGCGTGAGCTGCCGAGTCACGGAGATGCATCGGAGCGAGCGTATCGCAACCTCGCAAAGCCAGCGCCGCCGAACATACTTCTTACGCTGAACAACGCGACGATTCTAAAAGGCCCGCTCGGCATCACGATGCAGGCGAAGCAGCTGGGGCTATTTCTCGATGATCCAGCGCGCTTTGTGGCCACTCTGACAACGACAATCTGACGATCCTCGGATAAGGTCTCTGTGTTTCCCATGCTACTGGTTGCCAGCCTTCTGCAAGCCTCTTCATCGTTGTCAGCAAAGCCACGATGGACGGAGTTGTTTCGCAGCCCGGACTATCGGGTCTCGCTCGACTCGAATGCGATTCGGCATCGGCCGGACGGATCATTCGGCGTGCGATACGAAACATGGCACCTGCACACTGCGACCGATGCCGGTCTTACGTTCAATCGTGAGGAGATCGATAGCGTCCTTCGTTGCAAGCCACTGACCTTCAAGACGGAGCGAGTCGCGCTCTACCTCAACGGCGGGCCGAGTCTGCGCAGTACGCGCGACTTCGGTGCTGACCCTAAGGCAGCGTGGCGTACACCGCGCCCGCAGTCAGTGGACGAGCAGGTGATGCAAGCGGCGTGTAAGCTCCTGTCGCGTGGACAGATTGGACGTTAGGATAGCGCAGGCGGCTAGCATGCCTTTTCAGGACCGTATCATATGACTCTTCTCCGCCGAGTGCGTGGGCTCATCGGAAGCGCCGTCATTTGGGCGGTCGGCTGGATGGTGGTCACGCTGCCGCTGAGTCTCTGGCAACTGTCCGGCGTGAACCTGCCGTGGCCGCTGTGGTGGTCGATGCTTGGCCGCATGACCTATCTCTGGGGGATGAGCGGCGCGGCGGCCGGAGCGGTATTCGCACTGATGATGATGCTGGCAGAACGTCGACGCTCATTGCAAGGCCTTAGCGCGTTACGCGTCGCGATTTGGGGTGGGCTTGGAGCGCTGGCTTTGCCGTTGACTGTGAGTATTGCGTCGCATGGCTTCGCGGGCCTGGTCGGGCGCTATCCGCTGACGACATTAACGCTCTACGGAGTAACGATCGTGGCCGGCGCGGTGAGTGCAGTTGGCGCGCTGAAGATTGCTCGTGCCCCTCACCGCAACCTGTTGGCAACGGATAGCGCCAATGGCTATCTCCCGCCGGCAATCTGACTGCATGGTGACCACGGAACTGCCTCTCGTTGTGCTGCCCATTCTGAATGGAGCGGCGACGATGTTTAGACGAGAGAGATATATCGCGTTTGCCTCGGCGACGGTGACCACGCAGCCGGTTGAGACCGGTGAGGGACGTCTCTTTGCCCGTGCCGGAGCTGAGGTAGCTGGAACGTCCGTCAAGGCACGGGCTGTCGGTCAGTACGTCGGAACCTTTAGGTTTCCGAATGCGGAAGGGTGGCGCGTGGGCATGCGGTTTCACGATAGTTCCGCCAAGGCGCTCGAGCTCACGCCATGGATGCAGGAAGTTCGGACGTCGTCGCCATCGGAGCAGAGTTCGAGGCAGCGAACATGCGACGTAAAGAGTGGACCTACCTCGCGCTGTTATCAGGCGCACTGACAATCGGGTGTCATGACCAGTTGGCTGGTCTAGGACCGACCGTCTGTGGATGCGAATCGTATTCGATGACGGTTTCCCCGGCATAGTCAACTCTGCGCGTGGGCGACACGCTCACGATGAGTGCGTCGGGCGATGTGATCAAGGGCCGGCAGATCGTGTGGTCATCCGCCGACACAACAGTGGCTTCCGTATCTCCAGATGGTCGTGTCGCAGGCAAGCGCGTTGGGACGACAACGATTGTCGCGGCGATTAAAGGTGAGCCAACTACCGCGAGTGCCGCGGTGGTCAAGGTGGCGGAGTATGCAGTAGTAGGTCCGTGATCTTCATGCGCGCCGGAAGCAAGCATGGTCGCGTATTGCCTAACCCGCACACACGCGCGAACCTTTGCAGCACACACAGTGGAAACAGTTCGCGAGACAGAGATCATGGGATCACCTGACATGGATCGAGTCGTTAAGTGGGTCGAAAAGAATCGAGACACGCTTCCCACGACGCTGGCTGAGTTGTCCACCTATCCAACCGCATTTCGACGCGTGATCATCAACGCCGTGCCGCTGGCAGTGCAGGTACGGCTCTGGCAGGATCACGTCGCAACGTTCCTGGAACCGGCCGAGGGTCTCAGTCCAGAGCAGCAAGCGTTTGTGCGCGATGCGATCGCGCAATTTCCGGAGATGTTCGGCAGTCCGACACTGCAGGAGAAGCAAGCCAAGGCGACGGTGCTCGAGACGCGCGCGCGCACGCTGTTCACTCACGATCAGGGTGCGCGAATGTTCGGCATGGTTGGCCCGCCCGAGCCACAAGAAGGTCTGCCGGATCCGCCCGGATTCTGAGCATGCGATCGAGCACGATTGCGGCACTACTCGCGCTAACGATCGTCTCGCGCACATCGGGCGCGCAATCGCGCATTTCAGTCGGTGTCGCACCATTCGAAGCGCGTTATAGCGCTGTCGCGGCGCTCGCTACTCGCGCGCGTACTGCAGTGTACGAAAGAATGCGCAGCGACTCCGCCTTGCGCGTGCTCGAATTTGAATTCAAGCAACCGTCACCGCATCCAGCACTTGCTTACATCGTGTTCGGAGCGGTGCGGCCAGAGGGCACCGACAGCGTGGTCATGATGTGGCGAGGAGTGAACGTCGAGACAGGCGAAATCGTGGCGACGGATAGCGTCCGTGGGCGACGAGCCGATGCGAACGACCTCATGACGAAACTTGTAGTTGGTACGCATGCCTTTATGAATCGACTTCCGCGCCGCCCA
>JBBQHJ010000089.1:0-14373 GCA_038323865.1 Gemmatimonadales bacterium
ACTGGCGGGACACGGCGGTTCGTATTGAAGGGCCGGCCGCGAACGACATGCAGCAGGCATTCGACACCATGTGGGAGCGCGCGCACAAACGAGAGCGTCGCGGTTCGCATCGTCTCGCGCGCCGCGCAACTCGCGGCGCACATCTCGATCCCGCCACGGCGACACGCGCACTCGTCGGTATCATCGAAGGCGAGCCGTTTCGCATGCGCATTGCCCGCGCGCTTCAGATGCAGGCCATTTCCGCTGAGAAATCCATCTGGATCGCCAACGCGTACTTCGTGCCGAGCTGGTCGGAGGTTGAGGCGCTCATGGGTGCCGCCCGCGATGGTGTCGATGTGCGCGTGCTTGTGCCGTCGCGCAACGATCACCGGTGGGTGACGATGATGACGCGGCGATACTATCGGCGCCTCCTCACGAATGGCGTGCGCATCTGGGAATGGCGCGGTGCCATGATGCATGCGAAGACGAGTGTCGTCGACGGACGCTGGGTTCGCGTCGGGTCCACGGACTTCAACCCACTCGGTATTGCTATCAACTATGAATTGGACGCTGTCATCGAAGACTCCACGTTGGGCGAATCCGCCGAGAAGATGTTCTTAGGGGATCTCGAACATTCGCGGGAGATCACGATGGCGAGCCAAGTCTTGCGATAGCCGCTGTCATTGCGAGCGTAGTCGAGGAATCTGCACCGAACTCCCTTTGAACTTCGTTTGCGCCTTCGGCGCGGACACAGATGGGCGCAGATTATCGCAGATGACGCAGATCGCTCCTCTGCACGGAGGCAGTTCTGCATTTATCAAAATATTTGCAGAACTGTTTTTCATGCTGTAGTGAAAGACGCTGCGCGCAAGGGCCGGGCAATCTGTGAAATCTGCGTTTAATCTGCGCCATCTGCGTCCAGCGCCGGAGGCGCAACCGCTCGCAGGTGTCATTCCGAGCGAAGTCGAGGACTCTGCATTTATCAAAATATTTGCAGAACTTGTTTTCATGCTGTAGTGAAAGACGCTGCGCGCGAGTGCCGGGCAATCTGTGAAAATCTGCGTTCAATCTGCGCCATCTGCGTCCAGCGCCGGAGGCGCAACCGCTCTCGGGTGTCATTCCGAGCGAAGTCGAGGAATCTGCACCTACGCCTCTATGGCCCCACGACCACACGTCGAAGCGCATCGGGTCGCAAATGCGACTGATCGAAGAAGTCCGCGCTCGTGACACCCGCCGCGGCCGGATTGTATGTCGCATGAACTGACGCACCAATCCGCGCCGCGAGCGCACGATAGCGCCGCTCGGCGACGATCACCGAGTCGGGATACGTTCGCAAATACTCCGCATACGTCAGCGGATGAAACGGCGGCAGCACCAACTCGACACGCACGCCTTCACCCTGCAGACGGCGAAGTACTTTTTCGAGCACCGCGAGGCCGATGGAATCCGGTGCCTCGCTTCCGCTGAATGGAGCCGTGTGCTCGCGCATCTGCTGCACGTAACTCTGCGCGGTGGAGTCAGCACCCGCCAGGGAAATGGGAAGCCACACGATGCTGCCATCGGGAGCGCGTGTCTTCTCGGGGTTCTGTGCGGTATCGGTAACTGCGTATTGAATGCCGCGGCGCCCATGATGTCGCAGCGAAAAAAGCGACAGTCCGAAATAGTGGCGCGACGCGAAAAGACGCGCCTTGATGCCGAGCAAATGCCACGATTCCCGTGACGTCGACCCGGAAATGCCAACAGCTCGGAGCAGACTGACTCGCGGCTCGATCAGTGATTCGCCTTGAAACTGGGTTTCATCCGGGGCCAGCGACCATGGGTCCAGCTCGAGGAGCAGCAACTTCGGCCGGCGCGCCGCAGTAGCGTATACGCCAAGGACGCCGATAAAATCGCCAAGGCGTCCGTTCGAGACCGATGCATTGACGAATCGCTCTCCAGGGAAGGCCGATGACGACAGGGCCTGCATGCGACTCGAGCCGAGTGCGAGAATGTCAGGTCCGCTGGCGAGGCGCTCAGCTTGATGTCGCGCGAGGGAACGGTCGTCATAGTTCATGACGTTGGTAACGTGGTGCCCGCTTGCAAGCGCGTTCGCGATCGACAGTTCGTCGGCATTGGCACCGAGGAGGCGTGCGGGATCGATCCACGCGTTGAACGCGAGCGGGAGCAACCCGATAACAACGATGGGAGTGAGGGCGAGAATCAGGCGAAACGGACGCGACTGTGACAATGTCATGTTGTCCGAAGGCTTCCAAGTCCTTGTGGAGCAGATTCTGCCATTGTCGAGAGAAATGGAAAGACGGAGTTGTCAGCTACGATGAAACGCACGGCGATCCGTGCTCTCGTAAGCCTGCTCGGCCCACTTCGCCTGATAGCGCAGGCGGATTCGGCCGCGGTCGGATCTCTCTTCACGTATCGCGATTTGCTGCTCGCAGGCACGTTCGCGGTGGCGACGTATGTCGTGCGCCCGCTCGACAACCGCGCCGCGGACGCCCTTCAGGATTCATCTACGCAGGACAGCAGAAATCTGCACCGCATCGCGCAGTTTGTGCGAACCACGGCAGCACCCGGCAGCTACATCATTGGTGCGTCGTTGTATGCGATTGGGCGTCTCTCGAAGGAAGAGCATCTCGCGTCACTCGGACTGCATGGCGCCGAGGCGTTGCTGGTTGGCGAGGCCGTGGGAGGCATCATCAAGGGAATAGCCGGGCGGCAACGCCCGTATGTGACGCCTCGCGATCCGCTGAGCTACCAGCTCATGCGCGGGTTCGCGAATGGCGATCAATATCGCTCGTTTCCCTCCGGACATACGGTCGCGGCATTTGCAGCGGCAGCCGCGGTCACCGGCGAGACGGCCGCGTGGCGACCCGCGCTGGTGTGGGTGGTCGGGCCACTGATGTACGGTGGCGCGGCGGCCGTCGGCGCGTCTCGCATGTTCGACAACAGGCACTGGGCGAGCGACGTAATCGTCGGCGCGGGTATCGGAACCTTCGCGGGACTGAAGGTGGTGCGCTATCATGCAGCGCACCCCGACAACAAGGTGGACCGATTCTTTCTCACGGCGTCAATCATTCCGTCAGGCGAAGGCCACGTGCTCCGATGGTCGGTTGCTCCGGTACCATCGTGGATGCAGCGCAGCCACTGACCGGAACTCGATGAGTCCTGCACCGAAGAGCGGCATCTTCATCATTGCGCCCATCGAGGGACGAGTCGGCGCGCGGGTTGCAGCGTTACAACAGGAGCACGATCCACGCATCGTGAAGCTCGGCAAGCCTCACGTGACGCTGATCGGATCATCCGGCACGGGCCCAATCGATGCGCGCACGCCGATCGAGAGGTTACGCGAGCACCTGGAGCCGATCGCGTCGACAACCGCGCCAATTACGCTGCGCTTCGGGCGCCCAACGCGCTTCATGCAGACGGAAATCGTGGTGCTCCCACTCGATCCGCATGGCCCACTGCGCACGTTGCACGAGCGGATCAAGACGAGTGGACTCAAGCACGCAGCGCCACGGTTCTTCTTTACACCACACGTGACGCTCAGCCTCTATCGCCAGCTGCCTCGCGACGAACTAGCGGTGCTGCTCGCGGAGAAATTCGATGAGCCGGTGATCATGACGCGCATCGAATGTCACCACACATTCGAAACCGGTGACTCCAAGAAACTGCTCACCCTTGAGCTGAAGGGATAAGCTAGAATGTCATTCCGAGCGAAGTCGAGGAATCTGCACTTTCACGCAGTTCAAAGCGCTTTCTTGATCGCTGCTTCGATATCCTGTGTCCCACCCACGCCGGTGTAGACGACCTTTCCATTTTTGTCGATCACCACCACAAATGACGTCGCCGGAACATCCCACTTGTCGGTCGCATCGCCCTTGGTGTCGAACAACTGTTCACCCGGCACTTTGTACTTCTCGACATGCAGCTTCACGCGCTGCTGGCTCTGATTCACGTTCACGGCGACCATCGCGAACCGCACCTTGCTGCCGTACGTCGCAAACGCCTTCTGCATCGTCGGCAGCAAATGCTCGCAGTTCTCGCACCATGTCGCCCAGAACTCGATCACCGCGGGCCCCTTTGCGACCTCCTTGAGATCAACCGTCTTGCCATCGAGCGTCTGCAACTGTGCGCTCGGCACGATCGTACCCACGGACATCTCCTGCGCACGCGCCGCAACGGGCGCGATCATCATCGCAACAGCGACAGCATGAGCAAACTTCATATAAGCAACTGTCCCATTTTCACGAGGTAGTACTCGGCGGCGCCGAGCATGACGAGAGCGAACACTTTCTTCACGATGAGCATCCAGGCGCCCGCGCGCGGAAGTCGCGCCAGGCCACCAGTTGAAACACCAACGACAACCAGCAACGCGCACATCCCGAGCGAGAACGTCAGCAGATACACAAAGCCGAGCATCGCACTCTTTGTCGCCGTGACCCACGTGAGCACCGCAGCCATGACTGGCGCAGAGCAGGGCGCCGCGACGAGACCCGACATCGCGCCCATGCCAAATGCACCAGAAAATCTGCCCGCCGTTCCAAGATTCGCCGCGCGCTCCATCACAAAGGAGGGCAACCGCACCGGGATCACGTCGAGCATGCTCAAGGCCGCAAGCAACAGCACGTTGGCCATGGCAAAGTAGAGCCACGGGTTTGTACTGACGGAGCCGAAGATCGTTCCCGTCACGCCGGCAAACACGCCCAGCGCCGAGTACACCATCGCGAGGCCCGCCACGTAGGTGAGGGTCAGCGCGACGGGGCGCCACTTTGGTTGCGGCTTGCCGTCTGCCGATTGGCCTCCTACGATCGCCGCAGTGATCGGGATCATGGGGTAAACACACGGCGTGAGGCTCGTGAGCACCCCGCCGAGGAACAGCGCCGGGAGCGCGACGAGCGGGTTGCCGCTGAGAAGCTGGGTAGTAACGGTCGGGTCGATCACAGTCGGAAAGGTAATGCCTTGGGGGTCCTCACATATTTCTCACACATCCTCCATTGTCAGAACGCCCTGATACGTCGCATCGTTCAGACATGCGGTTCCCCACCTTCCGCTGGCCGGTGTTGCTGCTGTTCGCCAGCGTGGGCCTCACTGCCCTCGGACTCTTCGAAGCCAATCGTGCCGTGCGCTCTCAGCGTCGAATCGCTGAGCGTGCGTTGCACGACTATGCGGGCTTTGTGGCATGGAGCTATGAGCAACACCTGCGCGAGTTGTTTGCGCAGAATACGCAAACGAACCTCGGCGCGGTGAATCACGGGGATGGCATGCATTCGTATCCCAAGGTGCCGGATGCAAACGACCTGCCGCACTATCTGCCGTTCAACGCGCAGTGCGGCTGTCATCGCTCGAGGTACGGGCCCGATCCCGTCATGTTCTTCGGCTTCAAGCTCGGCACCGATACGCTGGGCGTCGCGCGCAACACGCATCCGGATGCGACCGAAGGCTGGGAAGTCGACCGCCCAATGCCCACGGAGTTCTCGGCATTGCATCGCGTCACGTACACGCCCGAAGAAAAGAAGTGGATCAACGACACGCTGACGAAGGTGATCCACGACGGTCCAAGTGACAGTCGCTTTCCGATCATTCTCGCGCGACGTGACTCGGTGCCGCGCATGCTGGTGTACACCCTCATGCCCACTACATGGGGGGACACACTCGTGTACGGCGCCGAGTACGCGCGCGATGATCTGTCGCGCGTGCTGGCGGAGGTGATGTATGGACAAGGCCTCTTGCCGAAAACCTTTGCGCAGGGCCATTCCATTCGGGAGTTGGTGCAGCTTCAGGTGTCGGATAAACAGGGCAACGTGGTCTTCCAATCCGAGCCAATTCGTGAATGGAGCCTCGATGACTCCACGCGTATGTCGGCGGGTTACGGGTCGCTGTTGATTCGCGCGCAAATCAACAGGGCGATGGCGGGCTCGCTCATCATTGGCGGATTGCCAACGTCACGACTGCCGTTCCTGCTCGCGCTGCTGACCGTGGCGGTGGCGTTGTCATTCGTCGCCATTGCCCAGATGCGGCGCGAATCGGAGTTGTCACGACTGCGTTCGGATTTCGTGGCGAGCATATCGCACGAACTGCGCACTCCACTCGCGCAAATGCGCTTGTACCTGGAGACATTGCGACTCGGGCGCTTCAAGACGAGCGGAGAACGCGAGTGGTCGCTGAACAATGTCGAGCGCGAAACGGCGCGTCTCCAGCATCTGGTCGAGCGCGTGCTGCGCTTCTCGCGTACCGGTCGCCCCGACGACGAGATCACGGAGCAGACGGATACTCGCGCCGAGGTGCAGAGCATCATCGAGGAGTTCGCGCCGCTCGCGGCGGCGCGTGGAAGTCGCGTTGAGTTCCGCGCGGCTGCAGTGCCCTTGGTAATGCTGCGACCAGGCGCGATGCGACACATCGTGCTCAATCTTCTCGACAATGCGGTGAAATACGGCCCAGCGAAACAGACGGTGGTCGTGAGGCTTCGCACAGTCGGAAATGCGGTGCAGCTCGAGGTTGCGGATGAAGGGCCCGGAATTGCGGCTGATGCCTGCGAGTCTGTCTGGCGCCCCTACGAGCGTGGAACCACGGCAGCCCACGTCGCAGGAAGTGGTATTGGACTTTCCATTGTCCGTGACGTCGCTCGGCAACACGGTGGCGACGCGTGGATCGCGCAATCGGCTGAGAAGGGTGCGCACTTTGTCGTGTCGCTGCCGGTTGTTGCGAGCGTCGCAGCGGGCGAGAAGACGCCGGTGTCGGCAGTTCACGTTCCGGTGCCGAGCTGATGGCGCGCGTGCTGGTTGTCGAAGACAACACGTCGCTGGCAGAGGGCATTGCGTACAACCTCCGTCACGAGAAGCATGAGACGCGCATTGCCGAAGACGGCGGCACCGCGCTCACGGTTGCGCGCGAGTGGAAGCCCGAGTTGGTGATTCTCGATCTCATGATCCCGGTGCTCAATGGCTATGAGGTGCTCGCCGCGCTGCGCAAGGAACGGAATCGAGTCCCGGTGATCATCCTGACGGCCAAGGGTGAGGAGGCCGACAAGGTGCGCGGCTTCCGTCTCGATGCCGATCAGTACGTGACGAAGCCGTTCGGTGTGCTCGAGCTACTTGAGCGCGTGAACTCGTTGCTGCGTCGCCGCTCGGGAGAGAATCACGGCACTCATACCAACCAAGTGATTCGATTCGCCGACATCGTCGTTGATCCGTCGTCGCGCACAGTGCGTCGCGCGGATCGCCTGTGCGGGCTCACGCCGAAGGCATTCGAGCTGTTGCTCGCGCTGGTGCAGCGGAGCGGATCGGTTGCCACACGCGAGGAACTGCTGCGCGAGGTATGGGGATACGGCGCGTTTGTCCTTTCTCGCACCGTCGATTCGCACATCGCGGAACTCCGTCGCAAGCTCGAAATTGACGCTGCGCAGCCTCGCCACATTCTCACCGTGTGGAAAGTCGGCTACCGGTTCGATCCCGGGTCTTCATAAATCCCGGACATGCTCCAGACCAAACGGCCATCCTCTTGCTGCCCCGTTGGTGCATGATACGTGCGACCTGAATGGAGAGGACGATGTCATTCCGAGCGAAGTCCGTGTCATCCCGAGCGAAGTCCGTGTCATCCCGAGCGAAGTCCGTGTCATTCCGAGCGAAGTCCGTGTCATTCCGAGCGAAGTCCGTGTCATTCCGAGCGAAGTCCGTGTCATTCCGAGCGAAGTCGAGGAATCTGCACCTCACGCTCCTGGCCGCACTTATTGTTGCCGCCCCCGCGCAGGCACAACGCGCCTCGCTCGTCACCTCGAGCGCCTGGCTCGCCAATCACCTGAAAGATCCCGACCTCGTATTGCTCCACGTCGGCGACAAAGCCGAGTACGAAAAGGCGCACATTCCCGGAGCGCGCTACGTCGCCATGCAGGACGTCTCCGTCACGAGCCAGGATCGCGAGAAGGGCCTGATCCTCGAGCTGCCGACGCCGGATACGCTTCGCGCACGGCTCGCCGCGATTGGCATCTCGGACAATTCGCGCATCGTCGTCTACTACGGCAACGACTGGGTGTCGCCGAGCACGCGCATCATGCTCACGCTCGACAATGCAGGCTTTGGATCGCGCAGTGCGATTCTCGATGGCGGCATGAACGCGTGGAAGGCCGAGGGTCACGAGGCCACCACCGATGATCCTGTCGCGAAAACGGGCCAGCTCTCCGCGCTCAAGATCAAGCCGGTCACCGTAAGCATCGACTACGTGCAGCAGCATCTGGCGTCGCCGAACGTGAAAATCATCGACGCACGCGCTGCCGTCTTCTATGACGGCGTCGAGATGGGAAGCTCACGAAAGGGACACATTCCCAGCGCGAAGAGCATTCCGTTCACGGAGGCCACGGACGACAAGCTCCGCATGAAAACCGCGGCGCAGCTTGAGGAATTGTTTGCGAAGGCGGGCGTCGGTCCAAAGGATACGATCGTCGCGTATTGCCACATCGGGCAGCAGGGTACCGCCGTGGTGTTCGCCGCGCGCACACTTGGCCGCACAGTCTATCTGTTCGACGGCTCGTTCCAGGAGTGGGGCCGCCGCATGGACCTGCCCGTCGAGAATCCTGCCGACGGCAAGAAGTAGTCGTGCGCATCGCACATCTCTTCGCCGCGCTTGTTGCGGGCAGCATCGCGGTCGCAGCAGGCGCTCAGCAACCCACACGAGCCGACCTGCTCGTTACGCCGGCGTGGCTCAGCGAGCACCTGAAGGATCCGAAAGTTATCGTCTTCCAAATCGGCATGATGGACGACGCCATGGAATTCGCGGAGGCTCACATTCCTGGCGCGCACTACCTCGACCTCGATCAGATCTCCGTGTCGAGCATGAATCACACGGACAGCCTGATGCTCGAATTGCCGAGTGCGCAGTCGTTGCGCAATACATTGGCGTCGCTCGGCGTGTCGGACGATTCGCGTATCGTGATCTACACCGCAGCGGATGAGATCACACACGCCACGCGCGCGCTGCTCACGCTGGACTACGCGGGCTTCGGCGCGCGGAGTGCGTTGCTCGATGGTGGCTTGGTGGCATGGAAGAAGGCCGGGAAGTCAGTCACGAGCGAAACGGTAAAGCCGGTCGCCGGACATCTGTCGACGCTACGCATTAATCCAGTGGTGATTTCACTCACCAGTCTTCGGAATCGCGTCACCGATCCCTCCTTTCACCTCATCGACGCACGAGCCAGCGTCTATTACGACGGCGTGGAGCAGGGCACGCGTCCCACGCGAAAGGGACACATTGCTGGCGCGAAAAACATTCCCTTCTCGTGGGTCACCGACAATACAACGCATCTCAAGTCGGCGGAGGAGCTGACGAAGATGTTCGCCGCCGCTGGCGTTGGTCCGCGCGATACGGTCGTTGCGTATTGCCACATCGGACAGCAGGCGACGGCAGTGCTCTTTGCTGCGCGAACACTCGGTCACCCGGTTCTGTTGTTCGATGGCTCGTTTCAGGAATGGGGTCGCAACTCTGCACTTCCCGTGGAAGTAAAGAAATGAACCTGTTCACGCGACGCACCCAGCCGCAGTCGTACGCCGACCCATACGTGGCCGGCGTGTGTCTTGGAGTCGTGCTACTCGCGTCATTCGTTCTCGTTGGACGGGGACTCGGAGCAAGCGGTGCGTTCGCCGCCGCGGCAGCGAGCACGTCGTCGCTCGTTGCACCAGCAGCGGCGCACAGGAATTTCTTTTTCGCCGACCATCTCGACTCCGGCAGCATCTGGCGCGACTGGCTCGTGATCGAACTACTCGGTGTGGTGATCGGCGCGTGGATCTCGGCGGCACTTGCTGGCCGTATTCGCAAGGACGTTGAACGTGGGCCGAGCGTCTCCGTGCGTTCGCGCCTTGCGAGTGCAGCTGTGGGCGGGGCAGTCATGGGCGCAGGCGCTGTGTTCGCACGTGGATGCACGAGCGGCCAGGCACTCACCGGCGGCGCGCTAATGAGCGTGGGCAGTTGGGTGTTCGTCGCTGGTGCGTTCGCTGCCGCATATGCCGTTGCGTGGGTTCGGCGCGGAGCGTGGTCATGAGCGCTCCATTCTTCACTTCCGGATCAACTGGCGATCTCGCTGCCGCCCTCGTGATCGGCATTGGCTTTGGCGCATGCCTCGAACGCTCCGGGCTCGGCAGCGCACGCAAGCTCATGGGCCAGTTCAACCTCACCGACCTCACGGTGTTCAAGGTGATGTTCACCGCGATCATCACCGCGATGCTCGGCGCATTCTTCCTGTCGCGTATCGGCGTCCTTGACCTGTCGAAAGTCTACGTGCCCGAGACGTGGATCCTGCCGCAGCTCGTTGGCGGCGTCGTCTTCGGGATCGGTTTCGCGATTGCCGGGCTGTGTCCGGGGACGTCATGCGTCGCTGCGGCAACCGGGCGTGGTGACGGATTCGCCGTTGTGTTTGGAATGTTCGCGGGGGTTCTCGCGACGGGTTTGGCGCTTCCACTGTTTGAGTCGTTCTTCCGCAGCACGCCTCGAGGCGGCATCACACTTCCGGCAATACTCGGTGCACCTGATGGGGTGGTCGTGTTCGGGATTGTGGTGCTCGCCCTCGCCGGGTTCGCGGTGGCGGAGCGAATAGAACGCCGTGTCATTCCGAGCGAAGCGCGAAGCGCGAAGTCGAGGAATCTGCACGTATGACAGTGCGTCGATTGCTCGCTACACTCGCAGCGGGTGCAGCGCTACTCGCCCTCGTGCTTGGCACATCGAAGCCAACAGGCACGAACATCGACGCGGTTGCATTAGCCAACGACATCGAGCACCAAGCCGATCACGTCACCGCCGAGGAACTCGGCGAATGGATTCGTGCTCGCAAGAAAGGGTTACGTGTGATTGACGTTCGCTCGGATTCCGAGTTCGCGGAATTCCACGTCGCGAGCGCAGAGCGGGTAGCGCTAACGGATCTGGCCAAGCTCAAGCCGGCGGCGGACGAAACAATCGTGCTCTACTCGGAAGGCGGCGCACACGCAGCACAGGGTTGGGTGCTGCTCCGCGCGCTCGGACATCAGCATGTGTATTTCCTCCGTGGCGGAGTTCTCGACTGGATGGAAGACGTCATGAACCCCGTGCTGCCTGAACGCACTGGAATCGCGAAAACAGATTCGTTGATCGAACAGCGCAGCGCGTTGAGCAAATACTTCGGCGGCGTGCCGCGCACCGGTGCCGTTGCGTTGCCGGAAGCCGGAAGTGCGCGCGCGCTGATCACGAAAACAAAGAGGCGCGGATGTTGAGCGCATTGCTCGCACCCGAGATCGACGTTGACGTCGCGCCCGATTTTGAATTGCTCCGCCGACGTGAGTTCGCACGTCTCGATGCAAATGGGCACGCATATCTCGACTACACCGGCAGTGCGCTCTATCCCGAATCACTTCTCTCGGAGCATCAGGCGCTCCTCAGAAGGTCGGTGTTCGGCAATCCGCACGCCGAGAATCCTGCGTCGCTCTCGAGTACGCACGTGATCGGCGACGCTCGCCAACGCATACTGGGCTACCTCGACGCTGATCCCGCGGAATATGCGGTCTGCTTCGCGGCGAATGCGACTGGCGCGCTCGGACTCGTCGGCAGTGCGTTTCAATTCGGCACCAATGCGCCCTTCATTCTCACCACCGACAATCACAACTCGGTGAACGGGATCCGCGAGTTTGCGCGGCGCCGCGGCGCGACCGTCAACTATTTGCCGCTCGACAAGCAACTGCGTCTCGATGCGTCGCGCGAACGCATGCTGAGCATCGAGGGGCGCGGACTGTTCGCGTTTCCAGCGCAATCGAACTTTTCAGGCGTGCGACATTCTCTGTCGCTCGTTCATCACGCGCAGGCGCTGGGTCATCGCGTTCTGCTGGACGCAGCCGCCTATCTGCCGATGTCGCGACTCAGCCTGCGTGAGACACCGGCAGACTTCGTGGCGATTTCATTCTACAAAATGTTTGGATATCCAACGGGTGTTGGAGCGCTCGTTGCGCGGCGTGATGCGCTCGCCGAACTCGAACGGCCGTGGTTCTCCGGCGGCACGGTGGAGTTTGTCTCCGTCCAGAATAACATCCACGCGCTGCGCAGCACCGAGGAGGCGTTCGAAGATGGTACGGCGAACTTTCTCGGAATCTCTGCCATTGCCGGCGGCCTCGACTTTCTCGAATCGATTGGCACGGACAACATCGAGCGCCACGCATCCGCGCTTGCCATGCAACTCATCAAGGCGCTGTCGTCGCGCGCGCATCGCAACGGCGCGCCGATCGCCGAGATCTATGGACCGGGAATAGCGAGCGATCGCGGAGCGACAGTCGCATTCAACCTGCTCGACGAGAAGGGCGCGAGCGTTCCTTTCGCCGCCGTGGAGCGCCGCGCGCATACCGCGCGTGTTTCCGTGCGCGGTGGATGCTTCTGCAACCCCGGGGCATCGGAAGCAGCATTTCGTTTTCCAGCAGAGGCAACGGCTCGGTGTCTCCAATCCGTTGAAGAGTTCGGCTGGAGCATCGATCGTTTCGCCGAGTGTCTCGAGGATCGCCCGGTGGGCGCCATTCGCGCATCGTTCGGTGCGCCGAGCTCGGCGCGAGATCTTCAGCGACTGCTGGCGGTGATCGATTCATTCACGGGTTAACGAACGCGGCATTCGGGTCGTCTGCTAGATTGGAGGATCCGACTATGTCGTACCATTTTCCGCGAATCGTGCGCGCGATTGTGTGCGCGTTGGCCTGCGCCGCTCCGCTTGCGGCGCAGGACCACGATCATGGTTCACCGTCCAACAACGGGAACCTGCACATGGAGATGTCGCCGGTTCGTCATGCGACGTCAGCCGACTCCGCGCGCGCAGCGCAGGTAGCGCGCGAACTAAAGACAGCGCTCGCGCCGTATCGCGACACCATTGCCGCGGTCCAGGACGGCTACAAGATGTTCATGCCCCAGGTAAAGGAGCAGAAGGTCTATCACTTCACCAGCAACTGGCGCGCGGTGCAGGAGGCATTTCGCTTCGATCCCGCCAAGCCGACGTCCATACTATATACGAAGGGAGCTGATGGCCGCTTCGTGCTGGTCGGCGCGATGTACACCGCGCCAAAGCGTTTCGGCATCGACAAGCTCAATGCGCGCGTTCCGGTTTCCATTGCCCGGTGGCACAAGCACGTGAACTGGTGCATCCCGCCCAAGGAAGACGCCGAGCGTTGGCTCGAGCGTCGCGATGGCCAGCCGCTGTTTGGCCCGGAGAGCCCCATTGCCACCGAAAAGGCGTGCAAGGCGGTTGGTGGGGTCTTTCACGAGAACCTGTTCGGGTGGATGCTCCATGCGAATGTGATCGAAAACAGCGACCCTGTAGCCGTCTGGGGCGACGAACACGCCGGCCACGACATGCACTCGGCCATGAAGGCCGATCCGAATCCCTGAGCGCATCTGGCGCGTCGTACCGAAAGTCGCGATTTTCTGGTCGCACTTTCCACCTCTTACGCAGGCTCTCACATCATGTTCGCCATTGCCCACCTGCTCGCCGCCGCCACGCTGGCCGTGACGCCGAGTACCACGCACCCGGTTGCACAGGTCGTCGTCATCCACGCGAGGGATTTTTCCTTCGAGCTGCCCAAGACTGTCAAGTCGAGCGCCCCGATCACCTTCCGTCTCATCAACGACGGCAAGTTTCTGCATCACGCCACGATCATTAAGCTCGATAAGGGCAAGACCATGAAGGACGTCGCCGAGGCGCTGAAGAAGCAGGGTCCGCCACCGGCGTGGATGACATCCGTCGGCGGTCCGAATCCGGCCCTTCCTGGCGGCAGCGCCGAGGCAACGCTGAGCCTCGAGCCGGCCACCTATGCCGTGTTGTGCTTCATCAACTCGCCCGGCGAGCCTATGCCGCATATGGCGAAGGGCATGGTTGGCAGCTTCACGGTGGAAGGCGACGGCATGGCTCCGATGCAGGCAGGCGCACCGGTCGGTGACATCACCATTCGCGCGAGCGACTACAAGTTCGCGTTGTCAAAGCCGCTGTCGGCCGGCAAGCACGCGATCAACTTCGTGAACGATGCGGCGCAGGACCACGAGGTCGTCGTGATCCAGCTGGCACCTGGCAAGACAGGTCAGGACGTCAGCGCGTGGGTCGAGAAGGACATGATGAAGAGCCCGCCGCCGGGCAAGCCGATTGGCGGCATGGCCGGTTTGGCCAAAGGACGCTCGGGCATTTTCCCGATCGACCTCACGCCAGGCAACTACGCGCTGCTTTGCTTCGTGCCCGATGCCAAGGACGGCAAGGGACACAGCACGCACGGCATGATCCAGAATATCACGGTGAAGTAGGTGTCATTCCGAGCGTAGCCCGGTGTCATTCCGAGCGTAGCACCGTGTCATTCCGAGCGTAGCACCGTGTCATTCCGAGCGTAGCACCGTGTCATTCTGAGCGTAGCCCGGTGTCATTCCGAGCGT
>JBBQHJ010000090.1:0-14272 GCA_038323865.1 Gemmatimonadales bacterium
GCAGCGTCAGCATCACCAAGGTCACGATCATCGTGAGCATCGTCTGCCCCATCGACTCGATGCCACTCGCGCCCGTATCGCCAAGCTTTGCCCACGCAGGGAAGAGCAGCGCGAGACCATTGTGAATGGTGAAGTTGGCGATATTCAGCCCGGCAAGCGCGAGCGGAGCACCAAGCAGCACACCAATGCGCAGGGCGGGTGACGGAACGCCTTCGGGAATGTTTGACACGGCAATCAGGCCGGCGATCACGAGCAGATATTGCATCAACGCCGTCGGCAGCGAGCTACTCGCCACCTCGGCCACCATGATCTCGCGTCCACGGAGCGGCAGCGACTTGAGCATCGGTAACCGCGCGAGCTCACTGCGAAGGTCGTTGCGCATGCTCATGGGGCCGAACACGACGGTCGCCACACAGAGCCCCGCACAGGTGATGCCGATCAGTATTTCTCCAAACGGCGCACGGTTGGCGAGTACAAGGCCAAGGAGTGCCAGAAAGATTGGCAACCCGAACAGGGCACGAGTTTGCCCTGTGCGCACGAGCCAGATGTAGTTCTTCCAGATGATCGCAACGGCCGGCGCGCCGCGCGGTGAGAGCGGTGGGATGCGTTTCCCCTTTTTCTTGACTGCATCCGGAGCCGCGCCGCGCGAGCGCCGATTCGCGAGCCAACTGGCGCGATACGCCGATGCCTCGATGGCGGCCTCCTCGAATCGGGCATCCGACGTCAGCACCCACAGCAGATGCACCGCCAACAGCACGACTGCTCCAGGAATAGCCGCAAGCCACGTCGCAGAGTCGCGTGAGAACGTTGGAGCGATGAGTGCGTGAAACGGATAGAGCGCCCAGCTCACTGGCGCCTCCGACATGACGGTTGTTAGCGTTGTGCGCATGGCGCCAAGCTCGCGCGCAGCCGCGAACGAACTCGCGTTGGCAACGTATCCCCAGACCATCGATCCGAGGATGAGGCCCACAACGACTAACGCTGGCCACGTGCGACGCAGTCCCGACAGTCCGTGCTCTGCCTGCGACGTCTTCACTAGTGCGACGCCGAGGCGATGAAGATTGATCGTTGAGAGCAGCAGCCAGTAGCCGATTGCGCGCTCGAGGGGGCGATTGCCGTGATTGATGACGAGCACCCAGATCAAGGCGGTGGTGACTACCGCCGTCTGGCTGCGTGCAAGCTTGTAGAGAATCAGCGACCGACGTGATACCGGTGCCGTGAACAGCAGCCACACTTCGGCCTGCGTGAAGGCGAGCGCCGTCCTGTCTTTGGCGAAAAGCCACACTTGGACTGCCAGCACGAGTACAACGAGCGGCAGGAAGACGGTGAGTGTCTCGTAGAATTCGACTGGTGACGGCGCGTCGTTCGCGCGCCGCGTGCGATTGAAGAAGACAAGCCAGAAGTACCCGATTCCGAGCAGCAGTGCGATCGCGTAGCGCGGACTGCGCAGACGCTGCAGCTGCGAGACGAACTTGTTGCGCGTGCTCGTGGCGATGAGAAACGCGAAGGCGCCAATCACGCGGAGCTCGCGCGTTCGTCGGTGCCCGTGAGCGCGAGGAACATGTCCTCGAGCGAAAGACCTGCTAGCTCCGGGTGTGCACGCACCACGTCGTCGATGGTGCCATAGGCGACGCACTTGCCGTGACGGATCACGAACAACTTGGTGCACAGCTCTTCAACGAGCGTCAGCAGGTGTGAGCTCAGGATGATGGATGAGCCACTCTTGGCGCGGTTCGCAATCGTTGCGCGCATACGGCGCATGCCGGCGGGATCGAGGCCTGTGAGAGGTTCGTCGAGAATGAGGACGGACGGATCGTGGAGAAGTCCGCAGGCAATTGCGAGCTTCTGCTTCATGCCTCGTGACAGCTCCGACGACAGCGCCGTGCGCTTGTCGGCGATCTCGAGCTCGTCCAGTAGCGGGCCGATAAGTCTGGGTGCTTCGGTCACGCCGTAGAGGCGCGCGATGAACTGCAGATGCTCCTCGACGGTAAGGTGGTCGAAGAGATGCGGTTCGTCGGGAATGAAGGCGAGCTTTCGCTTCGCCTCCACCGGGTTTTTCTGGATGTCGTCGTCTCCGATTTTCACGGTACCGGTTGACGGCGCGATGATGCCGGCAAGGCAGCGGAGCGTGGTCGTCTTGCCGGCGCCGTTGGGACCAACGAGCCCGAGGATTTCGCCCGGAGCCACGGTGAACGAGATGTTGTCGACGGCGGTAAACGAGCCGTACTGCCGCGTCAGGGTGGAGACCGTGATCATGTCGCATACGCTACGCGGCGGCTCAGCGATTGGGCAGGGCTGTCATTCGCTCGGCGTTGGATTACCGTTGCGGAGTGATGCAATCGCCAACGCCGCTGGAATGCTTTGCCATCGTGACGCCGGGCCTCGAGGCTTTGGCGATCGCGGAGGCGCGTGGCGCTGGTTTGGATGTGCGCGCAGAAGAGGGCGGCTTTGCGTGGACCGGCGATGCAGCGAGCGTGATGCTCGCGAATGCCGCCTTGCGTATTCCGTCCAGGGTGTTGGTACGCCTGGCGCAATTCGAGGCGCGATCGTTCGCGGAATTGGAGCGACGTGCGCGGAAAATCGACTGGGCGCGTGTGATGAAGAATGGCGATGCCGTTCGCTTTCGCGTCACGAGCCGAAAATCGAAGCTGTATCACACTGGTGGCATTGCACAGCGATTGGCGGAGTCGATTGTGCGCGTCATGCCGAAGGTTCGGCTCGAGGATGCGGCCGACGACGAGGAGTTCGATGCGGATGATGCGCAGCTGATCGTCGTGCGATTTGTGCGTGACCATGCCGTGGTGAGTGCCGATACGTCTGGCGCGTTGTTGCATCGTCGCGGGTATCGGCAGGCGACGGCAAAGGCGCCGCTCCGGGAGACGATCGCCGCCGCGATGATCCAGGCGAGTGGCTGGACGTTCGATGCGCCACTCGTCGATCCATTCTGTGGGGCGGGGACAATTCCGATCGAAGCAGCGATGCACGCGCGTCGCATGGTGCCCGGAATGCAGCGGACATTTGCGATCGAGAAGTGGCCCGGCGTCAGTGCGTCGCTCAGGACGTCTGTGCTGGCCGCGCTCCAGCCCAGTGCCGCGTCAGTTCACACGTACGGTGCCGATCGAGATGCCGGCGCAATTGTGGCGGCGAGGGCAAATGCGGAGCGTGCCGGCGTGGCCGATGCGATCAGTTTCCTGGAGCGGTCGATTTCTGCGCTGGAGTTGCCGGATGATCGTGGGTGGATCGTGAGCAATCCGCCGTATGGTGTGCGAGTTGGTGATGCCGATCGCGTGCTCGACTTGTGGGGCCGGTTCGGGCGCGTGCTGCGTGAGCGAGCGCGTGGATGGACGGTGGTATTGTTGTCGCCGGATCCGATGTTTGACCGGCAGTTGGGATTCCCTGTTCAGGTTTTGACGTCGACGTCAAATGGTGGGATTCCTGTGCGTATCATTCGTGGTTTGCCGTAAGAAGAGTCTGAAAAGACTTCGCAGAAACGCCGGATAGACACAGACAAACCGGACACTGCGGGAACTTCAGCTCTGATTGTGTTTTGATGTTAGGTCCGGAGTGTCCGTGGTTCAGTCCCTCTTATCTGTGCATTCAGGTTCCGAATCTCATGCCCTACATAGCCTCGGTACAGCGATCAGACGGTGGCGTCCCCAAGCTGCCCGTCGAGCGCGCGCTGGTGTCTGAGCAGGGCATGGAGTGGGATTGGCAAAGCAACCGAAAACATCACGGCGGTCCTGAGCGTGCCCTCTGCCTTTACTCGCAGGAGCTGATCGACCAGCTCGTGCTCGAGGGCCATCCGATCTATCCAGGCGCGGTAGGCGAGAACGTCACCATCAGCGGTGTGGATTGGCGCGAAATGCAGCCCGGCGTCCGCGTACTGCTAGGGCCGGTTCAATGCGTGATCACGGCCTTCGCGGATCCGTGCAATACGATCCGCGACGCGTTCCTGGATCAGCGCTTCGTGAGGATCTCGGACAAGGTGAATCCGGGATGGAGTCGCGTGTATGTGCGCGTTGAGCACGGTGCCGCGTTGGCCGTCGGAGACTTGGTGCTCGTCAAGCCGTCGTAACTGACTGCACAGACAGCGCGGCACAAGTGCGGACAGGGCGGATCTTCTTGAACTGCAATGCTTTAGCAGTTCACCAAGAATCCGCCTTGTCCGTTGTTGTGCCGCCCTGTCTGTGCAGTCACTTGAAGAAATTCCGCGCTGTTCTAAGGAGCCTGCTTTTTGCAACGGAGCGCCGGCAACGCCGATTCGCTGCTTCGCCAATGGCCGTGCTCGGCATAGCACTTGAACACTCGAGTCTGCAAGAACACTGGAACGCCGCGTTCGTGCAACGCGGCTATTCGCATCGTCTTCCTTCCAGAGGTCCTGACACGTGAGCGTCAGCGAGAGACCAGAAGCACCTGATGAGGAGGCCGGCCCCGCTCGCCGGTCCTCGCGATCAAATGGAACTACCAAGGGCAAGCGCGGTCGTCCGCGCAAAGCCGCTCCCGCCGCCGAAGTCGACGTCACGGAAACCGTGACCGTTCGACCGGGTGGCGTTTCTCATTCTGGAAACGGTGGTGGCGGCTCGCGCGACCGAGGACTGCGCAAGCTGTTGGCGGGGCTGCGCGCACTCGACGCCGGCGACTTCGCCATACGACTCGAGATTCACGACGATCCGCTCATGAGCGAGATCTCCGACATCTTCAACAGCGTGGCCACGAAACACGGCCGCCTCGCCGACGAGCTCAATCGAGTCGCACTCTCTGTGGGACGCGAAGGCAAGATGCGCGATCGCGCCACCATCGGACCCGCCGGCGGTTCATGGGCCGGTTCGGTCGACGCACTCAACTCGCTCATCACCGACCTCGTGCAGCCGACATCAGAAGTCGCGCGCGTGATCAAGGCGGTGGCTGAGGGCGACTTGAGTCAGAAGGTGGAGCTGGAGATTGAAGGGAAGACGGTGCAGGGCGAGTTCTTCCGCATTGGAAGCACCGTGAATCGAATGGTGGATCAGCTCAACGCATTCGCGAGTGAAGTCACGCGCGTGGCGCGAGAAGTCGGCACCGAAGGACGACTGGGTGGACAGGCCAACGTGCAGGGCGTGAGCGGAACGTGGCGCGACCTCACGGACTCGGTGAACGGCATGGCCACGAACCTGACCAATCAGGTACGCAACATCGCCGACGTCACCACGGCCGTTGCAAAGGGCGACCTCTCCAAGAAGATCACCGCAGAAGCAAAGGGCGAAATTCTGGAACTGAAGAACACCATCAACACGATGGTGGATCAGCTCTCCTCATTTGCCGACGAAGTAACGCGCGTTGCTCGCGAAGTGGGAACGGAAGGTGTGCTGGGTGGACAAGCGAACGTGCCCGGCGTTGCCGGAACGTGGAAGGACCTGACGGACTCGGTAAACGGCATGGCGAGCAACCTGACCAATCAGGTGCGAAACATCGCCGACGTGACGACGGCCGTGGCAAAGGGCGATCTGGGACGAAAGATCACCGCCGAAGCAAAGGGCGAAATGCTCGAGCTGAAGAACACGATCAACACCATGGTCGATCAGCTCTCGTCATTCGCGGCCGAGGTAACCCGAGTTGCCCGGGAAGTGGGCACGGAAGGGATCCTCGGCGGCCAGGCGAACGTGTCCGGGGTCGCTGGAACATGGAAGGATCTGACCGACTCCGTAAACTTCATGGCGTCGAATCTTACAAGTCAGGTTAGAAACATTGCCGACGTGACGACCGCGGTGGCGCGAGGTGATCTAAGTCGCAAGATTACAGCAGAAGCCAAGGGTGAGATTCTCGAGCTGAAGAACACCGTCAACACGATGGTGGACCAACTCAACGGTTTCGCCTCCGAAGTAACTCGAGTTGCTCGAGAAGTAGGAACGGAGGGCATTCTCGGCGGCCAGGCCAACGTGCAGGGCGTGAGCGGTACGTGGAAGGATCTCACCGACTCGGTGAACTTCATGGCCGGAAACCTTACGAGTCAGGTGCGTAACATCGCGCTCGTGACCACCGCGGTGGCCAACGGAGATCTTTCACAGAAGATCACCGTCGAAGCGAAGGGTGAAGTTCTGGAGCTCAAGAATACCGTCAACACGATGGTGGACCAGCTCAACTCATTCGCCGCCGAAGTCACTCGAGTGGCTCGAGAGGTAGGCTCCGAAGGACGACTGGGTGGTCAGGCCAACGTGCCCGGTGTCGCCGGTACGTGGAAGGATCTCACCGACTCGGTGAACTTCATGGCCGGCAACCTCACCAGTCAGGTGCGAAACATCGCCGACGTCACCACCGCTGTGGCGCGTGGCGATCTCTCGAAGAAGATCACCGCAGAAGCCAAGGGCGAAATTCTCGAGCTCAAAACCATCATTAATACGATGGTGGACCAACTCAATGCATTCGCCGCCGAAGTCACGCGAGTCGCCCGCGAAGTAGGCACCGACGGGCGACTGGGCGGACAGGCAAACGTGGAAGGCGTATCCGGAACGTGGCGAGATCTCACCGACTCGGTGAACTCGATGGCCTCGAACCTGACGTCGCAAGTTCGAAACATCGCCGACGTGACGACCGCGGTGGCGAAAGGCGATCTAAGCAGAAAAATCACGGCAGAAGCAAAAGGCGAAGTGCTCGAGCTCAAGAACACCGTGAACACCATGGTGGACCAGCTCAATGCATTCGCCGCCGAAGTCACTCGCGTTGCGCGAGAAGTGGGAACGGAAGGTGTGCTCGGTGGACAAGCGAACGTGCCTGGTGTCGCCGGAACGTGGAAGGATCTCACGGACTCGGTGAACGGCATGGCATCGAACCTGACGTCGCAGGTGCGAAACATCGCCGACGTGACCACCGCCGTGGCAAAGGGCGACCTTTCCAAGAAGATCACCGCCGAAGCCAAGGGAGAAATGCTCGAGCTGAAGACCACGGTGAATACCATGGTGGACCAGCTTCGATCATTCGCCGACGAAGTCACTCGAGTGGCTCGCGAAGTAGGAACCGAAGGGCGACTGGGCGGACAGGCCAACGTGCCGGGAGTTGCAGGCACGTGGAAGGACCTGACCGACAGCGTGAACTACATGGCCTCGAACCTCACGTCGCAGGTGCGAAACATCGCCGACGTGACCACGGCCGTGGCACTCGGCGATCTGTCACGGAAGATCACCGTTGATGCGCGCGGAGAAATTCTCGAGCTGAAGAACACCGTCAATACGATGGTGGAACAGCTCAACGCGTTCGCGAGCGAAGTCACGCGAGTGGCCCGAGAAGTGGGATCGGAAGGAATCCTCGGCGGTCAGGCGCGAGTGCCGGGCGCCGGCGGCGTGTGGCGAGACCTGACCGACAACGTGAATTTCATGGCGAGCAACCTGACGAGTCAGGTGCGTAACATCGCGCTCGTCACCACGGCCGTTGCCAACGGCGATCTCTCGCAAAAAATCACGGTCGAAGCGCGCGGAGAAATTCTCGAGCTGAAGAACACCGTCAACACGATGGTGGAAAAGCTGCGAGTCTTCGCCGACGAAGTAACGCGCGTCGCCAAGGAAGTAGGCACGGAAGGAAAGCTCGGCGGCCAGGCAGAGGTGCCGGGCGTTGCCGGAACCTGGAAGGCGCTTACCGACAGTGTGAACGCCATGGCCAACTCGCTCACCGCGCAGGTGCGAAACATCGCCGACGTGGCCACGGCCGTGACGAAGGGTGACCTCACCCGGCAGATCACCGTAGAAGCGCAGGGAGAGTTGGATGAGTTGAAGACCAACATCAACCAGATGATCGCGAACCTGAAGGAAACAACGGAACGCAATCAGGAGCAGGACTGGTTGAAGACGAACCTCGCGAAGTTCAGCCGCATGATGCAGGGACAGAAGGATCTCGAATCTGTCTCTCGCTTGATCATGAGCGAACTCACGCCGCTCGTCTCCGCGCACCACGGTGCGTTCTTCATCATGGACAACGACGCGGGCTCGCCACTGCTGCGTCTCATTTCGAGCTACGCGTATCGCGCGCGCAAGCATGTGGGCAACCGCTTTGCGATCGGCGAGGGATTGGTCGGGCAGGCCGCGCTGGAGAAGCAACCGATTCTCCTCCAGAACGTCCCCGACGACTACATCCAGATCACCTCCGGCCTTGGCGAAGCGCCGCCGCGCAACATCATCGTGCTGCCCATCCTCTTCGAGGGTGAGGTGAAGGCGGTGATCGAGCTCGCGAGTTTCCTGCCATTCAGCCAGATCCACCAGACCTTCCTCGACCAGCTCGCCGAATCCATCGGCGTGGTGCTCAACATGATCGGCGCGAACATGCGCACCGAGGAATTGCTCGAGCAGTCACAGAAGCTCACGCAGGAACTGCAATCGCAATCGAAGGAGCTTCAGTCGCAGCAGGATGAGCTCAAGCGCTCCAACACGGAGCTCGAAGCACAAGCCAGGACGCTGCGTCAATCCGAAGAGCTACTCAAGGAACAGCAGGAAGAGCTCCAGCAGGTGAACGAGGAGCTCGAAGAAAAGGCCTCGCTCCTCGCAGAGCAGAACCAGAAGGTCGAGCAGAAGAATCGCGAAGTGGAATCGGCGCGACTCTCACTGGAAGAAAAGGCCGAACAGCTGGCACTCAGCTCGAAGTACAAGAGCGAGTTCCTGGCGAACATGAGTCACGAGCTGCGCACGCCGCTCAACTCGTTGCTCATTCTTTCCAAGCTGCTCGCCGACAACAAGGAAGCGACGCTCACTCCGAAGCAGGTGGAGTTCTCGCAGACGATTCACTCGTCCGGTACGGACCTGCTCAACCTCATCAACGACATTCTCGATCTGTCGAAGGTGGAAGCAGGCAAGATGGAGTTGAATCCGAGCGACGTGCCGATCAAGGATGTCGAGTCCTTCACCAAGCGCACGTTCGAGCCGGTCGCACACCAGAAGGGGCTGACGTACATCGTCGACATCCAGCCCGAAGTACCAACGGCATTGGTGACAGACGGGCAGCGACTCCAGCAAGTGCTCAAGAACCTGCTTTCGAACGCGTTCAAGTTCACCGAGAAGGGCGAGGTCAAGCTCACCATCCGCAAGGCAGAGAAGGGTAAGCGGTTCGCGAGCCGCATTCTCGATCAAGCCGAGTCGGTGATTGCGTTCGCGGTGCAGGACACCGGTATCGGCATCTCGAAGGACAAGCACATGCTCATCTTCGAGGCGTTCCAGCAGGCCGACGGCACCACCAGCCGCAAGTACGGCGGCACAGGACTCGGCCTCAACATCAGCCGAGAGATCGCGCGGTTGCTCGGTGGTGAGATTCGTGTGGAGAGCACGCCGGGCGCGGGCAGCACGTTCACGCTCTTCCTGCCGCTGAAGTACGTGGAACCCGAGCGACCTGCGTCGGAGGCAACAACTCCGCGGCGGAGCATAGGCGACATGGGGAATACTCCGCGCTATCGCGCTGTGACGTTCGGGAGCAAGGGCACGGGCGGTTCATCCACGGGCGGCATGGCGCTGCTCGAAGAAGTAGTAGATGAGGCAGAGTATCCCGGCGTCGACGATGTTGTGATGTCGCGCGATTCACTGCCGCGTCCGGAAGGATTCGAGGACGATCGCGATACCATCGAAGCTGATGACCGAGTGCTGCTGATCATCGAGAACGACGAGAACTTCAACAAGGTTCTTCTCGAGATGGCACGCGAGAAGGGATTCAAGGGACTCTCAGCGCTCGATGGCGATGCGGGTCTCAAGCTCGCACACGCGTTCGAGCCGGATGCCATCACGCTCGATATCGACATGCCGGGTATGGATGGCTGGGCGGTGCTCGACCGGTTGAAGCACAATCCGCAGACGCGACACATCCCGGTGCACATCATCACGGGAATTCGTGAGCGGCAGCAGGGCCTCAAGTCGGGTGCACTCGCGTATCTGGAGAAGCCCGTCACCAAGGAAGCGCTCGACGAGTCGTTCGCGAAGATCACGCAATTCATCGATTCGTCGGTGAAGCGGTTGCTGGTTGTCGAGGACGATGCCACGCAGCGCGAAGCGATGATCGAGCTCATCCAGCACGAGGATGTCGAGATCACGGCGGTTGAATCAGCAGAGGACGCTCTCCGTGAGCTCGCCACAGGTCACTTCGACTGCATGGTGCTCGACCTCGGACTGAAGGACATGAACGGCTTCGAGCTCCTCGAGACCGTCAAGTCGAACCAGAACATCGCGGATCTGCCCATCATCATTTACACGGGCAAGGAGCTTTCGCAGGCGGAGGATACCAAGCTGCGGAAGTTCGCCGAGACGATCATTGTGAAGGACGTGAAGTCGCCGGAACGGCTGCTCGATGAAACAGCGCTGTTCCTGCACCGTGTCGAAGCCAAGCTACCCGAGCAGAAGCGACGGATGCTCGAGCGGCTGCACAACACCGATGCGGTGTTTGCGGGTAAGCGAGTGCTGATCGTGGACGACGATGTCCGCAACATCTTCTCGCTGACGAGCATGCTCGAGGAGCACGGGATGCTGGTGTCCTTCGCGGAGAATGGAAAAGACGCCATTGGCCTGCTCAAGGAGCGCCAGGACTTTGATCTCGTGCTCATGGACATCATGATGCCGGAGATGGACGGCTACGAAACGACGCGCGCGATTCGCGGGATTCCCGCGCTGAAGGCGCTGCCGATCATCGCACTCACGGCCAAGGCCATGAAGGGCGATCGCGAGAAAACCATCGCGGCGGGTGCGTCCGACTACATCACCAAGCCGGTCGACACGGAGCAGTTGCTGAGTCTGATGCGTGTATGGTTGTACCGATAGAACCGGGGGAGTCCCTCTTGGGGGCTCCCGCCGTCTACAACGCGGATCTCGAGCGAATCGAGATCGAGCTCCTGCTCGAGGGGGTTTTTCGTCACTATGGCTTCGACTTTCGGTCGTATGCGTACGCGTCGATCCGCCGCCGGCTGTGGAAGCGGGTGGAGGGCGAAGCGCTGCACTCCATCTCACAGCTCCAGGCGAAAATCCTCCACGATCAGGACGCCATGGAGCGGTTGCTGCTCGACCTCTCCGTCAACGTCACGTCGATGTTCCGCGATCCCGGTTTCTATCACGAATTCCGGGAGAAGGTGGTGCCGATGCTGCGCACCTATCCGTTCATCCGCATCTGGCACGCGGGCTGTTCTACCGGCGAGGAAGTGTTCTCCATGGCCATCCTCCTGGAAGTGGAAGGCCTGTACGTTCGCGCGCGCCTCTACGCCACCGACATCAATGATGTGGTGCTCCAGCGCGCTCGGCAGGGAATCTTTCCGCTCGAGCGCATGCAGGAGTACACGGACAACTACATCCGTGCAGGGGGACGTCGCTCGTTTTCCGAGTACTACACCGCCAAATACGACGGCGCGCTGTTTTCGCCGTCACTCACGCGCAACGTGGTCTTCTCGCAGCACAACCTCGTCACTGATCGTTCGTTCAGCGAGTTCCACGTGATTTTCTGCCGCAATGTGCTGATCTATTTTGACAAGCAGCTGCAAAACCGTGTGCATCGCTTGTTCTATGAATCGATGGTAACCTTCGGCATCCTGGCGCTCGGCAGCAAGGAATCACTGAAGTTCTCGCAGTACGAGCCGTGCTACGAGAAGATGAGCGCGACGGAAAAACTGTATCGGAAAGTGCGATGACGGGCATCGCAACGAGTGTGGGCTATGATATTGTGGTAGTCGGCACCTCCTGGGGTGGATTGGCGGCGCTGCGTATGCTCGTGGCAGGTCTCCCGGCGAACTTCGGAATGGCCGTGATTCTCGTGCAGCATCGACATAAGGATTCCGACCACTTGCTGCGCACGCTGCTGCAGGAGGGCACGGCGCTGCCCGTGTGCGAAGTGGAGGACAAGATGCCGCTCGAGCAGGGCCGCGTGTACGTTGCGCCACCCGATTATCATACGCTCGTGGAACCAGGGCATTTCTCGCTCAGCACGGAGGCGCCGGTGCGCTATAGCCGTCCGTCCATCGACGTCACCTTTCAGTCGGCGGCCGACAGCTACGGGCATCGGGCGGTTGGCATCGTACTCACCGGCGCGAACTCGGACGGCAGCGAGGGACTACGTCGCATCTCCGATCGCGGTGGCATGGCCATCGTACAAACGCCTGATACGGCCGAGAGCATGCCGATGCCGGAGGCAGCCATGCGCGCGGTGCCGCGTGCTCGCGTCATGCCGCTCGCCGAGATTGTGCGGTTCGTTTCGCAGTTGCCATCAGGCGACCCGGTGCGGGAAGGCCGATGAGCACCGATCCGCGTCTCACGCCGAGTGGTGTCGCAGTGGCAGTGCCGGAGAACGTGGAGCCGCCGGCACCGGTCGAGATCCTGATTGTCGACGACCGTCCCGAGAATCTCCTCGCACTCGAAGCCATCCTCGAACCGCTCGGACAAATCCTCGTCCGGGCGCATTCCGGCGACGACGCGCTGCGCAAGCTGCTCATGCACGACATCGCCGTGATCCTGCTCGACGTGCAGATGCCGGGTATCAACGGCTTCGAGACCGCGCGGATGATCAAGGCGCGTGAACGTAGCCGCTATATCCCGATCATCTTCCTCACGGCAATCAGCAAGGAAGAGGCGTACGTGTTCGAGGGATACTCGGTCGGCGCGGTCGACTATCTCGCGAAACCGTTCCAGCCGGACATCCTGCGCTCCAAGGTCAGCGTCTTCGTTGACCTGTATCAGAAGCAGCGCCAGCTCGCCGACCAGCAGCAGCTGCTGGCCGACGGTGAGCTCCGTGAGCTGGAGTTGCGTCACGTCCGTGAGCTCTATGAATCAGAGGCGCGTTTCTCCGAGATCGTTGGCTCGGCGATGGATGCCATTGTGGTGTTCGACACCGACGGAAGCGTGCGCCTCTTCAACTCTACAGCAGAACGGATGTTCGGCATCAAGGCGGCAGACGCAATTAACAGCGACGTGGGCCGTTTCTTCCCGGAAGGACGACGCCAGGAGTTGCTCGGCAACATTTGCGAACAGTCATCGGATGGGACCGCGACCAACGCCATGCTGTCGTTCGACGCGCTGCGCGAAAATGGAGAGGCGTTCCCCGTCGAGGCAACGGCGAGTTGCCTCGATGTGCGCGGCAAGCGCACGTTCACGCTGATCGTTCGCGATATCTCCGAGCGGAAGCGCAACGAGCGCGCACTGGAGGCGCAAGCCGAAACGTTGGCCCGTGCGATGGGCGAGCTCAAGGGACTCAACGGCGAACTCGCGGAGCGCCAGGTAGAACTGGAGAAGGCCATGGCGGCGCGCAGCCGCTTCTACGCGTCCATGAGCCACGAGCTTCGCACGCCCATCAACGCGGTACTTGGCTACAGCACCTTGTTGCTCGAGAACATCTACGGGCCGCTGAACGAGAAACAGACCGAAGGCATCTCGCGCACACACAAGGCGGCGAAGCATTTGCTCGAGTTGGTGAACGATGTGCTCGACCTCTCGAAGATCGAAGCAGGCAAGATTGATCTCCGATTGCAGCCGGTATCGTTCCCGGGACTCATCGAAGACCTCTTCGTGACCGTGCGTCCATTGGCGGATCAACACGGCTCGGCGCTGTCGCTCGAGCACGATGGCGATTCCATGAAGGTCATCAGCGATCCGCGTCGCCTGCGGCAGATCCTGCTCAACCTTCTCTCGAATGCAATCAAGTTCGGGCGCGGAAATCCCATTCGTGTGCGCTCCACGCCGAGTGCGGACGGAATCACGATCGAGGTGATCGATCAGGGTGACGGCATCGCACCCAATGATCGCGACAAGATCTTCGACGAGTTCGTGCAGCTCGGAAAGACGCAGCTTACCGAGGGCACGGGGCTTGGTCTTCCGATCTCGCGCCGGCTCGCCGAGATGCTCGACGGCAAGCTCGAGGTTGAATCGGAAGTTGGCGGTGGCTCGACATTCCGGTTGAGCGTGCCGAATTCCGCCGAGCCGTCCGTATCGCGCTCGTCGCGGATGATTGAGCAGCCCGGGAATACCGAGCCCTCGCATTCCGGAGCGGCAGCAGACTAGCAGCGGACGGTTGTTCGCGATACGCCCATTCTACCGGCGAGCGCTTTGAAACTGAATGCACAGATCTTGAACTGCGATGGACACAGAAACGGCGGATCATGTGTGGCTAGAGTGGCTCGCAAGGGAGCACAGGCTCAGAACTCGAATCCCGTCGCGACGCTGAAGTGGTAATTTGTAAACGAGCGTGACGTGTATTTCGTCTCCATCTGCCGGAATTCCACGCCGAGAAAGAGTGGGCCCGACGGCTTGAGAATGCTGTAGCCCGCGCAGCTCTGGTTGCGCAGTCGTCCACCAGTGACGAC
>JBBQHJ010000091.1:0-14264 GCA_038323865.1 Gemmatimonadales bacterium
AATCGTGCCGTCGCCGCTAACGTCGGACGCGGGCAATCGCATCCGCGCGCCGCGCCACCACAGCGAGTCCTTCGTCGAGTACAGCGTTCCGACAAGCGACTTGATGTCGATCGCTGGTGGACGATACGGCTCGGCAAGCATCGAGAGCGACGCAATTTCTACGGCGAGCGGCTTCGTTCCTTCGCCGAGTTCGACACGCGGTATGCGCGCATCGATATCGTGATAGGCGAGCACGCGCTGATACCCATTCGCAACCTGCTCGGTTCTCTTGCGAGCGTTCGGATCGAGCGTCTTTTCGACTGCCTCGTGCTGCTTGGCAGCCGTTAGCGTTGAGTCAGGGGTCCAGGGGCGACGATAGTCGAAGCGGCCGTGATGAATCGTGATGTCACCCAGCTGCGGACGCGCACGCTTTTGTGTCGTATCGCGCGGTGCACTCGGCCTGAGTAATTCCTGAAAGTTCCAGCGTCGTCCAGGCAACTTGTCCAGCAGAATCCGCGGCGTGTCCAGGACGATCGAGTGAA
The DNA here is from genome assembly GCA_038323865.1 of Gemmatimonadales bacterium. Classification (GTDB taxonomy): domain Bacteria; phylum Gemmatimonadota; class Gemmatimonadetes; order Gemmatimonadales; family Gemmatimonadaceae; genus AG11. Next base: position 522 of record JBBQHJ010000091.1, read on the forward strand.
TCACGACTTGACCACGGAGCGCAGCCATCAACGCATAGTGGACCTCGAGACGCTTCGCTGAGAAGACTTCGTGCTTTGCGCTGTCGGTGACGCGGATGTCGCTGAGCGTTGCGCTGCTGAAAAGATTGCCGCGCAGTTTTCCGACAGCGAGTTCGCCATTGAGCCGCGCATTGCCCTGGTCAACGGCGAACCGCCGAACGCGCTCGTTTCCCCATGGCGTGAGCGCGAGTACCATCACGACCACGAACCCGATGAGAATGGGAACAACGATGACCGAGAGAACACGAAGTACCCGGCGCGTGCGAGTGCTCATCAGAATGCCTGCCCCATCGCGAAGTGCACGACGAGGTGATGGCCGAGCGATCGCAGGAAGCCCGGTGACGGTTCGAGCGGCGAATACAGCTTCTCTCTCGCGAGAGTGATGATCGATCCGTCTTGCTGCGCGACGACCACCGGCAATGAGCGGGCACCGAGCGGCCGAACACCGATGTCGAGTCGCAGCACGCCAAGTGGCGAGCGATAGCGAAAGCCTGCACCGGGAGTAACGGCACCGCGCGCATGTCCGATGGACGTGATTCCAGAGGTTCCGACATACGCACCGTCGAGGAAGGCGACGGCGCCGAGCGCCTTGAACAGAGGAATGCGCGCTTCGAGAGTTCCTTCGAGCAACGTGCTACCACCGATCGGGCGTGGAAAGAGATCGCTGGAGGAGACAATCGATGGATCACACTGGGCATTCGCGATCGTCGCATCTGTACACCCCGCAGCGATCAACGACGACCGGCGCGATTGAAGTACCGTGGGTCCGAGCTCATTCTCGGCGAAGCCTCGTACGGATTGCATGCCGCCCGCGTAGAAGCGCGCGCGTGGGTGCAACACACCGTCCGGCTTCACGAAGCCACCGCGCACATGGACGGCCAGTACCTTGGGTGGCTTCTCGTCGCCGTTGATGCCCCGTGCGGGATGATCGAGCGATTTGTAGTACGAACCGTCGAACGCGATGCGCGAATGCGTGAACGTCGATCCCGTCGCGCTCGAGGCATGTTCGGCGTCAACCACGGCGGTGTAGCCTGCCGTGGGAACTTCCAGGTCATCAGCGCGATCAACCCATGCGCTCAAACCGACCGGTGCGAGGCGATTTGGAATGACTAGCGATGCGCGCGTTGCCGGATCACAGATGCCAAATCCGGCGCAATAGTAGACCGCGTTTCCCTGAACCCGTGTGTGCTCGATGCGATAGTTCAAGCCGACCGGCGCGCGCGGCGCGAGCTCGTGTACCACACCGAATGTCGCGCCGATGTCTTCATCGATCACGACATTTGGCAGCGACCGGCGGCCCGCAAAGGCGGTGACGCCGGCAGATGTTCGCGCGCCGGCAATCCACGGCTGCTGCAGCGTGAGCGACGCCTGGTATGTGGGCTTGAGAAATCCCTGTGGATCTCCCGCCGCATCGTTCGTGAGCGCCTGCTGGAAGATGGAACTTCCATTGAGTTGCTCGGCTAGCAGGTTACCCACGGCGCCGCGGATGGAAAGCCACCGGCCCGCACCGAGCGCGTTGTGCTTTATCTCCAACGCCGCCTGTCCGAACTCGATGGTGTTGAAGCCGAGCGTAAGTGAAACTTGGTGCTCGGGCACTTCGGCCACGGAAATGGTGATCGACTTGATACTATCGCCGGCCGGCGGGGTAACGACGAGCGCACGCGCAATTGCCGGCGATTGAAAGAGTCGCTTCTGGCTCTCGAGGATCGCATCGCGTGTGTAAAGCGTGCCGGGTTGCAACATGATTCCACGTCGCAGCGTCTCGTCGCTCAGGTACGCGTTGCCCTCGAAGTCCACATGTCCCACGCGCGTGAGCCATCGGGGATCGATGCTGATGCGCACCGGCACCTTGTGCGATGCATCGGGGCGGGGGACTGACGTGTCGATGACGACGTCGCCGAAGCCACGATTCCAGATTGCCGTGCGCAGGTGTGTGAGGGTGGAATCGAGCGCAATCAGGTTGAATGGTGCACCAACCTGAAGCTCGACGATGTCGTCGAGCTCCTTCTGTGTCAGCACGGTTGTCTTCTGAGTCAGCGACAGCGAGCTCACGACGGTCGCCGGACCTTCGTTGATCGCAAACGCCACAGCAGTTCCGCGCGACGCCGGTGTGAGCACGGTGTCTACACGTGCCTCACGAAACCCTCGGCGCCAGAGATAGACGCGAATTTTGGTGATGTCATCCGCCATGGCGGCAGATGTCGTGCGACGGCGATCGACCACGAGTTGCGATCCCGTCACCTTGCACACGGGAATCAGGAACGGAAGCCGGCAAGGCGACGCGCGCGTGAAGATGACGCGCTTGAGCTCATCCGGGGACACATGCGTGAGCCCCGGAAACGTCAGCGTGGTGACGGTGATGGAATCGTGCGGCCCGCGTTGCTGCGCAACGGAGACTTTGCTGCAGAGCAGGAGAAGCGCTGCAGCAATGATGATGCGGTTCTGGAGCATGCAGGACGTGAGAGGAAAGCGTCACGACCTTCAAGCGAAAAGCGGGCCGCTCGTCTAAATCAATGCAACAAAAGGGCTTACAGTTACCATCAGCAAACTGGTGGCGTCATTCTCCCACTGGGCGCCACAAGCGCTGCCCTGCCTCGCATCTTCAAGAGGGCGTTGACCTCGGATAACTCCGCACCGAGGAGACGCTCCCACTGCGCCGTCACTGAACGCAACTCACGACACCGCGAGGTGAACGCGGTCATGAGCGCCGACGTCGGTGCCATATCGGCGAAGTCCTGCGCGTTCAACATGTTCACGAACGATCCGTTCAAGGCACGCAGTGTCGGTGGCGGCGTCGGACCGGGACCGCGTCCCTGACGACGCTGAGCATCCAGACCCGCGATGGTGTCGAGACGAGCATAGTAGGATGCGAAGCGCGATGTCGTATCCCCGCGCAGCACATCGCCGAACGAGGCTGCGAGCTTTTGGGCTTCGTAGGTAAAGTTGATTCCCCGCAGGAGCTTCACCTGAAGCGCGCTCTGCGCGCCGACCGCGGCAACCGATGCCGGCGAACGTGGATCGCTCTTCACAGTGAGTTTTTGTGAGTACTTCGCGCCATCCACAGTCAGTGTGACGGTATAGGTGCCCGGCGGCACGAGCGGGCCCTCCGGTGAAGGCGGCGTCAGCCCCGGATTCGCATTGATCTCATACGAGTGGGTGAATGCACGTGGTGCATCGTATCGAAGATCCCACGCGGTCCGATTCGAGCCGGCGTTCTTTGGCAGCGATGTTTCCGTCAGCACCCAGAAGTTCGGATGCGGTGGGCGTACATACTCACTTACCTGCGTCACGGCTGCGCTGGACATGTGGCGCACGCGTTCACCCCGTGCATCGAACACGTCGAGGGAAATGTCCGATGACGGCGCCCGCGCAAGCCAGTAATCGATTTGCGCACCGTCGCGCGGATTCAGAGCGTGAGGAACTTCTGAAGGAAATGGCGTGTCAGCCCCGACATTCCGTCGCACGCGATAGGCGTCGCCGGCCGCGAACAGATGCGCTGCTTCGTTCGCGGTCGCCCCAGTCATCTGGCGTAGCGCGGAGATGTCGTCGAGGACGAAGAATCCGCGGCCGTAGGTGCAGATAACGAGATCATTGTCCTTGATGACCGCATCGCGATAGGACGTATTTGGAAGTCCGTTCATCAACGGCTGCCAGTTGTCGCCGTCATTGAACGACACGTACATCCCGCTCTCCGTGCCCGCAAACAGGAGTCCCTTCCGCTTCGTGTCGCTTCGCACGAAGCGCACGAAACTGCCGCTCGCTTCTCCAGTTGCGAGACCAGACACAATTTTCGTCCACGTCTTTCCGTAGTCGTGCGTGCGATAGACGAACGGATCGTAAATGCCGACGCGATGTTCATCGACAACTGCATATGCTGTCGCCGCGTCGAAGTTCGACGGCTCGATCGCAAGTATTTCGGCGCGTTGCGGCACGGGCAGTCCCGGGACGCTGACATCTTCCCAGGTCTTGCCGGTGTTGCGCGTCATCTTGATGAGGCCCGTACCGGTCCCAACCCAGATCATGCCCGGCATCACGCTCGACGCGCGCATCGACTCGATGGCGCCACTGGGCTGAGGAGCAGGACCTCCCGGTGTGGCCGGTGACGTCGGTGCATCGGCGCGCGCCGCGAGATCTCCACTGAGTGACGTCCAGTGCATGCCCCCGTCAATCGATGACCACACGGACTGGAACGCCGCGAGCAACATTTTCTTGTTCCACGGGGCGAAGATGATCGGCTGCGAGCTCGTCGTCCGCAGCTTCAGCGAATCATTCTGCGCAGGACTGACGTTGATCCACTGCTCGCTCGGATACGTGATCTTGAGGATGCCGGAACCACTCGAGTACACGACGTTGTTGTCGAGCGGATCGGGAAGCACGGTTCCCCATTCCCAGCCGGGCACCGGGTTCCAGTCGAGCGGCGTGATCGCGCCGAGATTCCCACGCGCACGCGTCCGAATGGCGCCGGCGTCCTGCTGCGTTCCGTACACGAAATACGGGAACGAATTGTCGACCGAGAGATGATAGATCTGCTCAGTGGATTGATTGTACCAAGAGCTCCACGTGCCACCGCCATCGAGTGAGACGATGGCGCCTTGATCGTAGCCAAACAGCATGCGCTGCCCATTGGTTGGATCGATCCACATCTGCTGCGGATCATCGCCACCCGGTGCGCCCCTGAACCCGGTGAATGTCTGGCCGCCGTCGACTGACTTGTAGCTCGACGTGTTGATCGTATAAACGAGATCAGGATTCTTCGGGTCGACGTACACGCCACAGTTGTAGCCGCCCTGCCCGCTCCTGATTCGGTCATCGTCAGCGGCCATACGCTTCCACGAGGTGCCCCCGTCATCGGAGCGATAGAGTCCCCAATCGCCGATCACGAACACGCGCTGGCCACTCGTATTGCCGGCAACGGAAACCCACATCTTTCCCGTGAGACGCGCGGGTAGGCCACCGCCGGTCACTTCCTGCCAGGTGACACCGCCGTCTGTCGACTTGAAGAGCTTCGTACTGCTCGGTGCAGTTGGTCCCGCAGCCGGACGATTCTGCCCATTGGCAAGCGGTGGCGCCACGTAATGCAGCACTGTCGTCGCAAACAACACATTCGGTGCGTCGAATGCGCGCGCGATCCTCTGTGCTCCGGTGCTGTCATCGACAAACAGCGTCTGCGTCCACGTGCTGCCGCCATCGGCGCTGCGAAACACGCCGCGATTGCGCCCCTTCACATGCACATCACCCTGCGCCGCGATCAATACAATGTTCGGATTGGCGGGATCCACGCTCATTGACGGGATCTGCTTTGTCGCCTCAAGTCCAAGATGCCGCCACGTCTTGCCGGCATCGGTCGACTTGTAGACGCCGTTGCCCTCGTTGATGCCGCCGCCGGTGATGATGTCGCCCGTCCCCACATAGACGACATTCGGATCAGACGGAGCTACCTCAACCGACCCGATCGACGACACATCCTTGATCGAATCAAAAACCGGATACCACGTCTGGCCGGCGCTCGTGGTCTTCCACACGCCAGCGGCTGGTAGCCCGATATAGAACGTTCCAGGTACGCCGACCGCACCGCTGACAGCGGCCACGCGTCCAGCGCGGAACGGTCCAAGATTGCGCCAAGTCAGCGCCGAAAGCAGGCGTTGATCGACAGGCGCCTGCGCGCCAAGGGAAACGGAGAGCAGTACCGCCGAGACAACGGCCAGCGTAGTGCGACGCATCGGAGAGTCCTCAAAGTGATCTCCGAACATACCAAAACGGCACACCGAAGCGAGCTCGATGTGCCGTCACTGTTGTCCGCGGTCCGCGGACCGCGGTCAGCTAATAGCGATAATGATCCGGCTTGTACGGCCCATCAACCGGCACGCCGATATACGCAGCCTGATCGGCCGAAAGCTTCGTCAACTTCACCCCGAGCTTGTCGAGGTGCAGGCGCGCAACCTTCTCGTCGAGATGCTTGGGCAGCGTGTACACCTTTCTCTCGAGGTTCTGCGCGTTCTGGTGCAGCTCGAGCTGTGCCATTACCTGGTTCGTGAACGACGCCGACATCACGAAGCTCGGATGACCCGTCGCGCAACCGAGGTTGAGCAAACGACCCTCGGCGAGAATCATCACCGAGTGTCCGTCAGGGAACACGAACTCGTCGTACTGCGGCTTGATGTTGATGCGCGTGATGCCCTTCTTCTTGAGACCGGCCATGTCGATCTCGTTGTCGAAGTGGCCGATGTTTCCGACAATGGCCTTGTCCTTCATCTTCGCCATGTGCTCGGTGGTGATGATGTCCTTGTTGCCCGTCGCCGTGATGAAGATGTCGGCCGTGCTGAGCACTTCGTCGAGCGTCGTGACCTGCTAGCCTTCCATCGCCGCCTGCAGTGCGCAGATGGGATCGATTTCGGTAATGATCACGCGTGCGCCCTGGCCGCGCAGTGACTGCGCGCAACCCTTGCCCACATCGCCGTAACCGAAAATCACCGCAACTTTGCCGGCGAGCATCACATCGCTCGCGCGCAGGATGCCATCCGTCAGCGAGTGACGGCAGCCGTACAGGTTGTCGAACTTCGACTTCGTCACCGCATCGTTGACGTTGATTGCCGGGAACTTGAGCGTGCCGGCATTCATCATCTCGTACAGGCGATGCACGCCCGTCGTCGTCTCTTCGGACACGCCGCGCACATCCGCCGCGACCTTCGTCCAACGGCCAGGATTTTTTTTCTGCTCGTCGCGAATCAACTCGAGGATCACGCCCCACTCCTCGCTGTCCGTTGCTTCGTTGAACGCCGGCACCACGCCGGATGCTTCGTACTCGGCACCCTTGTGCACGAGCATCGTGGCATCGCCACCATCATCGAGAATGAGATTCGGGCCGGTGCCATCGGGCCACATGAGCGCCTGCTCGGTGCACCACCAGTACTCCTCGAGCGTCTCGCCCTTCCACGCGAAGACGGCGATGCCCTTCGGATTGTCGACCGTGCCGTTCTTGCCAACGGCGACAGCGGCCGCGGCGTGATCCTGCGTGCTGAAGATGTTGCAGCTCACCCAGCGCACGTCGGCGCCAAGCTCTGTGAGGGTCTCAATGAGCACGGCCGTCTGCACGTTCATGTGCAGCGAGCCCATGATCTTTGCGCCCTTGAGCGGATTCTTGCCCTTGTATTCAGCGCGGAGCGCCATGAGACCGGGCATTTCCTGCTCGGCGAGGCGAAGCTCCTTGCGTCCAAATTCAGCGAGAGAAAGATCAGCCACCTTGAATGCGGGGCGATCGAGCGGACTCTGCGTGCGGGGGGCCTGTGTGGTAGCCATTGTGAGATGCGAGGGTTGAGGCGCGAGGGGCGAGGAACGACTTAAGAACGAACAGCGCGGGCCGAGAAAAGAGCGGGGCCCTTTGCATTTGGATCAAGAGAGAGCGGTATTACATGAGGACGATCGAAGCGGGAGGCGGAAAGCCAACCGGTAACCTGATCTTCAGAAAAGCCGAGCCAGACGTGGCCCATGCCTGAGCGATACTCTTCGCGCTCGTGCGGGAGCATATCGACAACCAACACGCGACCGCCGGGCTTGAGCACGCGAGCCGCCTCAGCCAACACGGCCTGCGGGTCGATCACGAAATGAAGGACGAGCGAGATCACGGCGACGTCGAGTGTCTCGTCATCGATTGGGAGATTCTCGAGACTGCCATCACGCAGATCGACATTCGTGAACGCATCGAGTCGCTTGCGAGCTGCCGCGAGCATGGCGCTGGACTCGTCGACGCAAATCACCGTGCCGACGAATGGGGCGAGCGATGCGGTGGTCAGCCCAGTGCCGCATCCGAGATCGCCAATCACGCAGTCGGGATCGAGCAGCGCGGCGAATGGCGTACTGTCAGCGGCGCTGCCGTACAGTTCCGTGCGCACTTTGTCCCACTGGCCGGCGCGCGTGGAGAAGAACGACTGCGACGTGGTGCGGCGCTCATGGACCACACGTTCGGCGCGCGAGAGATCGTGGCGGCCGAGTGGCGTTGCGCTGACCTGTTCGCGCACCAGCTGCCATAGGCGGCGGGCGCTCGTGTCGAGCGTATTGCCATGCATGACGTAGCGGCGGCTCGTGCCCTCAGCGCGGGCGCTCACCCAGTTCTCGTCGGCCAGTGTCTTGAGATGGCGGCTAACGGTGCTCTGGGGAAGTTGCAAGGCGCTGCATAGCTCATTGACCGACAGCTCGTGCCGGTCGAGAAGCAGCAACAGCCGGCTCCGGGTGGGGTCGGCGAGCGCCGAGAGGCGGTCGAAGATGGGGCGAGACTGTATCATCCGTATATCCGGATATAAAGCTACATACGCAACAGGCCCCTGTCAATGCCGCGACTACCATCGTAGAGGACTCCCGGCATATTTGTGCGATGACAATGCATCACCCGTGTATCGGAAGACGCATCCCATGAGCGCCAAGCGATTCGCGCTTTTGGGCGCCGGGGGGTTCGTCGCACCGAGGCATCTGCGTGCAATCCGGGAGAATGGTGGCGACCTGGTCGCGGCGATGGATCCGAACGACAGTGTCGGCATCATTGACAGCTTCTTTCCGGACGCCGACTTCTTTACCGAGTTCGAGCGGTTCGATCGGCACATCGACAAGCTGCGGCGAGAGGGCAAGCCGGTCGACTTCGTGAGTATCTGTTCTCCGAATTATCTGCACGACGCGCACATCCGCTTTGCGGTGCGGAATGGAGCCTCGGCGATTACGGAAAAACCGATTGTTCTGAATCCGTGGAATCTGGACGCGCTGGCGGAGCTCGAGCGAGAGAACGGTGTTCACATCTACACGATTCTCCAGCTCCGCCTGCATCCGGTGATGATGGCGTTGCGCGAGCGGTTCAAGAACTCAAAGGAAGTGGTGGACGTGGATCTCACGTACATCACGTCGCGCGGCAAGTGGTACTACTACAGTTGGAAAGGTGACCTTTCAAAGTCGGGTGGAGTGGCGACGAACATCGGCGTTCACTTCTTCGATGTGCTCGCGTGGATTTTCGGTGAGCAGAAGGAATCGATTGTCCACGTGAGCCGTCCCGATTGTATGGCAGGCGTGCTGCATCTCGAACGTGCACGCGTGCGCTGGTTTCTCTCGATCAACCGCGAGCACCTTCCTGCAGACGTGAGTGCGCAGGGTCAGCGTACGTATCGCTCAATTCAAGTTGGCGGCGAAGAGATCGAATTCTCCGAAGGCTTCACCGATCTGCACACGCGGAGCTACGAGGAGATTCTCGCAGGACGCGGCTTCGGGCTCGAGGATTCGAAGGAAGCCATTCAGCTTGCGCACGACATTCGTACAGCGCCAATCTCGCCACTCGGTGGCGACTACCATCCGAAGGCAAAGGGGCTCTAGTGTCTGAGCCGATTGTCACGCATATGTACACGGCCGACCCGAGAGCGCATGTCTTTGAAGGTCGTATTTATGTATATCCGTCGCACGACATCGAGGCCGGCATTCCGGAGGACGACGAAGGCGCGCACTTCGACATGCGCGATTGTCATGTGCTCTCCATGGATGAAGTCGGCGGGCCGGTGACTGATCATGGCGTGGCGCTCGCCATCAAGGACGTCCCGTGGGCGGGGCGCCAGCTGTGGTCGAATGACTGTGCGACAAAGAATGGGAAGTACTACATGTATTTCCCGGCGAAGGACTAGCAGGACGTGTTTCGTCTCGGTGTGGCGATCAGCGATTCACCGGCTGGTCCGTTCACGGCGGAACCGGAGCCCATCAAGGACAGAGACGAGCCGCACGATCCGAGTGACAACGGTCCTGCAATTGGGCCGCGCGTGGCACGTCTGTCGGACGACATGCTGAGTTTCGCCGAGCCCGTGCGGGAAATTCGCATTCTCGACGAGAACGGCGCGCCGATTCTCCAGCAGGATCGCGATCGCCGATTCTTTGAGGCGACGTGGATGCACAAGCACAACGGCAAGTACTATTTCTCGTATTCAACTGGGATACGCACCGGATTGTCTATGCGCTTGGTGACAATCCCTACGGGCCGTTCACGTACCAGGGCGTTGTGCTCACACCGGTGCTCGGCTGGACCTCACATCACTCCATTTTGGAATTCGAGGGAAAGTGGTGGCTGTTCTACCACGACTCTTCCCTGTCAGGGGGACGAACACACCTGCGGAGCGTAAAGGTGTCGGAGCTTACGTACGGGGATAGGGGCGAGATCAATACGATTGACGGAACGAGACAAACGGCGCTACATACCGAACTGCGAAGATGCAGATGGTGCCATTCCGAGCGAAGTCGAGGAATCTGCACCGGCCGCTCTTCAACACGGTTGATGTCAATCGTCGCGCATGTCACTGAGGTTTTCCGGGTACGCTGACCGCAGCGTTCACTCGTTCAATTGCCTCAACTTCCCGGGCTGTGTCAAACGCAACTGTCATCGCTGGCGTTGAGCACCCGTGCCGGCCCGTTGGACCAGCATCGCGAACTCCTTCATGGCACTCGAATAATGACTGATCTCAATCGTCGCGAATTTGTCGCCGCTGCCTCCACCCTGGCCGCCGCCGTCCCACTCCACCGCATTGCGCCGCGCATTGAACCAAGCGCACCGGCTCTGCGCGAGTATTCGATCTCCGAGATCACCGGAATGATCACGCGCAGCGAAATCACGTCGCGCGAACTCACGCAGCAATACCTCGATCGCATCGCGGCAATGGATCGGACCGGTCCAACATTGCGCGCGGTCATCGAAACGAATCCCGTTGCGCTGGGCATTGCCGACGCGCTCGACAGGGGCGACCGCAAGACAGATCCTCGCGGTCCGGGTCCGCTTCATGGCGTGCCGATTCTCATCAAGGACAACATCGACACGGCAGATCGCATGACGACAACCGCCGGGTCGCGCGCGCTCGAGGGCAGCAGGCCATCACAAGACGCGACCATCGTCGCCAGACTTCGAAATGCCGGAGCCGTGATTCTCGGCAAGACCAACCTCAGCGAGTGGGCCAACTTCCGCTCAACGCATTCGTCGAGTGGATGGTCTGGACGCGGTGGGCAAGCGAGAAATCCATACGCGCTCGATCGCACTCCCTCGGGATCGAGCTCTGGAAGTGGCGTTGCGGTCGCGGCGAACTATTGCGCCGCTGCTATCGGCACAGAAACCGACGGCTCAATCACGTCGCCCGCCGCAGCGATGTCACTCGTCGGCATCAAGCCAACCATCGGCCTCGTGAGCCGAGCGGGCATCATTCCCATCGCGCACTCGCAGGACACAGCGGGACCGATGACGCGCACCGTCGCTGACGCTGCACGGTTGTTGGGCGTACTCCAGGGACACGACGTTCGGGACGCAGCCACCGATGCAAACAAGGGTGGCCCGATCGACTACGAAAGATCGCTCGACGTTGCTGGACTCAAGGGCGCACGCATCGGCGTCGCCCGAAAGAAGTTCACGGGATACAGCGTTCTGACTGACGCTGTATTCGAGGAAGCGATCAAAGCCATGAAGGACGCCGGCGCCGTGATCGTTGATCCCGCCGACGTGGAAACAGCGGGCAAGTTCGACGACGCCGAGTTTGAAGTGCTGCTCTATGAGTTCAAGGCCGACTTGGAGAAATATCTCCGGACGCTCGGACCGGGCGCTCGCGCGCGCACGATGAACGATCTCATCGCTTTCAACTCGGCGCATGCCGCCGAGGAGATGCCCTACTTCAAGCAGGAGATCTTTGAACAGGCCGCGAAGAAAGGCCCGCTCACCGAAAAGGCCTATCTCAAGGCGCTTGCGACGTGTCGCGAGCTGTCGCGTGCAAAAGGCCTCGACGCGACATTCAGGAAGCACAAGCTCGATGCGCTCGTCGCACCAACACAGGGGCCACCCGGATTGATTGATCTCGTGAACGGCGATTCATCCGGTGGTAGCAGCACGACCCCGTGTGCTGTTGCGGGCTATCCGGCCATCACCGTTCCCATGGGCTACGCGCGCGGGCTTCCACTTGGCGTCACCTTCATGGGGCTTGCCTGGCAGGAGGCAAAGCTCATCAAATTTGCTTTCGCCTTCGAGCAGGCGACAAAGGTGCGTGTGCCGCCGCGCTACCTACCTACCGCGGCACTATAAGCCGGCTTTCCGCGCTGAGATTACCCACTCGATCGACCGCGCGCACGCGAACATCGGTGACGCGCGGCCGCAACGTGTAAAGCTTTGAATCGCCGGGAACTACGGACGTGATCCAACCGTCGTCGCTGCGCGTTTGCACAACCCACAGCCACGCGGCGCCTCCTGTTCCGTCTTTACGCACAGGTGGTAGTGGCACCCTCATTTCCACCAAGTCGTTCTTGAGCGCCAGCAAGGGTGCGGCCGGTGGTTGATCGTCGAGCCACGGCGACGCAGGCGGAATTGCCGCCTCCGAGTAGACGCCGCGCTCGAGCGTTTCGTTCAGCATGTCGGGATTGTCCATGAACACCTTCATGCTGAAATGCACGTTGCCGGTTGCACCGGCCTGCGCACGCGTCAGGGCAATTTGCCCAGTGATTTCGGAGACGGGAAACTTCTGCGAGTTCTTGAAGCCAACCTTTCCCGTGTAATTTCCCGCCCAGAGATTGCGCTTCATGCGATTCTCGTCCGACCACCACTGCAGAAGCTCTACATAGCTTTGTTGCGGACGATCGACGGCCCAGTACAGCTGTGGCACGAGGTAGTCGACCCATCCTTCGTTCCACCATTTACGCGCATCGGCGAAGAGTTCCGAGTACTGATCCAGACCACGGACCGACGCCGGATAGCCAGGACGCCAGATGCCGAACGGGCTCACGCCAAATCGCACCCATGATTTCGCTTCGTGCACGGCGACATTCAGTTCGCTCACGAGCTTGTTCACGTTGTCGCGACGCCAATCTTCGCGCGAGAGCCTGCCGCCGTTCTTCTGATAGCGCTTGAAGGTCGTCGCGTCGGGAAACGGAATGTCGCGTCCGCGACGCTGCTCCTTGTACGGATAGAAGTAGTCGTCCAGATGAATGGCGTCGATGTTGTATCGCCGTACAATGTCGAGCACGACCTTCTTGGTTCGTGCGCGCACTTCGGCGTCACCCGGATCCATCCAGACGTACGGTCCGTATTTGCGGACGAGATCGGGGCGCGCGCGTGAGATGTGTGTCTTCGATGCCTTGCGCGTGAGTGAGTAACGGGCGCGATAGGGGTTGATCCACGCATGCAACTCGAGTCCGCGCTTGTGTGCTTCGTCGATCGCGAACTTCAACGGATCGTAATACGGACTCGGCGCGCGGCCCATTTCGCCGGTGAGATACTCGGACCACGGCTCGATCTTGGAGTCGTAGAGTGCGTCCGCCCCTGGCCGAACCTGAAAGACGATGGTGTTCATCCGCAGCTCGGTTGCGCGATCGAACATCGCAATCAACTCACGCTGCTGTTCGGCCGTGCTCAACCCTGCGCGTGATGGCCAATCGAGATTGTCGACGGTGGCAATCCATACGGCGCGCATCTCACGCATGACCGGTGGTGGATCCTGTTGCGCGGTCGCTGCTGCACACGGTACGACGAGCGCGACAACGGAGCGCAGAAGGTGCTTACGCCAGTAGGTATCCATTACTCAAATCATAACGGCGTGCTCGAACGGCGTGCTCGAACGGCGAACTCAAACGGCGAACTCAAACGGCGAACTCAAACGGCGAACTCAAACGGCGAACTCAAACGGCGAACTCAAACGGCGTGCTCGAAAGGACTGCTCGAACGGA
>JBBQHJ010000092.1:0-14149 GCA_038323865.1 Gemmatimonadales bacterium
GTGCCCAGGCATCCCCCACATGCCTTCTGTCGCTTGACTACAAATACTTCAGCCAAGTCAGAACTACGCGCAATACGTTCGCAATCTACAAAATTTTCAGTCTAGGCCCCTGAGTGTTACCCCAACGGCCATAGGCAAAAAATTCCAATTCCCACGATTCGTCACCGGCCAAAAGACCTACTAAACCGGCAACGCATCCTCTTGTCCTTCACTTTTCAAACAGCGGTATTCGTCCTCGTCAATCCCTCGCAAAAGCAGAAACAAAAGCGTTCAGCGAAGGGTCCGCATAGTACCCAGGTTTTCCGCCAAATTCAACCCCTCTCACGCAATCCTCCTTACGTGCTCACGCTAGTTTTCCGGAATGCACACCGCGGTAGTCTCCAACAAAGGCGCACGCCGATGGACCATCGGCCACCCATGGATCTATCGCTCTGACGTCCTCGAGCGCCCCGATGCACCAGCCGGCGCCGTCCGCGTCCACGACCAACGCGGTAAACCACTCGGCGTCGCCCTCTGGAGCCCCCAATCCGAGATCTCACTCCGCCTCATCGATGCCAACGCTGACGCCATCATCGACGCAGCGTGGTGGCACCGCGCACTGACACGCGCCACCAACCGCAGAAGCGGACTCGAGAAGCAGGCAAACGCCTTTCGACTCGTCCACGGCGAAGGCGACGGACTCCCGTCACTCGTCGTCGACCGATACGACCGCTGGCTTGTTCTTCAATTGATGAGCGCTGGACTCGAACACTTTCGTCCCCTCATCATCGATGCACTGCAGGCAATCACGAATGCGGAAGGCATTCTCGCCCGCAACGACGTTCCCCTACGAAAGAAGGAAGGGCTCGGCACCGACGTCGAGCTGATCAGCGGTAACGTCCCGGATGAAATCGAAGTACACGAGAACAACGTCCGCTATCTCGCTGCGCCATGGCGTGGCCAGAAAACCGGGGCGTTCCTCGATCAGCGAGAGAACCGCGAGCTCGTCGGACGCATCGCGCGAGGACGAGCGCTCGATTGTTTTAGTTATCACGGCTCGTTCGCTCTACATCTCGCTCGGCACGCGGATCACGTCACCGCGCTTGATGTCTCCGCACACGCACTGACGCGCGCAGAGGAAAACTTTCGACGCAATGGCTTCACGAACGGCGACTTCGTCGAAGCGAATGCATTCGAATACCTGAAGGCACAGGAGCGCGAACGCACGCGCTTCGAAACGATCGTACTCGATCCACCAGCGTTTGCGAAAACGCGGCCCGCGCTCGAAGCCGCAATTCGCGGTTACAAGGAGATCAACCTGCGGGCAATGCGCCTGCTTTCCCCAGGCGGACTGCTGTTTACGGCAAGCTGCTCATTTCATCTCACCAAGCCGCTGTTCCTCGAAATGCTGGAAGCTGCGGCAGCAGACAGCGGTCGGCGGATCGTCTTGCGCGAGCTGCGTGGACAGCCCCTCGATCATCCGGAACTCCTCACCGTTCCGGAGACGGGATACATCAAGGGCGCGTTGCTCGAGGCGTTGGATTGAAAGCAGGTCCCTCGCGGCGCTTAGAACGACACAGTTATTTCTGACAGCCGGGACAGAAATACGTCGACCGGCCCGCCTGCGGGATGCGCTCGATCGCCGTCTTGCAGCGACGACACGGCTTTCGTTCGCGATCATACACATCGAGCGACACCGTTGAGTCATCGGTGTACCGCGAGCCCGTTGCGCGCTTGAGTACCGCAGCAATCGCCTTTCTCAATGTCGTCACCTGCGACTTGCTCAACGCATTGCCCGGCGTGCGCGGATCGATGCGTGCCCGCCACAACGCCTCTGCCGCATAGATGTTTCCGAGCCCCGCCACCAGCGACTGATCGAGGAGCGCCGGCTTGATGGGCCCGCGACGCTTCGCGAGCGACGCACCAAGCTGCGCGGCCGTCCACTGCGCATCGGCGGCGTCTGGACCAAGCCCGAGATCGAGCGCATCTCCCGACGGATGCAGTTCGAGTGTCCCCAAGGCGCGAGAGTCGATCAGCACCAACACGCTTCCATCGGTGAATTCGATCGCGGCGCGCGCGAAGCGCGGAAGCGCTTCACGCACCGATGCGAACTCCCAGTCACCGTTCATGCGAAAGTGCGCGTGCAGGAGGCGCCCGTCTGCCAAATGCAGCAACTGATGCTTCCCCCGGCGCTCGACGCGTGTGATTGTTGCACCACTGAGGGTGCGCAGGCGGGCAGGCGAGATCCTGCGCTTGAGCGCAGGATGCAGTAGACGGGCGCGTGCAATCGTGCGTCCCGTGACGTGTTCGCGCAGCGAAACGAGCGCCGCTTCGACTTCCGGTAGCTCCGGCATCAAGAGATCAGATTCAAGAATTCCCTGACTGCAGAACACCGAAAGCTACGCTACGTTCGCCGTATGCCCACTGTGCCACCACCACCAGAAAATCTTTCTGCGTCGGCGCGATCGAGACAGGTGCGTCGAGCGCTCACGGTGGTGCTTCTGCTGAATGCCTTGAGCGCGGTGCTCAAGGCGGGCGTGGGGGCGCGCACGGGCGCGCTCACCGTGCTCGGCGCGGCACTCGAATCCGTGCTCGACATGATGAGCAATGGCGTCGGCATTGTCGCTGTGTCGATCGCGTCGCGCGCACCCGACGAGGACCATCCGTACGGTCATGAAAAGTTCGAGACACTCGGCACGTTGGCCATCGTGTGCTTTCTCTCGATCACCTGCTTCGAGTTGTTACGGCAGAGCGTTGCTGCGCTCTTTCTCGGCCAGGCGCTACCGTCGGCGACGACAACAGATGCGGTGCTGCTCGTCGTGTCTCTCGTGGTGAATTTCGTCGTCGTCACGTACGAACGCCGCCGTGGAAATGCTCTCGGCAGCACCATGCTGCTCGCGGATGCCGCACATACAGCGAGCGATATTCTCGTTACGGCGCTCGCAATGGCGTCACTGGTGCTGTCGCGATTTGGCGCTCAGCATGCGGACGCGTTGCTCGGCACCCTCGTCGCAATGATCATCGCGTGGAGTGGATATCAAATCCTTCGTGATTCCATTCCAATTCTTGTGGACGCACGTGCGGTCGACGGAAATCGTCTCTCCGCGATTGTTCGCGCAATCCCCGGTGTCATCGACGTGCGAGCCGCGCGGTCGCGACGGACGTCATCGGGACACTTGTTCGCGGAAGTCACCATTCTCGTCGACGGCGCAACATCTGTGACCGCCGCGCACGACTTTACGGACGAGGTCGAGCGAGCCATCGCCCGCGAGCTCGGAACGGCCGAGGCCATTGTGCACGTCGAGCCTGCTTGAATGACAGCACAAAAGTGACCGTCACCTATTTGGCGTATTGCTAAGTTTTTTTGTGACAGCCACTTGCGCGATTTCCCGAAAGCTCTAGGTTAGTCGCGTCTCCTCACTCCTCTCGTCCATGGCGCAGCGACCATCCCGATCGCTCAAGCACGAGTACGAGCTCTTTCTCGAACACGAGATAGAGGATTACAAGGAGTTCATTCCACGCAGCGTGCTTCTGTCCATTGGTGACGAAGCGGTGCGCTCCCTCGCAAAGCAGCAGCAGTTCGCGCTGACCGAGCTGCTCGTCTGGGACGAGGTGGACAAGATCATCTTCAATCGCTTAAACCTTCCGAGCTACGCCACCTGGCGCCGCCGGCGCATGAAGACATTGGCTGAGTTGCGCCGTCCGGAGCATTGGGGACTTACGTCAGATGACGCCGTAATTCGCGCTGTCAATACTGTCGGCAGCGACTCCCGGGTCTTGTTGGCCGGCATTCAGGCAGAAAGTCCCGCGCTCTACCTCGCGGCGCACGGATGTGATGTCACGACGATTTCCGATTCAGATGCAGTCGAACGCGTGATCCATGCGGCCGAGGCGGCTGGGCTGGCCGACCGGGTTCATGCCGGCGGAGTTTCGCTCGACGCCTTCACGCCAGACGCGCCGCTCTCGGCGGTCATTTTCACCGCAGCGGCATTCCGCGGGCTCAGCGCCGCGGAACGTTCGCGTGTGATTCAGCTGCTTCAGGGCGCAACGACCGACGGCGGTGTCCATCTCGTTCAGACAATCGCGGCGGGAAAGCAGGGCGTTTCGCTCGGCGAGCTCAAGAAGCGGTATCGGGGTTGGAGTGTGACCGTCGACGAGGGCAACGCCCACACATTTCTCGCGCGAAAGGGCGACTGAACTTTTCGTCGCCGTTGCGGTTTGACACGCAAGTCTCGCTTCTGATGCGTTTCTAAATGACACGATTCGAGTGGGATCTTACCGAGCACACCATTATAAGTGGTTATTTTGCAACAACTTATAACTCGGTAATATCTGGCACTGTAGCTGCCTTAGGATACGTTGCCCCCGACCGTTCCGGGGGTTTTTCATATCCGGTATTCACATACATCTATAATGAAGCACGAATCGCCGTCGCAGCCGAGTGAGCCCGTGGGCATCGTCATCTCGAGCGGTATCAACGTTCGAAAGGCTCCGAAGTTTTCCGCGTATGTCTGGGGCTCCGCTCCAGATGTCGAGGTCGAGATCGAAGTTCAGGCCGCCTGACAGTCATTACTTCCCCTTGAGTTCTGGAGCGCGCCGAGTAGGCGCGCTCTTTTTTTCGTTGGGCTCGGTACGCGCCTTGCCCCCGCGGTGGGTGTGAACGAATCGAACGAGTGGGATCGCGAGCGACAGCAGCTCCTCGGACGCCGTATCTCCGATCTAGGGCTCACAATTGCCGGCTCTCGTGTGCAGCGACTCACTGAGCGCCTCTACGCCGAGCTCGCTGAGCGCGGAATTGCTTTTAAGCCGCCGGTCTATCTGAGCGATGAGTGGGGATGCCCTGACGGCACGCCCTTGATTGGCGTTCCGTTCTATCTCGCCGACTCGAGGCTCGAGCGCATTGAGGCAGAGCACTCGGGGTCTGTGGAAGGCGATGAAGAGAGCATGCGGTATCTGCGACATGAAGCAGGGCATGCACTGAACTACGCGTTCCGCATTCATGAGCGTGAAGGATTCAAGCGCCTGTTCGGTGATTTCGGACGGCCGTACCGCGAGCACTACGCGGCTGATCCGCTCTCACGAAATCACGTGCGCCATATTCTCGCGTGGTATGCGCAGAAGCACCCTGACGAAGACTTTGCGGAAACGTTCGCCGTTTGGCTGACACCCGAGATGGATTGGCGAGTCGAATACGACGGGTGGCCAGCGCTCGCGAAACTCGAATGGCTGGATCTGGTGATGCGCGAGATCGCGAACAATGCCCTCCAGGCTCCGGCCGTCACGGAAGACGACGTACCGGTTGAGTCGATGCATTGGACCGTCGCCGAGCACTATGCCAATGATGATCGCATTGCGGTGGGTGATGCGCGGCAGTTTGACGGAGATCTTCGTCGTATCTTCGCGACCGCGACACAGGCGCCGAATGGCGAGAGTGCAGCGCTGTACCTGGCGAGACATGAAGGCGAACTGGTATCGCGCGTCGCGTATTGGGCGAGTGTGAGTCCATCGTCCATCCGCTCGCTGCTAACGCCGTTGCGTGAACGCGCGAATCTCCTCGGCCTGCGCGTGGCAGGGCTGGAGGCAACTACACTCATCGAGCTCACTGCATTCGGAACTGCGGTGATGCTGCACTGGCGATACACGCATGCAATGCGTCGACGCACAAGGAGCAAGAGCTGATGAACGTGACGATACTGCATGGGATCGATGCGGCCGAGCCACCGCCGGAGGATCCGGTACTCGGCCAGCTCGAGGCGGCCGTCCGCGCGCTCGACCACGTGCCGACGCGAGTTGCGGTAGGAGGTGACGTGGGTGCGATCGTGGCCGCGTTGAAGTCGGCCGAACCAGCAATCGTGTTCAACCTCGCTGAATCGTTCGACGGAAAGAGCGCGCTCGAGTCGAGTGTCGCGGGATTGCTCAATCTCATCGACCTTCGCTACACGGGCTCGAGTTCGGCGGCGTTGTTGATGGCGGGCGACAAGAGTCTCACGAAGAAGGTTCTGAGCTTTCACAAGATTTTGACGCCGGAGTTCGCCACGGTGTATCGCGGCGCACTCGATCATGTGGGCGATCTTCGTTTCCCGCTCATCGTGAAGCCGCCACAAGAGGATGCATCCGTCGGCGTCACGACGAAGAGTGTGGTGAATGACGTGCGTGAGCTGTTCGGGACGATGGATGCTCTCCAACGTGAATTTCAATCGCCCGTGTTGGTCGAAGAGTATGTCGAGGGCCGGGAGTTCTATGTTGGCGTGCTTGGCAACGTGACGCCTGAAGCGCTACCCGTGATCGAACTGGACTTCAGCGCATTCCCGGCTGATCGCCCGAAGATTGCGAGCTGGGAAGCGAAGTGGGGTGAAGGTGGAACGGGTGATGCTGGTGAAAGCGGTGCCGAGTTCACCGGCACGCGTTCGGTGTTTCCGACGGATGTATCGGAGGAACTCGCCGAACGGATGCAGGCTGTTGCCATTGAGGCGTTCAATGCACTGCGCCTTCGCGATTATGGGCGGGTGGATCTCCGAGTGACGGACAAGGAGGAGATCTATGTGATCGAGGTGAATCCCAACTGCTATCTGGAGAAGACGGCGGAGTTCTCGCGCGCGGCGGAGAAGTCGGGATTGTCACACGATGCCGTGATTGCGCGGATTCTGGAGCTGGCGCTCGCGCGGTATTCGCGCTGAAGAAGAGCAGGTTCGTCGATCGCCCAGGACGACACCAGATACGAAAAAAGCCGGCGCGAATGCGCCGGCTTTTCCGTATATCAAACTTCGGTGGAATTACTTACCGCGCTTTGCGGCCTTCTTTGCGCCACGCTTTGCTGCCTTCTTTGCGCCCTTCTTGGCAGTCTTCTTGGCGCCGCGCTTCGCGGCCTTCTTCGCACCCTTTTTTGCTCCCTTCTTTGCGGCCATGGTAGTCTCCAGTGAAGGAGGTTAAAGCTCGATGGAACCCCCGGTGGTTCGTACGAGCCAGCAAATGATTGGCCGAGGCCTTTCATTCACCGCGGCGCACTCTCTCATGGCGAGACTGCGACGTCGAGTACGAGGCTTGTACCTCGTGAATTCTGTTGTCAACGCGCGTGAAATAGAAACACACGACTAATTAGCATCTTGCGCGAATATAGGAACGTGCGAAATGTCACGCAATAGCAGCGTCAACATCTGTCATTGTGCTCGTTCATGTTTTGAACGTGGTTGAGGCATGCACTTCCCACGTTCAACGCACCCAATCAGTATTCCTGCACGCCGCGTATGTGCGCGGCGACCTGCATCACAACGCAATCCGATGAGGCGCACGTGCGAGCGCTGGTGAAGGCAACGGCGGGACCTGGCTTCGAGCTGCGAGATGTGCCGAAGCCCGTCATCCGCGACGATGAAGTGTTGATCAACGTGCGACGCGCCGGCGTGTGCGGCACCGACGTGCATATCTACGAATGGGACGCGTGGGCGCAGGGACGTTGCCATCCTCCCTTCACGGTGGGTCACGAGTTTGCCGGCGAAGTCGTGCAGGTTGGAAGTCTCGTGAGTGACGTGCGCGAAGGCGATCGCGTCACGGCGGAGGGACACATTGTGTGTGGTCGCTGCCACTTGTGTCGCACGGGCAATGCGCACGTCTGTCCGAACACGCGCATCATCGGCGTCGACCGCGACGGCTGTTTTGCCGACTACATCGCGATGCCGGCGTCGAACGTCTGGCATCTGGACGATGCGGTTTCGTACGAAATCGGTGGCATCCACGATCCGATGGGCAATGCGTTCCACACGGCGCTGGTCGGTACAGAAATGTCTGGCAAGACGGTGCTCGTCACGGGCTGCGGCCCGATCGGCCTGTTTGCGATTGGAATTTGTCGCGCGGCCGGCGCGTCGCGGATCATCGCGAGCGACGTGAACGGTACACGGCTCGAACTCGCACGGACCATGGGCGCACACGACGCGTGCCGTCCGGGTGATGCGGAAACCGCAGTGCGTAACGCCACGGGTGGACTTGGTGTGGATGTCGTGCTGGAAATGTCCGGCGTCCCATCAGCAATTCATCAGGCATTCGCGCTCGTTCGTGTTGGTGGACGTGTGCAGATGCTTGGCATCCCGGCAAAGCCGATAGAGATTGATTTCGCGACGGAGATCATCTTCAAGGGCATCACGGTGTACGGCGTGGTCGGCCGACGGATGTATGACACCTGGATTCAGATGACGCAGTTCCTCCGCTCCGGGCAATTCGATCCGCAGCCGGTGATCACGCATCGCTTTCCGTTGGAGCAGTTCGATGATGCGATCGCGGCGATCAAGGGCGGATCGGCAGGCAAAGTGGTGTTCGAGATCAGTTAGCGGTCAGCGGACCGCGGACTGCTTACCGCGGACCGCAACAACCAAACTACGATGAGCCTGAACACACACTTTACCGCCGATCTCGAAGCCAAGCTCCAGCAGCTGCGCGACGATGGCGTCTATAAATCACTCAACTACCTCGATTCACCGCAGGCAGCGCGCGTCCAGATGGAAGGACGCGGCGAGGTGCTCATTCTTTCGTCGAACAACTATCTCGGGCTTTCGAACGAGCCCGCAGTTGTCGACGCGGGAATTGAAGGACTGAAGCAGTTCGGTGCAGGCACCGGTAGCGTTCGCTTCATTTGCGGAACCTTCACCATTCATCGCGAACTCGAAGAAGCATTGGCGCGCTTTGTCGGAACCGCTGCGTCGATGTCATTCGTGTCGGCGTGGAATGCGAACGAAGGATTGACCGCGACCGTGATCGAGGAAGGCGACTTCGTCTGCTCCGATGCGCTGAATCATGCGTCCATCATCGATTCGATTCGGCTCGCCAAGGCAATCACGAAGTGTCAGACGGCCGTGTATAAGCATGCCGATCTCGATGACCTTCGCTCGAAGCTGGAGGGGGCGCGCGGCGCCAGGCGTCGCATGGTTTGGAGTGACGGCATTTTCTCCATGGAAGGATCGATCGCGCCATTGCCGGATCTCGTGCAGATCTGTCGCGATTACAATGCGGTGCTGGTGATCGACGATTCGCATGCGACGGGCGTGCTCGGAAAAACCGGGCGGGGTGTCGCGGAACATTTTGGCTTGCTTGGAGAGGTCGATATCATCACCTCGACGCTCGGAAAAGCGCTGGGTGGTGCGGCCGGTGGATTCGTTGCAGGCTCTGCAGCGTTGTGCGATTACCTCACGCAACGTTCGCGGCCGCAGCTGTTCTCGAATGCATTGCCGCCGACGGTTGCGGCGAGTGCGCTCGCGAGCGTGCGGTTCATCGAGCAGCATCCCGATCGCGTGACGAGGCTGCATGACAACACGCGGTACTTCCGTGAGCAGATTGTTGAAGCGGGCTTCAAGCCACTGCGGGGCGACACGCCGATCATTCCGATCATTGTCGGCGAGACGTCAGCTGCGATTCAGATGAGCGACATGCTGCTCTCGGAGGGTGTCTTCGTAACGGGCTTTGGCTATCCGGTGGTGCCGCAGGGTCAGGCACGCGTGCGGTGCCAGGTCTCGGCGGCGCACTCGAAGGCGGATCTGGATTTTGCGATTGCGGCGTTCAAGAAGGTGGGACGGAAGCTGAAGCTGGTCTGACGGGCGCACGGTCTCCGGGTCGTACGGTCAGACCATGAGACGACTGATCGTGATCACTAGTCGTTTCCAACTCTCGGCCTCGTTCGCGCCCAATTCTTTCACGACGGCCGAGTAGCGGGCTCCGTCCAGCATTTTGGGCACCAGCCACCGGTTCACGTCGGGGGAGAGATGACCGATCACGTCGCCGCCGATGGCATGAACCCATACACTTGGGTTCTCCACGCCGTCTGGATCGGGCACTAAAATGAGCCGATCGCCGCAATTCAGCCGCTGGACAGCGGTGCGGCGTTCCCCGTTTCTTCGTGACGCGGAGGCCCGTAGCCTCGTCCCAAGGCATGAGCCTGGCGACCGCCGACGGTCGTCGACCACGCTCTCCACTTTTGAGGTTTCCTGCTATGCGACTCCTCCGTGTTCTCGCGACGGCTGCAGCTCTGGCCGCGCTGACTCCTCACTCCGGCTCGGCGCAGGATGGCCGGCAATTCAAGGACTCCTGGTTTTGGGGCCTGAAGACGGGTGCCGTTTCGTTCCAGTCTGCGAGCACGACTGATGGCGGTGCGGTGTTGTTTGGTGGCGAGTGGCTGATCACTCGCTCGAGCGGTGGCCTGTATGTCAGCTATGACCAGGCCTTTCTGACCACCCAAGGTGGTTTCCGGGATCGCGACCCTGACAGCACCTCGGCGTTCACCCGCCCGGTGAATCTCCAGAATCTTCGCCGGTTCACGATGGCGGGAATGATCTTCCCGTATCAGACGCCCAAGTGGCATCCGTATGCGGGTCTCGGCCTGCAGTACAATGCGGTCGGCAGCGCGTCAGCTGTTGGTCCGTTTGCGAGCCCGCTGCGCGCGCAGATCGCGCAGGACAGCGTGATGGCAATGAAGGCGGCGTTCTCACCGGTCCTGATTGCCGGCACGCAGATGCGTCTCAGCCCGTTCTCGCTCTTCGTTCATGGTACCGCGTCGCCACAGCAGCACGCGTTCTTCCTCTCGAATGCGAACGGCAACGCGTTCAACCTCGCGCTCGAGTTGGGCGTGCGCTACAACGTTGGATCGTCGATCGATCGTCAGCGTCCGTAAACAGTTCGCGTGAACTGCGGCGGCGTTTTCGAGACGTAGGGATCGTCCTTGATCAGATAGCGCAGCGGCCAGTCGGCGGCTTTTGAAATGCCGATGCGAGGCGTCACCACAACGTCGCTGTCGCTGACAGAAGCACCGGAACGAATCATGAGCGGGCTCTCGCGCAGCGAGAGCCCGTTCTTCGTTCCATCGATTGCCATGGCGAGACACAACTTGCCTGGGCCATTTGTGAGATCGACGCCGCGCTTCACGCGCGGACGGCGCGCTCGCATGAGTTCAATGCCATCGAGCGGAGCAACAGCGCGCACCAGCACGGCGCTGCCGTGTCCCTTCTCTCGTGTCACGGCGTTGAAGCACCAATACATCCCGTAAATGAAATACACGTAGCCGATGCCGGGCGGTCCGAAGAGGTGTGTGGTTCGCGCCGTGAGCCCACTCGCTGCGTGACACGCAGGATCGTCCGGGCCGAGGTATGCTTCGGTTTCGACGATGCGCGCACGCGTGACGCCGTCGACTGAATCGCACTCGAGAACGCACCCCAGCAGCTCGCGCGCGACGAGTGCTGGGTCACGATTGTAGAATCGAGCTGGCAGCGGCGCGCCCAAATGAGAACGCCGCGCTTTTGGCGCGGCGTTCCGGGTCATGCGTCGCGAGCCGCAGTTTTCTTGGCTCGAGCCTTTTTCACCGCGACCTTCGCCGCAGGTGCTTTTGCAACCGACTTGGGTGCAGGAGCCGCCTTCGGTGCAGGAGCCGCCTTCGGTGCCGGAGCCGCCTTCGTGACTGCCGCCTTCTTCGCCGCTGGCTTGCGGCCGCGCTTCGCTGCGGGCGCCTCCGGAGTGGCCGGAGCTTCGACAACGGCCGGAGCGGCAGGTGCTGCCGGCTTGACCATTCCAACAACACCGATGCTCAGGAGATCGGCGGGTGGTGCGCCTGGACGTCCACCGCGACCGCGGCCCGAGACGACGCCACGTGTACCCATACCCCGCGGTGCAGTTGACTGCGCGGCTGGTGTAGCGGGCGCCGCAGCGGCAGCAGCCTTCGCCACCTGCTCCGAGACCGGCGTGCTGTCGGCGATCTTCGCGACTTCGAAGTCATCGCCACGACGGCGAAGATCGATGATGTCGTTGTCGTGCGCATCTTTCAGGATACGCGGGAAGTTGCGATCACTGAGGCTTTCGCTGTCGCGACCAAGAATTTCGCGTGCCTTGCCGCGAACGACGCTGGCCCTAACAGCCGCATCGCCGGTGATGAGATCCGCGACGGAGCGACGCACCAGATCGAAAGCCTCGTCGCGCGTAAGACGCTCGCCGCTCATTCCGATTTGTTCAGTTGCTTCGCCACCACGCGGCGTGTGACGCGGGCGCTCGTCACGACGAGGCGGCGGCGTTGGCGCGGGTGCCGGTGCTTCCGTTTCGGCTGCGGCCGCAGGAGCAACAAGTTCGGTGTCTTCTGCCGGCGTGTCGCCGAGCGGGGCGGCGTCACCGTTCGGGCGCGGACGATCATCGCGATCGCGACCACCACGGCCGCGACGACCACGGCGGCTGCGGCCGCCCTTTCGATCGGCTTCCGGAGCGGCAGCGGTTTCTACCTTTGCTGCTTCGTCGCCCGAGGCCGAAATTTCCTGCTGGCGGACGACGCCGGCGGCACCACTTGGCAGGCCGATCTCGAGTTGTCCGTTCTCGAGCTTCGTCGCGGAGAGCAAGCCGCGCTGCACCGCCTCATGCACGAAGCGTGAGAACTTCGACATGCCGAGATCCTTCTCGTCGAAGGTGGCGTCGATTTCCTGCATGACCTGCTTGAGGCGGTCGGAGCGCATGACATCGCCATTGCGTTTCATGCGCGTGACCGACTCCGTCACGAGCTCCCACGGATCCCACTTCTTGGCGGGCTCCTCGTCGTTCTTGCTCACGAGGCCGGCGAGTGCGTTGTAGCTGTAGTACTCGTCGCAATTCATGACGAGCAGATCGCTCGACGATTCGCGAATACCGACGCCGATGACGTACTTGCCGTACTCCTTGAGCTTCATGACGAGCGATGCGAAATCGCTGTCGCCGGAGAGCAGGATGTAGGTGCCGATTTCCGGACGCGTGAAGACGAGCTCCATGGCATCGACCGCGAGGCGGATATCAGTGGAATTCTTCTTCGATGCACCGTACGCCGGCGCCATGATCATGTCGATCGACGACTCAGCGAGTGGCACGACGTACTGAGGGTATCGGCGCCAGTCTGCATACGCTCGCTGGACGGCAACCTTGCCCTTGATGATGTCCGACCCCAGGAGCGTTCGCAACTCCTTGCCGAGGTCGGTGCGGATTCCCATCGTGACGTTGTCGAAGTCGATGAGGAGCGCAGCGTTTGGTGCGTGCATGGGCGGCGCGAAGGTGACGGCAGAGGCTACGTGTGGCGCGCCATGCGCCTGGGGTCCGCGGTGAATGAGCGCTGCGCCTGGGCGCGTGGGGCCATTCCGCGTTGTACGTGAATTCATTGTGGGTCAGCGGGCGCGCAGAGCGCGCGTGAACTTGTCGCGGTACGCACGTTCACCGGTTCGCCTGACCGCGCTTGTTCGCTGGTCGTAAGCGGCTCCGATCACGCGGTCACCGTCAGTGATCGGTCACCGCGGGGGCAGCGGGCTATGCAGCTCGCGGCGCCAATGGTGGCCAAGAAGTAATCTAGTCGGCCGGTCGGTCGGTGTGCCAGTCTGCCCGCCCCGATCAACGAACTCACCGGTGGACTGGCAGACTGGTAGACCGGCCGACTTACTTTCCCGCCATGAAGCAAGTCGGCTTTCGGGACAGGCTGTTCTTCATTCTGCTCAGCTTCGCGCTCTTTCCAACAATCGTCCTGGCGAGCGCGTGGGCGCTGACGGTCGCGCGCGCCTTGCCCCTGCTCGGTACGACGCCGGCGATGGAGCGCATTGCGACGTCGGGCCATAAGGCGGTCGAGGTCGCGCGTACGACGGCGACGTCGCCCACACAACGCGCGGTCCTCGACGAGCACGAGCGTGCGCTCTCCGAGGGGCTGACGCGGGCGAATCAGATGGAATACCTGATGACGCGCCGCGCACCGGCAGTTGTGGGCGCCGTGGCGCTTGTTGCGACGCTGCTGTTCGTGCTGGTGGCATCGCGGGTGGCGGGACACCTGAGCCGAAACCTCAGCCGGCCGCTCAGCGAGCTCGTTGGGTGGACGGCGATGATCGAGCGCGGAGATCCGTTGCCCGACGGTCCGCCGCGCAAAGGGGCGCCTGAGTTTGTTGTGCTTCGAAATCGCATGCGAGAGATGGCGGTGGAGTTGAATCTCGGACGCGCGAGAGAACTCGAGGCAGAGCGGGCGACCGCACTGCGTGAGTCAGCGCGGCAGGTGGCGCATGAGCTCAAGAACCCGCTCACTCCGATCCGCTTTGCGATTTCGCGGTTGCGGCGTGATGCGCCGGAATCGCTCTCGGAAACCATTGACGTGCTGGAAACGGAGTCGCGACGCCTGGAAGAGATGGCCAAGAGCTTCGCGCAGTTCGGGCGACTGCCT
>JBBQHJ010000093.1:0-14110 GCA_038323865.1 Gemmatimonadales bacterium
ACCGCAATCGCACATGCAGTGCAGATCGCTCGCAGGGTTGGCGCATCGGTGGAGGTGGTCCTGGTTCATGCGGCACCGCACCGGACGGGTGATGCCGAGGATGCGTGGGATCCGGGCGAGTGGCCGATCGAGGCGCGCTATCTCGCGGAAGTGAGCGCCGAGTTGGCGGCGGGTGCGCACCTGACCGTGACAACGGCACATCTGCGCGGTCCTGTTGCGGACGTACTTGTTCAGCAGGCGACAGACACCAATGCCGATCTGATTGTCATGTCATCCCACGGCCGATCGGGATTCAGCCGGGCGTGGCTTGGCAGCGTGGCGGATGCGGTGGTGCGTCAGGCCGACTGTCCGGTGCTGGTCATGCGGCATACAGAACCGCAGCGGCGGCTCGTCAGTCGTCCAGCGTTCAAACGGATATTGGTAACGGTGGATGGGTCGGAGCCATCGCACACCGTGCTTGGTCCGGCCTGCGATCTTGCTCGCGCGATGGGTGCTGAGGTGATGCTGCTGCGAGTCGTGCCACCGGTGCCGCTGGTGTCGGCCGTGGGCGGATTCGCCCTGGATCTTGGGTATGCGCCCATGATCGTGGACGAAGTAGCGACGACGCGCCTCGCCGAGAAGACGCTGGCGTCTCTTACCGAGTTGGCGTACCGGCTAGCTGCAGAGGGCATGACGGTGGTGCCGCACGTGGCGATAAGCGTGGCAGTGGCCGATGCGATCGGCGATTTTTGCATGGCGCACGGTGTGGATTGCATTGCCATGGCGACACATGGGCGCGGTGCCTCGCGCATTCTGCTCGGCAGCGTGACGGATAAGGTGCTGCGAGCCGGACACCTGCCGATGCTGTTACAGAGTCGCCGCCAGGGTGTTCACCACAACAACATGAATGCAACGCCGGCGATCAAGAGTGCGGTGGTCGTGCCACCCACATTGAGTAGCATTCCATTGGAGCATGGCTGAAGGACGATGCGTTACGGCAGTTGATCTGCGGCTACGGTGACCGTTCCGCGGCCGGCGGCGCTCTCGAACGTCAGCCGCATGTCCGCATTCGCGATATCGGTGAAGAGCACAAAATTCGTGACGTCCGTGAGGTTGAGCTCGAGCGTGTTTGGTGTAGGCGCAGCATCCTGAAGTTTGACCGTCAGCACGCCGGTCTGTTGATCGTAGCGTGTGTGGCGGAGATAGTACTGCTGGGCGACAAGCCTGCCACCGTGATCAGCCTCGCCCTCCGTGCTCAGGCGAATGCGCTTGCCCGCATTACGAGCACCAAACGCTTCGATCTGCTCGGGCCACTCTTCACGCGGCCACCGCTCGACTCCCGTGAGGGCGGCGGACGTCATCTCGGCCGCATCATCGTGCTGCTCGGGTGTAACGAGCACCGGACACTGCACGCGCCGGATGAGCCCCGCCGATACGCTTCCCACGAACAGGCGCTCGGTGAGCGTGTAGTTCTGACGTCGTCCGCAGGCGATCATGCTGACGCCGTTGAGGCGTGCAAAGTCATCGATGGCCGTGACCGGGTCGCCCCACACCACGCGCGTTTCCACGCTGATGGTTGCCGGAACGTGCAGCAGCCGGATGAAGCGCTTGAACAATTCGTCGCATCGCCCCTCCGCGGAGCCGTTGCCTGTCTCGTCGGCATGCGCGTGCGGCTTGGCGTGGATCAACGTCAGCCGGCTTCCGGCCGATAGCATTGGAAAGAGTGCCGTGGCGGCGCGCAGGCTCGCCGGACTGAAATCGACAGCGACTGCGGCGTGACGGACAAAACCGGGACTGGCATTGCGCGGTACCACGAGCACGGGGCGGTCCGTGAGACGCACGATCTGCATGGCGCGCTCACCATAGAGGAAGCGGCCCAATGAGTCGTGGCGCCCCGTGCCGATGACGATGACCCGTGCGCCGCGGTCATGGGCCAGCTCGACGATGGATTGCGCGTATTGTCCGTCAATTACGTCGACGCGAAAGTGCGTGTCCGTCTTCACACGGTTGGCCAGCTGATCCTGCATGCGCTCGGCGATGGCGGTGCGTTCCTCATCGTAGTACTGCGGAGGGAGCATGGGTGCTCCGGCCGCGACGGCGATGTTGTCGTAGCGCTCGAGCACACTGACGAGGTGCAACTCGCGCTCCTCTCGCTGGGCGAGCCATCGTGCAACGGCCAACGGGGCTTCGGATCCGTCGAACGGCTTGGCGGCAAGTACCACCGGACCATCTGCCACTGGCGTCGTGACGTAATCGGAGCGCATTGAGGAGGGAAT
Source organism: Gemmatimonadales bacterium (assembly GCA_038323865.1). GTDB lineage: Bacteria > Gemmatimonadota > Gemmatimonadetes > Gemmatimonadales > Gemmatimonadaceae > AG11. The sequence goes on from JBBQHJ010000093.1 coordinate 2,256, forward strand.
CGCGGTCTTGCTCATGGTTGGGCTCCCGTTGATGCACGGACTCGAACGGTCCGCACGCGTCGCACGGTTTCAATCTCGGCCCCCGAGGCGTGGGCATCAGTCGGGGGATCTGCGGAACGCACGGGGCCCGACCCCTACCGTTTGACGGGAAATTCCCGACGCGACTATCGAAACACAAAGGTGTGGCGCGTGAGCTGGCCGGCAGCGGCGGCGCCAACGACGTCAAGTGCGCTGACGATGCCCACGAGTGCCTCGCCTTCCGTGACGAGCACGCGATGAATGCGTGTGCGTGCCATCAACTCTGCGGCCGCCTGAACGCTGGCGGTTGGTGGCAGCACGTGGAGCGGCGGACGCGTCATCAGCTCGCTCACCTCGTGCGCTTCGAGTGCGTTCCATTCCGGATTGCCGGTTTCGGCCATGCGTTCCGTGACGGCGGCGCCGGCATCGTCCCAGAGTTCCGTGAAGTACGCTGCTCCTGCCTCGTCCTCGCGCTCGACGCCGTTGAAGCAGGGCTCCTCGTCCGCGTCAAACTCACTGTTCGTGTCGCGTTTTGTGGGCACGCCGGAGAGACCGGCTGCAAAAGTCATGAGGTCGGTTCCAGTGACAACACCAACGAGGCGGCCGCCGCTGACAACCGGCGCACCTGCAATGCCACGCTGCGTCAGCAGTTCCATCGCCTCGCGCACCGATGCTTCCGGACTGATGACGATGAGGTCAGTGGTCATGATATCGCGAAGGCAAAGCATGAGAACTCCCGTGAAGGGTTGAACGAGCGCGGCAACAGTCACACAGGGAGGGTGAGCACAGGCACGCACGCGCACCATCAGTATTTGCCCGACGTATGCGTCGTCAGGTGTCGGCTGACGCCGCAGCGCATGTTGTGATGCCAATGTGACCGGTACGACTCGCGGAGGCACAATGACTGCAGCGGCAGAAGCACGGCGAAATTCTCACGAGGCGCGAGTCGGTCGTCAGATCCTCGCTGCCATCGGCCCTTCGCACAGCACGCGGGCGTTGACCATTGCGGCAAAAATGGCGCGCCGCCTTCGGCGCCCGCTCGCACTGGTGTCCGTGGTATCGCCGCCGACACTCTTCGACTTCGATGTTGAACAGTTCGCATTGAATCCGTGGCAATTCGAGCAGCAGCGCGCCGAACGCCTGCATGAGCTTCACGCGCAGATACGGGCGCTGTCGGCAGCGGGAACGCCGTTGACCGAAACACCCATTGGCGTTCTCATCGGAAAGACGCCGGCCACCATTGCGGAGGCGGCATCGGCAATCGACTCGTCGCTGCTGGTGATGGGCATCGGTCCGCATGCCGTCCGTCATCGGCTGTTCGGCGAAGAGACGACACTCATGACCGCCCGCCAACTTGCGTGCCCCGTACTGGCCGTGAGCGACGACGCTGTTGATCCTCCGCGACATGTCGTTATTGGCATCGACTTCAGTGTGGAAAGCATTCATGCGGCCATCACGGCACTCGCGCTGCTGACAGCTGAAACGCAGGTGCATCTTGTTCATGCGTGGAAGCCCATTGCCACGCCGCTTCCGCTTTCGGCACTTCGCGAATCGGATGCGGCCTATGCGCGTGACGCCGCCGAACGCCTGCGCGAGGTACGCACGCTGCTCGGGCGTACCCTGACGGTGCACATGGAAGCCCACGTGCGCGAAGGGCCTGTCGTGCGGGAATTGCTTCAGGCGGCGCGCGACGCGGGTGCCGACTTGATCGTTTCCGGCATGCGCGGCGTCGGTGGGCTCGAGCGGTTGTTCATGGGAAGTGTGAGCAATGCGCTATTGCGCGGCGCGTCGTGCTCAGTGCTGCTGGTTCCCGAACCCGACATCTCGACGCGCTGTGAGCTGTCGCGCGCGCTGGACGGGCACTTTGTCGACGCGGATGCTACGCACTGGCCAGGCGTGTTGGAATCATTCGCGCGACGCAACCACATGCGAACTGCCACCTTTGAAATCGACGATCATGCGCTTGGTGCGCAGCGCCAACTGAGTGGATATCGCCTGCTCGGCGCGACCTACGACGAGCGTGATGGCCGCGCCTCATTGATGTTTGCTGATGGTGGTGAGGGGCAGTCGCACCTCACGCATGGAATTGGCGGGATACAGTCCATTGCCGTGAGCGGTTCGGCCACGCGTGATCGCGCGCTGTGCATCGAAAGCGATTACGGACGTGCCATCCTTACACTACTCGACCCATGACGGAAACCCAGCCGGCAGAGACGATTCTCGTTGCCGTAACGGGCGAGACGATGGCGCCGCTTCTGGCGAGTGCGCGCTGGTTGGGAGAGCGGACGGGAGCGCGGGTGCACGTAACGTCTGTGCTGAGACACGCGCCAATGATGTCGTGGCCCGGCGCACCGGCACCATCCGGCGACGGAATTGACGCGCTGCGAGTGGCCGCCTTGCGCGATCTGCTCGACGTGAGCGTGGCGCGCCTGTTCGGATCACATGCGACGTCGGACGTGAGCATCGAGCGCGGCGATCCGGCACGCATGCTCACGAAGGCGGCACGCGACGTTGGTGCCTCGCTCATTGTCGTTGGGCTGGGCCGTCATCGTCCGGTTGATCGCCTGCTTGGTTCGGAAACGACGCTGGCAATTGTCCGTCTCGCGGCCACTCCCGTGCTCGCACTCGCTGCGGAAATGAGGCAGCCGTTTCAGCAAGTCGTTGTGGCAACGGACTTCAGTTCCACATCCGAGCGCGCATTTCGGCAGGCGCTTCCTCTCCTTGCATCGGATGCGCGCGTCACGTTTGTGCATGTCTCGCAAGCATCACGCACCCCGAGTGACGCGGAGCGACAACGGTCGCTCGCGAGCCGCGTTGACGAATTCGTGGCGCGTCTTGGAATACCGGTGGGCATGTGCGTCAACGTGGAGCTGCTCGACGGACACATCGCCGAGCGCGTCCTGGACCTCGCCGATGCGCTGGGCGCAGACCTTGTGATCGCGGGGCGTCACGGACACGGTGCCATTGAGCGGCTGCTCGTGGGGAACGTCGCCACGTATCTTCTGCGCGGAACAACGCATTCCATGTTCATCGCACCGGAGATACCCGTGGTGCACGAGACACCGGCCGAGATCGCGAAGGAGTCGTGGACCACGTTGCTCGATGCATTCTCGCAACGCAACGCGCGGCGGCGGACGATCGTGTGCACCATGGGCCCGGGAAGCGAGTCGCAAGATAGAGGCTACACGCTCATGCACCTTGGCTGTGCATCGCGCAATCGCGTTGAAGTCGTCCTCAGCGAAGACGGGGGCCAGTCAACGGTGCGTCGCGTGCTGGAGGGAGTGACGTCGGCGTCACTCGAACAGGCCGGCGCAGGCCAGGAGGCGTCACTCCACGTGGAGCACGCGCCGAACGAGACCATCATTTCCCTGCTGCCCGAGGCATCGCGACTCGGCGGCATACCGTGAGTGATCAGGCGAGTGGACGCACGTATTCGCGTGCAAAGACGCGGCGGGGTGTGTTGCGTAGCCGCGCTGCGCGGTGCGGCGGGCGACTCGCGCGCAGCGCATTCAAGATCACAGCGACGTCGAGTACTTCCTGAAGCACCGCGCCCGCGACTGGGGGAATAAATCCCGCCGCGGCAACACACATGGCCGCTCCGCTCACGAGCAGTCCGATCATGACGCTCTGCCGCGCGATGCGCATGGTGCGCTGCCCGATGGCGATGGCGTCGCCGACGTGCCTGATGTCATCTGCCAGTAAAACCACCCCTGCGGCTTCAGCACTTATGCCGCCGCCATGAGCCGCCAGCGCGAGGCCCACCGTGGCGGCGCTCAAGGCGGGAGCGTCGTTGGTGCCGTCGCCGACCATGAGCACGCGCGCGCCATCGTGCACCAGGGCGTTCACCGCTGCCACCTTGTCGCCCGGGCGGAGTTCGGCGCGTGCGTCGGCGATGCCGACTGTCCGAGCGACCGCCTCGGTGTTTGCACGCGAGTCACCAGAGAGAATCACCTGCCGGCGGACGCCAAGTGAATCGAGCGTCGCCAGCAGCGAAGCAACAGCGGGGCGCACCTTGTCATCGAAGTCGATGCATCCCGCGAGCTGGCCGTCAACGGCGACGAAGGCTCGCAGGCCCGCCACGTCTTCGACATCGTTTTTCGGTACGAAGGACTTTGCGCCCACCTGAACGAGCTTGCCTCGTACGCGGCCGCTGATGCCGTGCCCCGCTATCTCGGCGACGAGAGGCGCGGGTTCGATCTTGATTTTGCGATCGGTGGCGGCCTGAACGACGGAACGCGCGAGGAGATGTCCCGAGTTGTGCTCAACGGCTGCGGCATACAGCAACACGTCGTGTTCGGAGAATGGCGGAAAGCTCGTGATCGTGCTTACGGCCGGCTGCCCGATGGTAAGCGTGCCTGTCTTGTCGAAGACCACCGTGTCGATGGTCGCGAGTTGTTCGAGTGCCGCGCCCGATCGCACGACGATGAGTTGTCGCGCCGCGCGATTGATACCGCTGATCATGGCCACCGGCACTGCCAGCAGAAGCGGGCAGGGGGTGGCCACCACGAGCACCGAGAGCACGCGCTCGAGATCGCCGCTGATTGCGTAGCTCAGTGCACAGACGCCGACCGTCAGCGGCGTAAACCAGCGCGCGTACCGATCAGCGAGACGCTGAAACGGCGCCTTGCTCGATTGCGCCGAGCGGACGAGTTCAACGATGCGTTCGTACTGACTCTCGCGCGCTGTTGCTTCGGCGCGAACGGTCAGTGCGCCATCGAGATTGATGCAGCCACTCGGCAGCCGAATACCTTCCGCCGCCGAGACGGGCAACGGTTCGCCGGTAATGCGAGACGTGTCCACATGTGCGCTCCCAGAGACAACAAGGCAATCGCACGGTAGCATCTCGCCGGGTCGCACGAGCAGCAGGTCGTCAACGACGATGGCGGCAACGCCAATCTCTGCGACCGCGTGATAGGCGCCGAGCCGGTGCGCAGTGCGTGGTGCCTCTCGCTCGAGTGCGCGAACGGCTTCCGACGCACGGCCCTCGGCATAGCGTTCAAGCGCTTCACCGCCCGTTTGCATCAACGTGACAACGAGTCCCGCCACTGGCTCTTGCAGGACAATCGCCATCAGCACTGCGAGGCCCGCTACGACATCGGCAGCAAAGTGACCCTCGAGCGCGCTGCGCGCCGTTCGATACATAAGAGGGATTCCACAAAGCAGCAGCCCGACAAAGAGCACAACCCGTGCTGCCTGCGGCGCGCCAGCCGCAGCAGTGATACCACCGGCAGAAAGCGCCAGCAGTGGAACCACGGGCGATCGGAGCCACGCGGCTGTACGCGATGTCGGCATGATTCAGCTCTCAACGAGAGAGAAGTCCTGCGTTCAGGGCAAAGCGTACGTAGCCCGTGCGGTGTGCGATGCCGAGCTTCTCTTCGATGCGCTGTTTGTACGTGTCGACAGTCTTGGCGGTAATGCCGAGCTGACTCCCGATCTCGGGCCCGTTGTATCCGATTGCCGTAAGACGGAGCACTGATTGCTCGCGGTTGCTCAGCCTTTCGTATTGTTCCAGCAGCTCGTGTTCTTGATCGACGCGCTCGACCACCGAGGCGGCCAGGCGGCGCGCAACCGACGGCCGCACGTAGAAGTCGCCCGCGGCAACGACATGAATGCCGTCTACGAGGTCGTGATCGTCGGCATCCTTTCGAACGTAGCCGCGTGCACCGGCATCGAGCACGCGCAGCAGGCATTCCTCCTCGGAGTGCATGCTGAAGATGAGCACCTTGCACTGCGGCGCGAGCGTGGCGAGTGCGCGTGTGGCTTCAGCGCCATCGCCATTCGGCATGTCGAGATCCATGAGAATGACATCGGGCAGCAATCGTTGCGCAACAGTGACGGCTTCATTGCCGCTCGACGCTTCGCCCACAATGGTGATGTCGGGCGCAACGCGCTGGAGCATGAACTTGAGCGCCGAACGTAGCACCACGTGATCGTCTACGAGCAGCAGGCGCACCTGACCGTGCACCGGTGAAACGCCTCGACGCACGTGCGGGCGCGCGGCAAGCGCCGCGCCGGCCTCGGCGAGAGTGCGCGTTGGGACTTCGGGTATATGGAGACCAGCGATGGTTGCCGTCATGACATGCTCCGCGAGTGCACCTGCAACCTTCACCGCGCGTGGCCGTCAGCCCATCGGTAGAACACCGGAACAATTGTGCGCGCTTTCCCGACAGTACGTCAGGCAATTGCCGACACCAATTGTCACGCAACACCCGATATGCTGCCGCACTGTTCGGTGCCATCATTTCTGATGCGCGCTCCGCACATTCACGCGCGCCGAGTCCAGGAGCGGGTTATGGCACATACAACCTCATCGTCAGCACCTATTCAGGCGTTCACATCCGGCCGGACGCATGTGGGGCCAATTCTCGCAGCAGTCGGCGGCTCGGATCCACAGGGCGCAATTCGCGCGGCCATGGAGCTCGCGTCATCATCGCGCAGTGGCGTGCTCGCACTTTCAGTCGTCGAGCCGCTGCCCGCGTATCTCGGCGGCGAACCCATGGGCGCGTACATGCCCCCCGGCTATGAGGATGAACGCAAAGTCGCTGAACTCGAACGGCTCGGCGCCACCATTCTCGAGACGATCGGCACGCAGTCGCAATGGTCGCTTCAGGTCGCACAGGGCGATGCTGCGCACGTGATTGCGCAAATCGCGTTCGAACAACGCTCGCCGCTGATCATCACGGGGCTGGGGCGGCATCGGCGAATCGATCGCTTCCTTGGCCTCGAGACGACTCTTCGCACCGTGCATCGTGCGCGCTGCCCGGTGCTGGCGGTGGGCAAGGAATTCGCCCGCCCGCGTAACATCGTGATTGCGACGGACTTCACGCCGCAGAGCGCGCGCGCCGCAGAAATTGCGCTGCCACTGTTGGACAGTGCGGCAACCGTCACGTTACTTCACGTGTGGCAGCGTAGCGCGGCGGCGGAGGCTGATGCGTCGTTGGCCGACGAGGATGCACGTCATGCGGAAGGTCTCCAGCGCCGGTTCGATCGGTTGGCAAATGCGCTGCCGACGTTGTCGGGCATGCAGGTGAAGTACGCAACGCGCGAGGGAGAGCCCATCGAGCAGATCCTTGCGTTTGCAACGGAGCAGGGCGCGGACCTTCTCGTGGCAGGCCGTCGCGGGTTGGGCACCATGCAGCGTCTTCTCGCACACTCTGTCACTGCGGGACTGCTGCGTGGTGCCGGGTGCGCCGTGCTCATTGCACCGGAACCGCAGTACGCCGACATCGATCGGCTCACGCGCTGGCTCACGGGCACGTCGGAGAGTATGCATCCGAGCGAGTGGAGTGTGCAGCTCGACAATTTCTCGCGGCGCAATCACGGGCGAACTGCCGCCATTGAGGTGGATGACGCCTCGCTTGGCGCGCAACTCCAGGCGTCGGGCTACCCCTTTCTCGGTGCGACCTATGATCAGCATGACCATCGCGTACAGCTGATGATCGGTTCCTCAGCGGGCGACGCAACGCATCTCGTACGAAGCATCGCGGATGTGTGGTCGGTGGCCATCGTGGCGGATGCACACGGTCACGACCTCGGTCTGCGCATTGCACATGGCGACGGACAAACGCTTCTCACCTTCGGAGAACGGTTGTGATGATCACGGATCGGGAAACAGGAGCTGCCGCGGCATACCTGCACGCGGCTCACCGGAACGCCGCGGCGGTGATGGTCCTGGCCGCCGATGCCGAAGGGAGTGTGCTGAGTGTCTCACCGGCGATGTCGCAGTTGCTCTTGTCGAACGAGCACGCGCTTCGCCGGTGCGGGTTCCTTGATCTCGTAGGAGCGGAGGAACTACACAAGGCTCACAGGTACCTCGAGCGGATTGGCCAGACAGACGCTCCGCATCGAGCACATGTGCGGCTGATACGCACCGACGGCAAGCCGATTGCGGCATGCCTGACTGGTCGGCGCATACTCGATCCGGTCTCCGGCGCATGGACGGAGATCGTGCTCGCCGTGCGGCCGACCTTTGATGCCTGTGCGTGCTGACATGAACGGACTTCTGAATGCGCGAGATGTCCGCGCCGTGACGTCATTCGGGCCGGGTGTGGAGACGCGCCCTATTCCCTTCTCGGCCATTCGCCACGGCGACGTTGCGGTGGTTGGCGGAAAAGGTGCGAACCTCGGTGAAATGAAAGCCGCAGGCATGCCAGTGCCGGACGGGTTTGTCCTACCGATACATGCATATACGGCGTTCTGTACGCACAACGAACTCCAGCCGCGCATTAATACGCTGCTTCAAGGGCTGAATGCCGACGACTCCGCAAAGCTCGATGCGTCGGCGGCATCGCTGCGAGCGCTCATTCTCGGCGGCGCAATGCCGAATGAATTGCGCAGCGCGATCAATGACGCATACGCGGCTCTCGTCGGAACCAGTGTATCGGCTCGTGTCGCCGTCCGCTCATCGGCGACGGCGGAAGACACGGCGGAGTTCTCATTCGCCGGCATGTTCGAGAGTTTTCTCAACGTGTCGGGTGGCGATGCATTGCTGAATGCCGTGCAGAATTGCTGGGCATCAACGTTCAGCGCCCGTGTGCTGTTCTATCGCGTCAAGCAGGGGCTTCCGCTGGACATGCCGGTGGCGGTCGTGGTGCAGCGGATGGTGGAATCCGAGAAGTCAGGCATCATGTTTACCACGGATCCCACGTCGGAAAATGCGTCGCACATGGTCATCGACGCGGTGTGGGGTCTTGGTGAATCCATCGTCCAAGGCGCTGTCACTCCCGATCACCACATCGTGGACAAGCGTTCGGGCGCTGTGTTGTCGTCCACGATCGCGAACAAAGAATTTCTTCTTGCCTCCGACGATGTCGCCGGCAAGATGACGCACGTTGCGCTCGACACCGACGCGCGCAGCGGCGCGCCGGTACTCACGCCGTCCGAACTCGATACACTCGCGACACTCGCCAGTCGTGCCGAAGCGCACTACGGTGTGCCTCAGGATATGGAATTTGCCATCGCAGGCGGCGCGATCTACCTCACGCAGAGCCGGCCCATCACTACGCTACATGCATCGGCTGCGCCTCACGACGCAACCGTCAACGTGCTGGTGCGCGGACTCGGCGCCAGTCCCGGAAAGGCAACGGGCGTTGTGCGTCTCCTGACAACACCGGCTGAAGATGCGCAGCTGCGCGCTGGCGAAGTGCTCGTGACACGAATGACTTCGCCGGACTGGGTGCCGGTGATGCGCCGCGCGGCCGCCATTGTCACGGATTCCGGAGGCATGACGTCGCATGCGGCCATCGTGGCGCGCGAGCTCGGGTTGCCGTGCGTTGTGGGTACGCACAACGCGACCGCTACTCTCGCATCCGGCACCCTGGTCACGGTCGACGGACGCGCTGGAACGGTGGTTGAAGGAGGTGCTGCGAGCGAAGACACCGCAGTAGCCGCACCGAGAACACACCCGGATGCGGCGGCGGTACTCACGGCGACGCGGCTCTATGTAAACCTCGCTGAACCGGAGCGTGCAACGGAGATTGCCGCGCGTGATGTCGACGGCGTCGGACTACTCCGCGCTGAGTTCATGATGCTGCAGGCACTGGAAGGACAGCATCCGCGCGCCTTCCTGGCCACCAAGGGTGCTGATGAATTCGTACTGCGCATGGCGCGCAGTCTCCGTGCATTTGCCGAGGCGTTTACGCCGCGCCCGGTGATCTACCGCGCCATGGATTTTCGCTCGAATGAATTTCGCAACCTCGCCGGCGGCGCGGAGCATGAACCCAACGAAGCGAATCCCATGATTGGCTATCGTGGCTGCTTTCGTTACACGAAAGAACCCGACCTGTTTGCGCTCGAATTGCGAGCACTGGCCGAGGTGCGCGCGCAGTTCACGAATATCCATCTCATGATTCCGTTCGTGCGCACGCCACACGAGCTCGAACAATGTCTTGCGCTGGTCAATGCGAGCCCGCTCGGTGCGGACACCACCATGCACCGTTGGATCATGGCAGAGGTGCCATCGGTCGTCTTCCATCTTCCGGCCTACAGCCGGCTGGGCATCACTGGTGTCTCCATTGGATCGAATGATCTCACGCAGCTCATGCTCGGTGTGGACCGTGACAGCGAGTTGTTCGGTGCCGCCTATGACGAACGCGACGCTGCGGTGCTGGATGCCATTCATTCGATCATTCGCGAATGCCATGCACTCGGCCTGACGTGCTCCATCTGTGGTCAGGCGCCATCCGTGCACGCCGAGTATGCCGAGCAACTCGTGCGGTGGGGTATCGATTCAATTTCCGTGAATGCCGATACCATCGATCAGGCACGGCACACGATTGCTGTGGCGGAGCAACGGATCCTCCTCGCGCGCGCTCGCGACAATTGATGCACCTCGCACGTGAAAGCGGCCGGCGGAATGTCCGCCGGCCGCTTGCGTATCGGGGCTTGCCCAGTCTCATACGCCGATCAACAGCTCATCGTCGACGGTGGTGACTCCTGGCGCAGACCACGCGGCGAATTCGGCCTGCTGCTTCTCGCTCCATGAGTGCACCTTGCCCCGCAGCGTCACACAGCCGTTGAGCGCTTCCACGCTGATCTCCTTGGAATCGAGCACGGCATGCCGCTTGAGTGCGCTCTCGATCCGCGCCTTCACGTCGGTCACGGACACGTGTTGCTTGACCGCGAGGAGATTGGTCACGCCGCGAACGCCGATGAGATTGCGGACCGCGCGCTCGGCAGCGATGGACTGGTATTGCCATTCCACCATGCCCTCGAGGGTCACCCAGCCGTGTTGCACGCGAGACGTGATGAGGTCATCCGGAACAACGACATTCCACGCAAACGTTTCAACGATCGCGTGCGCGAGTTCCGTATCATTGCGTGCCGACGACGTCGGCAGCTTGACCGTGAGTTCCTCGGCGATCGCGCGGACGCCAGTCACACGCTCGGTTGCCTTGACCGCCGCGTATTTCCGAGCGTAGCTGTCCACCTCGCCGCTGAGCGTGACAACGCCGTCGCGCACAGCGACGCCAATCTCGGTTGCCCCGACACGGGGATCCCATCGCAGCTCGTCGGTGACGTCGCGCTGGAGTTGGGAATTGATCTTGAGCATGGTGCCTCCCTTCGTGTGTTGATTGCCTGTTGCGGGCAACACCACAGTGCGCGTTCGCGTGCCGCACGTCTGTCCGTGATCGGACGACGCATCACGCTGCGCCTGTCGGGAACGCGCTGACACGGGTTGCGGAAGAACTCTGTCGGGAACGTCTATGGCGCTTGCTGGTTTTCGTGGTGACAGCAACCGAGAGCGGTGGACCATGACAACTGGCCGCCAAGCAGCTCGAATGAAAGCGTCAGCACTGGAGATGGCGCGGGCAGCGGCATCTCCGAGTCGAGGCGTCAGCAGAAGATCGTGCACGGTTCGCTGGCAATGGCGCAGACGAGAATGAGCACCAGACGATACTCGATCGAATCAACATGGTGTCCCTCATGGTATCGGACGAGGCGTGCCGGCGCGGTTGACGCTGAACGACGAGACGGGTCTGGCGATCGGAATTCGACGAGCGCTACGAAGGACGTGGCTGATCGCAGCGGTATCGATGTCTGTTCGCTCCATGCCGGTCGAGCGCAGCACGTCCATGACCTGCGTACGCGCGTCGGCCGCCGCGAGCGAGTAGATGTTGGGCAGAATCACCAGCGAGTCGTTGCGCAGCACAGCGAGATCGTACCGAATGGTGATCGGCACGGGAGAGTGCAGTCGCAACTCCTGCGTGCGGGTCATGTTGGCCACGAGCGAGTCCATGAGTGCGCCGCTCGCGCTGACGCCGGCGCGCATCGCCAGTGTCCGTGCGAGCAGGAGTGCGTCGGCGTTCGTCATCCGCACGCACGCGTGTGATGATGCG
>JBBQHJ010000094.1:0-14054 GCA_038323865.1 Gemmatimonadales bacterium
ACACGCCGCCAAATCTCGATGGGCGCGGGCAGTCGTACGGTCGCACGAGTGGCGATGAATCCGAACCGCCGATGATGTGGAACGCGAACTATGCGGGCCCGGGCTTCTACGGCTTCACCACCTACAGCAAGACGCCGCTGATGCTCTCGTCACTCGGCGGCGTTGTCGGGGACACGGCTGTGCAGCGCGCGCAGAGTGAATTCGGCAAGGCGTGGATGTTCAAGCATCCGACGCCGTGGGATTACATGTTCTTCATGAATCACGCTTTGGGGCGGGATTTGAGCTGGTTCTGGAATTACTGGCTCTTTACGACCGAGAGTGTTGACGGCTCGATAGCACGTGTGACGCTGGGTGGTGCGAAGACGATTGTCACGGTGCGACAGGATGGGCAGATGCCGTCGCCGGTGATTCTTAAAGTGGAGTTCGCGGACAAGGGGCCGGCGATCAAGCCGATGAAGAACGCGGTGATGATGGATGATCACACGGCAATCGTTACGTATCCGGTAGACGTCTGGTTCGCAGGCTCGATAACGTTCAAGGCTGATTTGAACTTCGGCGGTCGGAAGATCGAGAAGATCACCCTCGATCCTGCTGGGCGTTTTCCTGATAAGAATCCTGCGGATAACGTCTGGCCCCGGGACAAGTAGGTGTCATTCCAAGTCGAGTAAGTGTCATTCCGAGCGAAGTCGAGGAATCTGCATTCCGCCTTTTCAAACTGAATGCACAGACAAACCGGAAATTGCACAGACACTCCGGATTAGTTCCGCAGTGTCTGTGTCCAATCCGCAGTGTCTGTGCATTCAGTTGAAGCCTCTCAGACAAGCCACATGATCCATCTCGTTTTCGCAACCATCCTTCAAGCGCAACAGCCTCGCCAACCTGCACCACAGCGAAACGTCGCCGACCCTGGCGTGATCGCGACGGAGCAGCGCGTGTCGCCGGCCGGTGTGCAGAGTGTGTTCACCGGTCGTGTGGCGGGCGTTCGTTTTGGTCGCAGTGCAGGTGAAGTGTGGGTGGCGGCGCCGAGTGTGACGTATCGGTTGGATTGGCGCGGGAATCGTGTGATTGCTAGTGCACCGCTCGATGGTACACCGGGAGTGCACGGACTCGCGCGCGATGCGGTGACGGGGCGCGTGATGGTGTCGTCGGTCGGCCGACTGCCGGCGACATCTGCCACGCCCGGACAAACAGCACCGCGTGTTCGTGCTGTCACGTATCTCAGTTCACTTGATAGCTCGGTGAGCGGAGCGAACGCAGCGCCGGTGTGGCGCAGCGTCGAGCTCGGCGACTTCATGGCGGGCTCTCCGGCCATTGCAACCAGGAAGCGCGCTGACGGACATCGCGTGGTTGCGCTTCCGTTGCCGGCGAATGATGGACTCGCCGTGATTGACGCGGACAATGGTTCACTGATTCGGACGATTGATCTCGGCGTCGAGCCGCTGGTCGCGCTCATCAATGATGACGGCACCTCGGCATATGTCTCTGTGCTCGGCGGCCCGAAGCCGAAGGCAAGTGAACGCTCGGCGCGTCAGTGCTGTGATCCGCGCGCGGAGGCAGTTCGTGTCGACGCGCGAGGAATCGCCGAGCCGGGCACGGTGAGTCACGTCGACCTCGTTAGTGGCAAGGCAAAAGACATTTTCGTTGGACGACATCCCACGGCGCTCGCATGGGATCGACGCAATGCTCGGCTCTATGTGGCGCTTGGCGTGTCGGACACTGTTGCCGTGATCGATACGCGCACCGATGCGGTGACGGCGCGCATTCCGATTGCGCCATTTCGTCAGCGGCAGAATGGTCTCGCGCCAACTGCACTCGCCTTGACTCCCGATGGACGCACGTTGTTTGTCGCGCTCGGTGGCGTGAATGCGGTGGCGATGTATGATGTCTCCAACGGCGCCAAGTTCCTCGGATTGATTCCGGCCGCGTGGTATCCGTCGAGCCTCGATGTGAGTGAAGACGGAAAGTTCCTGGCCATTGGCGCGCTGCTCGGCGTTGGCTCTGGTGAGGGCGCGTCGTCGGGCAAGCGCGGTCGTTACGTACATGCGGTGCGAGGCAGCGTGAATGTGTTGCCCGTTCCCACCTCCGCGGAGCTCGCAGCATTCACGACAGCAGTGAGTGCGAACAATCGTTTGACGCTCGCGTCGGCGCCTGTTGTAACCGAACCTGCGGCGAGCCGAGTGGCGCGTGCGGTGCCGTATCGGCCCGGTGATCCGTCGCTGATCAAGCACGTCGTGTTCATCATTCGCGAAAACCGTACGTACGATCAGATCCTCGGCGACCTCGGACGCGGCGCGGGCGACAGCTCGCTCACCATCTACGGACGCGACGTCACGCCGAATGCGCACGCGTTGTCCGAGCAGTTCGTGACGCTCGATCATTTCTTCGCATCCGGCGGCAACTCGGCGGACGGACACAACTGGCTCACACAGGCCAACGAGACGGACTACCCAATGTGGCCGTTGTATTTCGGTCGCAGCTATCCGTCGGAGGGCAACGATCCGCTCGCGTATTCCACGGGTGGATTTCTCTGGGAGACTGCCGTCGCGAAGGGAAAGTCAGTGACGGTGTTCGGCGAGTATGCCCCTGCTCCGCGCACGAGTGTGTTCACCGTTCGCGATTCAATGATGACGTTGTGGGCCGCTCGTCCCGATGACGCCGAGTATCACCGCGACATGCTGCGCGAGCACTACGACACACATTCGCAGATTCCGTCGCTCGACCGCTTGCTCGTTCCGGAATATCCCGGTTGGACGCAGGAAGCGCCCGACGTCGTGAAGGCCGGCGACATACTCGCGCATCTCGGCGATTGGCAGGCGAAGGGCGACATGCCCAACCTCGTGATGGTCATACTTCCGAACGATCACACCGAGGGAACCACGCCGGGTTGGTGCACGCCGCGCTCGTGTGTCGCCGACAATGATCTCGCGCTCGGCAAGATCGTCGAGGGGCTCACGAAGTCGAAGTTCTGGAGCGACATGGCCATTCTCGTTGTCGAGGACGATGCGCAGAATGGTGTGGATCACATCGATGGGCATCGCACGGTGGCGCTCGCGATCTCGCCGTATGCGAAGCGTGGCGTGGTGGATTCCACGTTCTATGCGCAGCCGAGCATGGTGAAGACGATCGAGTTGATGCTGGGTCTTCCGGCGCTGTCGATTTTCGATCTCGTGGCGACGGACATGCGTGCGAGCTTCATCGATGGGGGGTCTTCCCCCGATCTGCGACCCTACACCGCCCTGACGCCAAAGGTCTCGCTCACTGAGAAGAACGTTCGGACAGGTGCTATCACTGGACCGAATAGTTCACAGCGGCGTACAGCGGCGCTCGCGTCCTCACGCATGCGGTTTGACATCCCGGATGCGGCGCCGAGTGATGCGTTGAATCGTATTCTGTGGCATGATGCGCGCGGGTGGGCGCGTCCCTATCCTGGCGTGAAGAGGTCGCTGTTCTTCCCGATGTCGCTCGACGTTGCGGATGATGATAGGGATGAGCGGAAGGAAAAGCGGTAGGTGCAGATTCCTCGACTTCGCTCGGAATGACACCCTTGGATTCCTCGACTGCGCTCGGAATGACACCCTGGATTCCTCGACTGCGCTCGGAATGACACGGCCTCATGTCTGAGTTCTACGAGCAGCGGCGGACGTCGATCAAGGACGGCGTCGCGCTCGTCGCGTTCATGCTGGGCTGGTTTGCCGCGGGGCCGTTCGCGTGGCCGTACATCACCGAGGCATTTGATAGTGGTGATCCAGCCAAGGGCGTGCTGCGCTTTCTGCTTGTCGTCTTCGCGGGAGGCGTTGTATTTGGATTGCTCGGGTTGGGTATCGGCAGCGGCGCTGGGCTGGCGTGGGAGCAATATCATCGACGTCGCCGGTCGCCGGCTTCGCTGATCGATCGCGATTTCCCCGAGGGCGATGCGCCGATTGCCAAGCCTCGCGCGCCGAGGGAGCCGTTGCCTGAGCTCCGCTATGCAATTGTCGATGCGGACGCGTCGCCGGAGCTCGCGATCGAGTACATCGCGCTCCTGCAAAAGGCCGGGTTGCCGACACAGGATCGTGTGCGAACGGCCATCGCCCTGCTGGAGTCCATCACGATTGGCGCGTGGCACGAGTCGCGGCTCGTGGGCGTTGCGCGGGTGCTGACCGACAGCGCAGTGACGGCGACATTGGCCGATCTTGCGGTGGATCCTGCGTATCAAAGGCGGGGATTGGGCCGGATCCTGTTGGGTCGTGCGTACGATGCGACGCCGCGTGGCGAGCTGTCGATCATCGCGCCTCGAGGGACGGGGCCATTCTTCGAACAACTTGGTTCTGAGCGCGCGCTGGCATCGTTTGTCCTGCGGCATCCAGTTCCCGGTGTTTCGCATACCGATTGGAAACTGAACAGCTCAACGTCACCGTAGATTTTCCGTATCTCTGATAGACCTCTCCACCAAGAATCAAATAATGCGTAGAGTTTTTGTTGCTATTGTTACTGGCCTCAGCCTCACGGCGAGCGCGCATGCACAATCCGCCAAGAATGTGAAGCCAGTGTGGCCGGACGAAGGGCCATTCACGTGGGCACCGCGGCCCACCGTCGCCGACATCACAGCGAACGATTTGCGTACGCGACTGTATGGCTTCGCGAACGACTCCATGCAGGGGCGGCGCATGGGCGAACTGGGCAACTACAAGGGCACCGACTACATCGCCCGCGAGTTCAAGCGACTCGGCCTGAAGCCCGCCGGCGACAGCGGCACGTATTTCCAGAACATGCCGTACGGCCCCATCGGCTTTGATAGCGCATCGTCGCAGCTGATTGCCGGCGGCGCGACGCTCCGCTCGAAGACTGATTGGATCCCGCAGGTCCCGAATGCGGCGGCCGGTCTCGGTGGCCGTGCCGATCTCACGAACGTGCCCACTGTATTTGCAGGGCGGTGGGGCGATACGTCGATGGTGCTCGACGCCTCGGCGTTCCGCGGCAAGGTGGCAGTGTTCATCGCGTCACCGCCGGCGCGCGCGGCCGTCGTGCTCCGCTGCGATTCCGTCATCGACAAGTTTGGTGCAGCCGCCGCAGTCATTGGTGATTCCATCGAGAAGGTACGCGGTACCGATCGTGGCGCTGCTGGACGTGGCGCCGGTGGTCCGCGTGACATGCGCGCCGTGAATGCAGGTGCGGTTGGCGTATTGCTCGTCGGCCTCGACTCGGTTTCGCGTGCCACCGTATCTGCGGCATTCACACCGCGCATCGTCGTTCAGCCTACGGCGGCAAGTGCGACGGCAGTTCCCTCTGCGTCCATCTCGCGCGCCGCAGCGGCCGTCCTGTTCAACCGGGAAATCGACGGCGCCAAGGTTGGCGACGCCGGCCAACCGATCACGGCAAGCTGGAACTACGCATGGAGCATGTCGAAGACGCCGGCGCGTAACGTCGTCGCGATTCTGCCGGGCTCCGATCCGTCGCGTGCCGGCGAGTATGTGCTCGTGAGCGCGCACAACGATCACAACGGTGTGAATGCAACGGCGGTCGATCACGATTCCCTGCGCGCGGTCAACACGGTCACGCGTCGTCAGGGCGCGAACGATCCAGTTTGTCGTCCCACGGCTGAGCAGCAGGTCAAGATCGACTCCATCATAAAGCGCGCACGCAGCATTCGTCCGCCGCGCCCGGATTCAATCATGAACGGCGCCGACGACGATGGCTCGGGCACGGTGGTCATGTTGGAGATCGCCGAGAAGTTTGCGCATGAGAAGCCGTCGCGCTCGATTGTCTTCGTGTCGCACGAAGGCGAAGAGGCTGGCCTGCTCGGCTCCAAGTGGTTCGTCGATCACCCGACCATTCCGTTGGCGTCCATCGTGGCGGCGCACAACATGGACATGGTTGGCAAGGGCCGCGTCGACCAGGTGAAGTTTGGTGGACCGACATCCATTCAGATGCTCGGTGCGCGTCGCTTGTCGCGCGAGTTCGGCGACGTGATTGACTCCGTGAACGCCGTGCGCTCAGAGGTGATGGCGATCGACAAGACGTGGGAAGTTCCGTCGAACCCGCTCAATCGTTTCTGCCGCAGTGACCAGGTGAACTACGTGACGCACAATGTGCCGGTCACCTACTTCTCGCTCGGCTACGCGCAGGATTACCACCAACTGACGGATGAACCGCAGTACATCGATTACGAGCACGCCGCGAAGGTGGGCCGGTTCGTTCACGATGTGATGTCGGCGATTTCGGAGCGGAAGGAGCGGCTGAAGATTGCGGGCCCCGATCCGACCATGCCTTCGTGCGGGCGATAGACTTTTAACGACGCACGCAGATGGGCGCAGATTTAGCGCAGATGAACACAGATAAGACCTTTATCTTCAGTTTGTCATCTGCGTTTGTCTGCGTCGCCGAAGGCGTTCTGCGCCATCTGCGTGCGTAGTTGACGAGCTATGGCACCTGAGTCAGAGCCGCGGCTCTCTCCCCAAGCTCAGCCTTCCGCAGATCGGCAGTGACGGAGTAGGTGATCACCGACTTACCCGCCGCCCGACGCTTGGCATTCACCGCGTCGAGCGCCTTGCCGCGCAGCTCGTTCCACTTCGTCATCGCGTCCTTGGCCTGAGCGCGCGCGCGCGCTGCGCCTGCGAGATCGCCTGCGGTCGGCTGTGCATCAGCGTTCTGCATCGCCATCGCCGCGGCCATCAGGCCACTCCACGCGGTGTTGAGATTCGACTGCGGCAGACCACCCGCGCCGCCACGTCCACCACCACCACCAAAGCCACGCCCGCCACCACGCACCGGTGCCGGAGCGGCCGAGTCCACGCGTGCGCGCAACGCAGTCTCGTCAGCGCCCGCATCATTCGCCAGCTTCGCCGACAATGCACGACCAGACAGATACGCCTCGTGCACCGCCGCGGCTTCGTCATAGAGCGCCTTCGTGGTGGTCTCTAACGTCTTGAGCGCCACAACTGACGTCTTGACCCGCGGATCGAGCTTGACCGTGATCGGCTGTGAGTACTGCTTGCCATCAACCGTGAGACGCACCGTGTACTGGCCGGGCGGAGCCCATGGCGAATTCACCGCCGTCAACGTGCGATGCGGAACGGCGCCCTGCGCCGGCTCGCCCGGCGGTGTGCCTTCCACCACGATGGGATCGTAGTGCAGATCCCACGAGAAGCGATGCATGCCAGCAGTCGAACGCACACCATCAGTCGGCGCGGCCCAATACAACGGGAAGGCGCAGTGCGGCGCCGTCGGCGTACGCTGGCAGATTTTGTTGTACGCCACCGGATCAACGCCTGCATCAGGATTCGGCAGCGTGTCGGCGCTCGTGTAATGACGGACCAGCTTGCCCTTGCCGTCAAGAATGTCGAGCAGCACCGGCGACGTACTCGTCGCTCCAACGAAGTAATCGAGAATGCCATACACGGGAGGATTCTGCCCCGCCGGCATTTCGGGCGGCCACGGCGTGGGCTCGTTCGTCGCATGACGAATGCGAAGCGCGGTCACCGGTCTTACGAGGTACGAGGTGCGAGTTGCCGAGGCCTGTCGGATGGCAGCTGCTTGGCGAAGTGGCGTCAGATCGTCGAGAATCCAGAAGCCGCGACCATGCGTGCCGATCACGAGGTCGGCGCACATGCAGCTCTCGTCATCCTTCACGGTGACATCACGCACCGAGATTGCCGGCATGTTGATGCGCAACGATTCCCAATGGTCGCCATCGTCGTACGACACCCAGACCTGCGTATCCGTGCCGCCGTAGAGCAATCCCTTCTGGCGAGGATCTTCGCGAATGGAATTCACCACCGCACCGGGCGTGATGCCGGTATTGATCTCCGTCCAGCTCTTGCCGCCATCATGCGTGCGATAGAAGTGCGGATTGAGATCGTCGATACGCAAGGTATTCGCGGCGATGTACGCCGTGCCCTGATCGAAGTGGCCCGCGTCGATGTTGAAGATGCGCGTCCACGGCTTGATCGACGTTGGCGTCACATTCTTCCACGTTTTGCCACCGTCCATCGTCACTTGGACATTCCCGTCATCAGTGCCCGCCCAGAGCACACTCACGCTCTTCGGTGACGGCGAAACGGCAGTGATCGATCCCTGCGGCGTTGCCGTCACCGTTGCACCGTATTTGCCCGTCGTTGGCGGAACCGTCCAGGACGCGCGAGCCAGGTCACCGCTGATGCGCGTCCATGAGTTGCCCCGATCGGTCGTCTTCCACACGGCGTTCGACGCGTAGAACAAGGTCTTGTTGTCCACCGGCGACCAGATCAACGGCATCGTGCGCACATTGCGATTGAAATCGGGCGTGCGCATTTCAGCCGACGGTCCCACGTTGCGCGTCTGCGATGTCTTGCGATCGTAGAGCGACACCGTGTTACGCGCACTGCCGAAGACGTTATCCGGATTCTTCGGGTCCGGCGCCGCCATGCCATACTCCTGGATGTTGACCGGATGCCAATCATGGAAGGTGATCTGCCCGTCCATGGAACGGCTCTCGACACACGCCGAACCTGAGTCCTGCTGACCACCGCACACCCTGTACGGGAACGAGTTGTCGGTCGTCACGTGATACATCGCGGCCGTCGCCTGCGTATACCAGTTGCTCCACGACTCACCGCGATTCGCGGAGATCACCGCGCCTTGGTCGGCAACAACCGCAAGGATCTTCGAGTCGTTCGGGTTGATCCAGATGCGCTGATAGTCATCGCCACCAGGCGCGCCGCGCACGGCCGTCCAGTTCTTTCCCGCGTCCTCGGAGCGCCACATCACGGTCGATGCCGTGTAGATCACATTCTCATTCGACGGATCGACATTGATCGTCGGCAGATCACCGCCACCGATGCGGCCCAGCGCGCGCGTGTCTGCATTCGGAGCCGTGTTCGCCAGGGCCCAGTGCTCGCCCGCGTCAGTGCTCTTGTAAAGACCAACCGTTCCCGTGACGTTGTTGTTCTGTGACGCACCGGCCACCGTCGCGTAAAGCACCCGCGTGTTGCTCGGCGCAATGGCAAGGTTCGCCTGAATCACCGGCGGCAAGCCGTCCGTAAGCGGCTTCCAGGTGGTTCCACCGTCGGTAGATTTGAAGACACCACCGCTCGTTCCACCAAAGCCCTGCCCTTCAATAAAGCTCTGTTGCTGTTGCCACAGGGTCGCGTAAACAATATTCGGGCTATTCGGATCGATGCGCACGTCGGCGCCGCTGGTGTAGTCGTCCTTGAACAACACCTTCTCGAACGTCTTGCCGCCGTCAGTTGAGCGGAAGATTCCGCGCTCGGGACTCGGGCCGTACGGATGGCCGAGCACGGCCACGAACAACCGATTCGGATTTGTTGGGTCGACGTCGATGTACGCGATCATCTGACTCTCGCGCAGGCCGAGATGCGTCCACGTCGCACCGCCATCGGTGGACTTGTACATGCCGTCACCCACTGCGAGGTCGGGACGAATGATGCCCGCGCCCGTTCCTACATAGATGGTATTCGGATCACTCAGCGCGACAGCGATGGCTCCGATGGAACCGGTTGGCTGCGCGTCGAAGATCGGCACCCAGTTGGAGCCGTAGTCGGTAGTCCGCCACACACCGCCGTTGTCGTAGCCGGCGTAAAACACATTCCGCTGGCTTGGGACACCGACAATCGAGCGCGCACGGCCGGCGCGTAGAGGGCCGATCTGGCGCCACCGCATGTCCGCAGAGGGATCGACGGTCTGTGCGTGGAGGCTGGTCGTTGCAACGACCGCGAGGGCAAGTATGGAGAGCGAATTTCGCATGATTCCCGGCAGTGGAGATGTGCCAATTTCGGACGTGCATTCGCATTTGGCGAGGGGTGTCATTCCGAGCGAAGTCGAGGAATCGGCACGTCACGTAGTTCGCATCCATACCACTTGGGCACGCCGTGCCGCGCGGCGCAGTCGCGGGCGAGGTCGCCATTGCGCCGCATGAGGGCCACAAGCGCGGAATTCGTTGCCCGCTGTAGTGCTGGGCCGCTCTTCACTTCGGTGACGTTACCTCAGCCGATGATGCCCCACCGGACGAGCGTCAGCCTACCGCAGACCCACACGCCGCCGAAGCAACCACTCTGCACACAGAAGCAGAACAATGAGCACGTAGACGAGCCCCTTGTCGCGCAGCAGCGGAGCATCGCCGAGCGTAGCCTCGCCGCCGACTGCGCCCGACTTCACGCTCGAGCGACGAGGAATGAGTTCCTGCGACGCATTCACCGCGAGCACGGAATTTCCGCCGGTCGCGGCCACATCGTAGATACCCGGTGCCAGCGCGGGAGACTCGGCGAACACTGCTCCATCGTTGAAGCGCACCGTTACCGAGTCGCGCTTCGTCGCACCGCGGCGCGAAAGCACGACCGTCGCCGCTGAATCGGCCGGCGCGCCACGACGCCAACGAACGGCATTGCCTGCGCGCAGCGCCTGTCCATCCGGTACCACGGCGCGACGATCTGTGCGACCCTCTGCGAGCCAATCGAACAGCGCGCCGAATATCGCGGCATATGCGTCCGAGCGAACACCGCCGCGGAACCGCCAGCGCCACAGCCCAGCAGCGCCAAGCACGGCGATGCGTCGTGGTGTCTCCCATCCAACGAGGGCGGGACGTTGATCATCCGGTGCACCGCCTCGCCGTGTGAGCAAACCCTGCCACTCTGCGCGTGGCAGCAGTGGTGACACCGTTATTGGCGGAAGGCTATCGAACGGTATCCCGGTCAGTGCCGGCGCGATGGGCGACACCGGCGTTGAAAACGCGAAATACTCTCCCGTCTCCTCACTCGGTGGCGGCGCAAAGAGTAGCAGTGCGCCGCGTGTCGCCATTCTCGGCGGGCCAAATGCACTGGTGTCGCCATGCATGACCACGAGTGGTGCATCGCGGAGCGCAGCGCGCACGTCGGCTTCTTCAATTCGCGTGAGCCCACCATCCGAACGCCACATGCCCGGCGCAACGCGGTAGAACGCGCGCGTCGGCAATGACGTCACACCACGAAGCGCGGCAACTGCTTCGCGGGCGTCGTAGTCCGGCGTCGTCGAAACAAAGACTGCCGCAGGTGCGCGGGTGACATCGACGCCGAGTGCGAGCGTGTCGTTGCGCGGCTCACGATCGCCCTGTGCGCGCGCGATCACGCGAAGTAGCGCTGCCTTCTCTCCGGTGGGCACCATGCCTCGAAAGGGAACGACATGCTCCGAATAGGCAGCGAGCGCCGGCAGGCTCGCCGTGTCGAGCAGTTGATCATCGAGGCGCAACTCGACACGCCCCGCCGGCGAGCCTGCGGCACCGGCAATGAGCGTCGCACGCACATGCACGGTGTCGCCCGCGAGAAGTGCACGTGGCGCATCCAATGAAGCAACGGCGACATCGGGGCCCTCGGCCCGAAGGATGACGATGGTGCGCGAACCACGCGGAAGGCTGGCGAGGAGTTCGGGTTCTTCGAGCTCGCCGTCAGTGACGATGACAACAGGACGTCCCGAGCCCGTTGCGGCATCGACGACGCCGCGCAAGCGACTGCCGTTGTCGGCAGGAGGCGCGGCCCCGGCGGGACTGCGCAACGAGTCGCCGAAGAGTTGGATGGTGCCGCCAGCGCGCGTCGCACTATCGCGCGCGGTCATGAATGCAGAGGAGTCACTCGCGCGGAGCCAGCTTTGCGAGGCGTCGAGGGCAACGTCGGGGGTCGGCACGCTCGCTCTACCAATCGCGGCATTGAGCAGCAGCGCGATCACGAGGCCCACGGAGAGCACGCGGAGTATCGCCGGCAGCAATACGCCCGTGCCCTGTCGGGAGCGGCCGTATTGCACGAGAGCGACGGCAATTCCCGCGACGAGCGCGATGAGCCAAGCGATCATTGACGAAAACTACGCGCGGGGAAGCGCCAACGCTGGAGCTCTGAGCTCCGGCTCAAGCTGTAAGCTGGAGCCCGCCGTGAGGTCTCGATCCATTGCACACGGCGTCAGTGGGTGGAGCGATCAGCTAGCGTGTTGCGAGCCTGACTATTCCGTCATTAGCCGCGAGCATCGCGAGCAACTGCACGCGGCTCGCGTCGAAGGCGTCCATCTCGTTCCGTCCGATGGGGAAGCCCGTGGTGGACTTGAGCGCTACGCGTGAATCGCGCTGGACGCCGCCCACCAGTACCTCGAAATGCAGGTGCGGTCCGGTGGCGAGACCTGTCATGCCGACGTAGCCAACCGTCTGGCCGATTGAGACGCGCGAGCCTGTGCGAACTCCGCCGGCAAAGGCGCGGAGGTGGCCGTAGCGGGTGACGTAGCCGTTCGGATGACGCAGCTCGAGCAGATTGCCGTAGCCGTTGGACCAGCCGGCGCGAACAACCACCGCGTTGCCGATGGCGCGAACCGGCGTGCCCGAACCCGCCGCGTAGTCGGTGCCCTTGTGGGCGC
This sequence comes from Gemmatimonadales bacterium, assembly GCA_038323865.1. Lineage (GTDB taxonomy): Bacteria > Gemmatimonadota > Gemmatimonadetes > Gemmatimonadales > Gemmatimonadaceae > AG11. The sequence continues at coordinate 12,343 of JBBQHJ010000094.1, forward strand.
GCCACGTCTGCAGAATGGGATGGTAGCGCGAGCCGAACGTGCTGGAGATGCGACGAAACTCGAGCGGCGCACGCAGGAACGCCGCGCGCAGCGACTTGCCCGTGGAGTCGTAGTACTGCGCGCCTTCCTTATTCTCTAAGCGAATGGCGGAGAGTGCGCTGCCCGACAGATTGAAGTTCGCCGCGAGCACCTTGCTGACCTTCACAATGCCTTCGGGCCCAACGAGACGCTCCACGAGCGCGTGAAAGGCATCGCCGTCTTGAAGGTCGCGGCTCATGTCGACGCGGTACTCGAAGATGTCGGCAATGGCCCACGCCAGTTCATCCTTCGCGTGGTTCGGAAAGAACGCCGCGGCACTCGAGTCCATCGCCTGATAGAGATTGGCGTGGATGGTTCCGCCAACGACGACCGTGTCTGTCTTCCAGGGGAGACGCTCTTCATTCGCCAGCCAGCCCGCGGCCGTGCGCGTCATGTGCAGCAGGCGATCGATGCCGAGGTGGAAGACGAGCTGGCGCGGGGGCTCCCCCGCACTGTCGCCGTGGAGATCGACAGCCATGCCGGCGCGCAGGTAGCGCGTGTTGACAGCGGATGCGGTGGCGGCGCGCACGACTTCCTGCGCAGCCTGATCAGTGACACCGGCGCGCTTGAGGAGACCGAGCAGTGTTTCGCCGCGATTGAGCGTCTCAACACGCGACCACGGCCGTGGCGCGGAGACAAATGCGTCGCCCGGCTCGAGGACCTCAGCAGGGCGACGTTCTGGTAGTTCCGGAGTGTATCGAAGCGCTACGATGACCAGCAGCGCCACCACGACATACGTGGTGAAGCGTACAACAGGCAGCTTCAATCCATCTGTCTCCGAATGAAGGTCGGGATCTCCATGTCGCTGAGATCCTGTGACCCAGGGGGAGTTGGCGACGCAGGGCGCGGCGCGCGAGGTAGGTCGGCAGACGACGGACGCGGCGCCGGCACTGTACCAGTGACGCGCGAGGAGCGCTGAGGAAACGGAATGACGGGCGCGCCCTTGGGCAACGCGACCGGCGACGGACCAGGTCCGGGAGCGACCAGCCCCGGCTGCACGTCCTTGTCGAAGCCAGTGGCGATGACGGTAACGCGAATCTCACCCTGCATGGCCGGCTCGTGCACCGCACCAAAGATGATTTCCGCTTCGTCGCCGACGGCGTCGTGAATGATCTCGTTGATCTGGTGCACTTCGCCGAGGGTCAGGTCGGCGCCGCCCGTGATGTTCACGAGCACGCCCATTGCCCCGGAGATGCTGATGTTATCGAGCAGCGGGCTGGAGATGGCCTGCTGGGCCGCCTCCATTGCGCGATTCTCGCCGCGACCGATGCCGGTGCCCATGAGGGCCGACCCACCGTTCTCCATCACGGTGCGGACGTCGGCGAAATCGACGTTCACGAGCCCGGTCACGCTGATGAGTGACGAGATGCCCTGCGTGGCGTGCAGCAGGACCTCATCCGCCTTCTTGAGCGCATCCTGGAACGGGATCCCCTTCCCCACCACGGCGAGCAGCCGCTCGTTGGGGACGACGATCATCGTATCCACATGCTTGCGCATCTCGGCGATGCCCTGATCCGCCTGGCGCATGCGCTTCCGGCCCTCGAAGAGGAACGGACGCGTTACGATGCCGACGGTGAGCGCACCCTGCTCCTTGGCGAGCGCGCAGATCTCCGGGGCAGCGCCCGTACCGGTGC
>JBBQHJ010000095.1:0-14013 GCA_038323865.1 Gemmatimonadales bacterium
GATCGTTCCGGTGTACGACAAGGGAACGAAGCTCGGTTATGTGGCAGAGCAGCGCCGCATCGTGGGCAATCCACAAACGCTCAAGACAATCAACGGCTTGCTGGGCAGTGAAGCATCGGTGTGGGTGCGGAACGACAAGGACGATCTCTGGTCGTCGCTCGAAGGAAAACTGGTTGCGCCATCGAGCCATCGCGATACCACGGATTTTGGATTCGTCTCCTATCGGCCGGGCAGCGAACCCCAGATCGGCATGGAGCGGCACGCGGGAAATTTGCCGTATCGCTTTGTGCTCGAAGTACCGCGCAGCACATTGATCCTCGAGCCGCGCGCAACGCTCAGAAGCATCTTTCTCGTCAGTTTGCTCGTCCTGCTCACGGGTGTTGCAACGGTGTGGGCATTGGCGCGACGTATCACGCGTCCGCTCGGCGACCTCACCGTTGCCGCAGAAGGAATTGCAAAGGGCGACTATCAGCGCAGGGTCGAAATCACGAACGCCATGTCCGACGAAGTCGAGCGACTGGGCTCGAGTTTCAATCGCATGGCATCGCGGGTCGACGTCGCGCAACGTGAGCTCGCGTCGCAGGTGGAACAGGCCATTCAGGTGTCCGAGGAACTGGAACAGGCGAACGACCGGCTCAAGGACATCACTGTCGATGCCGAAGAGGCACGCGACGCCGCCGTAACGGCAAATCAGGCCAAGAGTGATTTCCTCGCCGTCATGAGCCACGAGCTGCGCACACCGCTCAACGCCATTGGCGGATACACCGACATCATGAAGCTTGGCATTTACGGCGAGCTCAACTCGCAGCAGAGTGCCGCGCTGACGCGAATTGCGAAGAGCCAGCAAACACTGCTGGCGCTGATCAACGACGTACTCAACTTCGCGAAACTCGAGGCAGGCGAAGTGCGCTACGCAATCACCGACGTCAAGCTGGCGCCCGTGCTCGACGGCCTCGAGGATCTCGTGGGTCCGCAACTGCGCGACAAGAAAATGGAATACCTCGTTCGCGAGTCCGATCCAACGCTGACCGTGCGTGCCGACGCCGAGAAATTCCAGCAGATCATGATCAACCTGCTGTCGAATGCGATCAAGTACACCAACGACGGCGGCCACATCGAGATCCATTGCGACAGCACCGAGCACAAAGTGCAGGTCCACGTGACAGACTCCGGCATCGGCATCGCTGAGGACCGGATCGACCGCATTTTCGACCCGTTTATTCAGGTGGGCCGCGCGCTCAATCGCCCGCACGAAGGAGTCGGGCTCGGCCTGTCGATCAGTCGAGACCTCGCGCGAGCAATGGGTGGCGCGCTTGCCGTGACCAGCACGCCCGGCGTGGGTAGCACCTTCACCGTCACTCTCGATCGCGCGTAGCTCTGGCTCGCCTCATGCTCATGGCGAGGTCACCATGGTACGGTACGTCTCGCCCGCCCTTCGGGGGCTCTCACTAGTTGCTGTCACTCCTGTCATCCTCGGCGCCCAAGCCGTTTCGTCGTCGCGCGTATGCGAAGGCGCAGTCGTGGGGCGCATCGAGGTGCATGCGGAGCGGCCGCCGTTCTCTGGTACATCCGCAAAGTGGCGGGCAGCGGCGCATGCGATCGGGCTGCATCACGCCACCACCCGCGAAGAAATCGTAAAGGGATTTCTTGCGCTGCACGTGGGTCGTCCGTGCACCGAGTTTCGGCGAGCAGAATCGGAGCGCGTGCTCCGTGCGCAGCGGTTCATTTCGGATGCGACAGTGAAGGTTGTGCCGGACACGGGCGGCACCGTGGCCGCAATCGTGACCACCGTGGATGAGGTTCCCGTACTGGTGAATGCACGCTTCCGCGGCATCAGGCCCGAAGCATTCACGCTCGGCAACCTGAACATCGCTGGCCTCGGCACCGCGATCGAAGGGCACGTCGAGAACGGCAGGTATTATCGAACGGAGCTTGGCGCGAGTCTCGACCAGAGCGCGCTGTTCGGTCATCCATATCGTCTTGGAATCGAGGCTGATCGCTATCGCATCGGCTCTCGCTTCATGGGTGAAATGGAGCATCCGTTCTACACGGATCTGCAGCGGGTCTCCTGGCACATGGGCTTCGACGTCGCGGATAACTATCCGCGCTTCGAACGCCCGGCACTCGATCCGCTGGCACTGCAAGCGAAGATGCGGAGCTGGAACGTGAGCACCGTACTGCGTGTGTTCGGCACGAGCACCGTGACGTTGTTAGGCGGCGGAATCAGCGGACGGCAATTCGAGCCCGCCGATCGCGCCGTTGTCGTGTCGGATACGGGCATGCTTGCCGACACGGGGAATGTGCTGCGCAATCGCTATCGGGAGTTTCGGGTTGGACGCATCGGTGCCATTGCCGGCATTCGCCGCGTGCACTACCAGACGGTGCACGGCTTCGATGCGCTCATCGGCGCGCAGGACGTTGCGCGTGGCGGCATGATTGGACTGTACGCTGGCGGCGGGCTGTCGCATTTCGGCGAGACAGACATGCTGGTGTCCAGCGCGCTGTACCTCGGGGCGGCAAGTGAAAACGCCCTGCTTGCCACGCTCGCTGAGGCCGAGGCGCGCCGTTCGCCGAATGGCGATTGGGACAGCGTGATTGGAAGTGCGCGTACGGCACTCTACTGGGGACGTGCGCCGGGTGTTGTCTTCATGATCGACAACCGTCTTTCAGCAGGACGCGATTCGCGATTGCCACTTCAACTTTCGTTTCGCGATCCAGAGGCCGGCATGGCAGGCTATCGCAATTCTGGACTCGCGGGTGCGGTGCGCAATGTCGCACGCGCCGAGGTGCGTGTGAGTGGCGAGGCGTTGATACGTCGAGCAGATCTGGGCTTCGCCGCGTTCAGCGAAGTCGGTACGCTCTGGGCGGGCGACGCACCCTACGGCGTGAACGCGACGCGAACCAGCGTTGGTATCGGCTTGCTCGGTGCGTATCCCACGCGATCGAAGCGGATGTATCGCGCCGATCTGGTGATACCGCTCACCAGAACTGGCACCGGCGTTGGTCGTATCGAGGTGCGATTCAGCAGCCTTGATCGCACTCAGAATTTCTGGAAAGAGCCATCAGACGTCAGTAGTGCGCGGACTGGTGTTGAACCGAGCCGCCTGTTCGCGTGGCCATCGCACTAGTGCTCGACTGGGAATCCTTCCTTCTCCCACTCGCCGAATCCGCCTGTCAGGTTGCTGACGTCTTCGCGACCGTTCGCCCTGAGCAGACTCGCAGCAATCGCTGATCGGCCACCACCTTGGCAGTGCACGACGATTGGTTGATCGGCCGGAACTTCGGCGATGCGATCGGGAAGTTCGGCGAGCGGAATGTGTTTCACACCGGCAATGTGTCCGTGATCAAACTCAGCGCGTCCGCGCACATCGAGCACGAACGGTGCGGACTTCTCGGCAGCGAGTTCGCGAATGTCCACTTGCCGCGTTGAACCGAGTCGCTGATGTGATGACGTCACGGCATCGCTGCTGAACCATCCGGCAATGCAATCCAATCCAATCATGGCGAGATCGCGTGTTGCTTCGTGTACCGCGGCGTCGCTGCCGTCGATGATCAGGTAGAAGTCTCGATCGAACGGAATGAGCGCACCCGCCCAGTTGGTGAAACTCTTGTTGAGCGGAATGTTGATGGTACCGGGCACGTGGGCGTCGGCGTAGAGCGTTGCCTTCCTTGTGTCGACGACGACCGCCCCAGCGTTCAACAGATGATCGAGATTCGCCGATGGCTCGTGCTTCGGAATGGCGATGGTGCCCAGGGAGCGCGGGCCCTCCTTGTTGATGCGCTTCATCTGCGCGAAGTACTTCGGCGGCTCCGGTTGGCCAGCGAGTACCATTTCGATGAATTGCTGCTCGTTGTCGCTGGCGAGCGCCCAGTTCGCGATGCGTTCGTAGCCGAGTGTCGTGGAGGGAACGGCGCCGAGTGCTTTGCCGCAAGCGGAGCCGGCACCGTGGCCGGGCCAGAGCTGGAGGTAGTCGGGCAGCTTCTTGAAGCGCTGGATGCTTGCGTAGAGTGAGCGAGCGCCGGCTTCCATGGTGCCCTTGATGTTGGCGGCGCGCTCCAGAAGATCGGGACGTCCCACATCGCCGACGAAGATGAAGTCGCCGGTGATGACGCCCATGGCGTGATTGGTAGCCGCCGTATCGGTAATGACGAAGACGATGTGTTCCGGCGTGTGGCCGGGTGTGTGCATCACGTCGAGCCTGATGTTCCCGACTTTGATGACGTCGCCGTCATGGACGAGTGTGGCCTTGGCGGCCTTGGCGAAGGCGTACCGCCAATCGTCCCCACCTTCATCGCTCAGGTACAGCGTTGCGCCGGTGCGTTCTGCGAGCTCCTTGCTGCCCGAGACGAAATCGGCATGGATGTGCGTCTCGGAGACGTGCGTTATGCGCAGCTGTTCGTCGTCTGCGGCTTGGAGGTATTGCCCAATGTCACGATTGGGATCGATGACAATGGCATCGCCGGTGGCCTGGCAGCCGATCAGGTAGCTGGCCTGGGCGAGTTTGGTGTCGTAAAAACGTTTCAGGAGCATTTATCTAATCACGTTCGGTTGAGTCGCGCCCACTAATGACCGTTTGCGAGTCGGTTGCTACGGGTGATCGTGAGTCCGAGCACATCGCGTCGCGAGTAGTGCCCGCTCACATCGAGATTCATGCGTTCTTCGCGGATGCGGCCGAGATCGAGATCAGCTACCACAATTGTCTCTTCATTGAAGACAGGGCCGGCCAGATACGCCCCATCCGGACCAATGATCGCCGAGCCGCCTCCGAGTACAAATTGCGCGGCGTCAGAAATGATTCCCGGATGCGGCTCCAGTTCCGATGGGAGATCGCGCGCCTGCATGAGCGAGCCCGCTGCGAGCACGTAGCAACGTCCCTCGAAGGCGTAGTGCCGACTCGCGACTTGGTTCATTTCCTTGACCGTCGGCCAGAGCGCCACGTGCACGTCTTCGCCCGCGTCGTGCATCGCCTGGCGAGCGAGCGGCATCCAGTGTTCCCAGCAGACCAGCGCGCCGAGCTGCGCGTCGCCGGCCGGGACCGCACGTAAGCCGTCAGCGTCGCCCGGGCCCCACACCATGCGCTCGGTGTACGTGGGCATGAGCTTGCGATGGTGATTGAGCAGTGAGCCGTCCGGCCCGAAAATGAGAATCGCATTGAAGAGTGTGCCCTGCCCTGCACCTTGCTCCACGCGCTCGCTGATTCCCATCACCAGCGTGACGCTGAACTCGTGAGCAATGCCGCCTAAGGTGCGTGTCGCGTCGCTCGGCACGGCGACGCTCTGCTCAGCGAGCCGGCGAAAAACTGCTTTGACCGGCGCATAGTCCCAGATCGCGGCGTCACGACAGACGTCGAGCCACACGGGATAGCCAGGGAGCCACGTCTCGGGAAATGCGACGAGCGTTGCGCCTTGCGCGACGGCCTCTCGGACACGCTCGCGCGCGATCTCGAGCCCGTGGGCGAGATCCTTCGGCGTGTAGGCTTGGACGACTGCTGCGCGGAGCGTTGGCATCGCGCAGAAGTCTACGCCAGCGAACGCGCCTTGGCACCTCGCGTAAACAGATAGCTGCGTCGAGCGCCACCGATTGTCGCCTGGACGACGTTGATCTGGTCGTCATAGAGGTCGCAGAGCACGCTCGCGCGGAGCGAGAGCGCTGCGAGCCCGTCCTTGCTGTCTGCTTCGACGCAGAACCAGATCACCCCGGAGGTCTCCTTCGTTCCGCAGGACCGAAGCGGAACGGCGCGACCATCGCGCCCGGTCAGCACGAATGCCGACGCCACATACCGCAGAGGATCGACACGCGTGCGCGCGAGTACGGAGTGAAAGTCGTCACTGAAGACGCGAATCACAGCGCGCACGGTTCCATGCACGCGGTCCTCGCTCAGCTCGGTGATGGTGCTGTGCATCGGATGCGCGCGCGCCGTCGGCGCCGCGAACAACATCAGGAGGGCCACCATCGGCCCGCGCATTACCACGGACTCCGCTGCACAGCCCACACCGACGCCACCACACCAATAACCAGCGAAACGCCAATGGTACGCAGCTGCAGTCCGGACCAGCCTCTCGCTACAGCCGGCGTTCGCTCGATCAACTTGTCGATACCGGTGAGCACCATTGCCGCCGTAACCAGCACCACGACCTGCCCGAGCTCAATGCCGACATTGAATCCAAACAGCGGCACCGCAATGCGATCGACAAAGAGCGATTGGAGATACGTCGCGAAGCCCGCTCCGTGCACAAGACCAAATGTGCCCGCGAGCACAGGGCGATACCGCGAACGCCAACTCTGCGCCTGGACCTTGCGCGCGACAACCAGATTCTCGATTGCCGTGAGCACGATCGTGACCGGTATGAGAAACTCGATGACCCTGCTCGAGAGATGCAGCAGGCCCGTCACGGCAAGCGCCAGCGTAATGGAGTGTCCCACGGTGAACGCAGTGATCACCCACAACGCATTTTTCGCATCGCGCAGCCGGTAGATGGCTGCGAGCACCATGAGGAACAGGATGTGATCCATGGCTTCCACATCCACGATGTGACGGAAGCCGAGCTGCATGAACGTGAAGAGCTCACTCATTGGCCGTTCTCACTGCGCTCTGGATTGCCGCGGAATGTCTGGCCAGCAGTGGATCGCGCGTCCCGAGTGACAATGCCTTTTCCATAGCGAGCTCCGCGTCGCGATCACGCCCCTGCTTGTGCAACGACCACGCGTAGAGGTCGTAGGCGTAGATGTCCTTTCGCGTCGTGAGCTCCTCGCGAATCTTCTGACTCACCACCGTGAGGCGACGATTGTGATCGAGGAGGAACAAGCTCCAGGCGCGGTGATACGCACCCGGCTGTCCCTTCACGGCAACATCGAGCGCGTTGGCATACTCGGCACTCTTCGCGGTGTCGCCGAGTGCGAGCCATGCGTCACTCAATGTTCCGAGCGTCGCGGGATCGAGGGTGACGGCAATCGCCTTCTCACCAAGAAACGCGGCACGCGAATACTTAGCTTGAGCGAGGGCACTTCTCGCGAGCGCCGAGAGCACGCGATAGTCGTCGGGATGCGCGCGCAAGCCGTTGAGATATGCCGAGTCCGCGCTCTTGAAATGTTCGCGACGCAACTCGATGTCGCCAACACGAAGCCAGAACCAGGCCTTCTGCTCGGCCGGCGTGGTCGTCGATTTCTCGATGGCGCGCATGGACGAGCGCATCAGGCGCAGCGCCTTCTCCGAATCACCATTCAATTCGGCCCAACGTGCCAGGCGCGGCTCGATTGAGGCGTCACCCGGCGTGTAGCGCAGACTTGCAAATGAGACGCGTGCTGAATCGTACTGGCCGAGCTCCATTTGAATTTCACCGAGCGCCGCGCGAAGCGCAGGGTTCTCGGGATCGGCATCGCGTGCCGCGATGGCGAGCGGCATTGCCTCGGTGAAGCGGTGTTGCGACAGCAAGCTTGACTGGAGAACCTGGAGCGCACCGACATTGCGATTGCTCCGGTTTTTCAGCGACCGACGCGCCACCTGCTCGGCGAGAACGGCATCGCGCGGATCACCTGTTGCCCGTCCACGTTCGAGGTACAACGCACCGAGCCTGGCGAGATCCATTGCACCGCTCGGATCTCGCGCGGCTCGTTGTGAAAAGAATGCGATATCGGCGTCACGGATTTCAGATTCCGTGGCCTGAGCGTGCAGGACTTCCGCTCCACTCAGGACGACAACCAAGGTGACGACGCCGATGATGCGCATGATTACTTCGCCGTTGCGAGATAAGGGAACGTCGTGGTGAACGCACCGTGCGATGCTACGTTGTCCGTGCAAAGCGGCAACGTGAACGGCTTGCAGACGAACTGCGTCGGATCGAGCAGGTCGCTGAAGACGGCCGTGAGCGAGATGTCGACGACGTCGTCAGTCAGCTTGCGACCGCCGTAACCCTTGCCGGTTCCGCTCAATACATAGCTGAGGTAACCAGCGGTGTTCTGTGGCTGATCGGTCTGGATGATGAGCATGTCCGGCAGCAGCGTGGCGGCAAGCGCGTTCTGGAGCCCCGTTGCCGCTGGGCGGAATGCTGCCACGAAGCCCTTCACGTTCGCCGAGAAGTTCGCGACGTCGTCTGATGGATTGGAGCTGCCGTGAAAGGCATGATCGCGCTTGGCGAGCAGCACTTCGCTCACAAGCGGATTGCCGAGTCGCTGGACCTGGTTGTAAGTCGCCGGAACGTCATTGCTGACGGCGGTCACGGTGTTGTCGCTTCCGCAAGCAGAGGCAACGATCAGCGTCGCGATGCCGAGCATCGTCGATACTGTGCGCCACGCGCGGAGTGGTAATGATCTATGCATTGGAATTGAATCCTCGAATCAGTTTGAGAGAGCGAATCAGCGGCTGGTGGTGCCCCAGAGACCAAGCTTCGTCGAGCCGCCAGCGGTGAGCTGTGCGGTCGGAAGCTCGATGACAATCGAGAGCACGTTGGTTCCCTTGAGCGCATCCACTGCCGTGGCAGTCGTGCGGAACGACGACGCACTCGGCGTATCAGGAATGAGCGAGAACGCGCCCGTGCTGGGCTTGCGATCCGGCAGAATACGCAGGAACTGCTCGAGGTCGAGGAAGAACGGATCTTCGCGCGAGCCGGCGTACACCTGAATACCGGAGGCGGTGCCGATCACCGTGTTGATTGCGCCGGTCACGACAGGCGCGACGTTGGCAACGGTGTTCATCATGCCGCCGACAACCGGCGGTGCCATTGGGCCACGAACTTCGACGGTCTGGTTGGTGCCGCTGCCGTGGAAGGTGACCTGGATGACCTTGTCTTCCTTGGCGTCGCCCGTGTTATCGATCTTGAACTGGTAGAGGATGTTCGGATCGAAGGTGGCGCTGGGTGTCGATGCCGGCGTCAACAGTGGCCGCGTATCCATCGCGAGCACGACGCGATCCGCGGCGCTGCCGGGGAACGCATAAAAGTCGCTCATATCCATTGCTGGATTGAGCTCGACGAGCGGGTTGTCCTGGTGATCCGACGCGCGGGCGCGCTGGACGCTGACGGTGGCGACGAGTCCGCCAACCAGCGTCAGTGCGAGGCCCATTCGGACCCGGCGACTGGGTGAGAAATGCATCCTTCCTCCGTAATGAAAAACGGTGCGTAAGCGAAGGACCAGTGTGGTCCATTCGCAATCGTGTACGACGCGTTCGTGGCGGTGGATGCATCGGAATATCGATGAATCCGCTGATCATGTTCGTGCGTAGACGGGGGCACACTAGGCACATACCGTTCCGCGGCCGTGAGCAGATTCACTTTTTTTGTCATTCTGCGCGTGTTTTTATGAGCAGAAGCCACTGCTGAGGCCGCATGCGTGCGCGCCTTCGCGGGCAGACGTCAGATGGCGTCGATGACGTACACCGTCGCCCGTCAGAACCGCGGCAGTAATGCGCTGGGATCGACACAGGCGCATTGCAGGACAAAGAAAAGCCAGTTCTACATTGATCGGAGCATGTAGACCCTGGCGTTGTTTTCCGACGCTACGTCAGCGTTTTTGAACGATCGCCAACGTGCAGCGCGAAATGCAGACGAGTTGCTTCTTCTCATCGCGAATCTCGACGGCCCACACGTGTGATGTTCGCCCGAGATGCACAGGTGTCGCCGTTGCGGTGACGGTGCCAGAAGTAATGCCACGCAGATGATTCGCGTTGATCTCCTGCCCCACCGCGACGAATTTCTCGAAGTCGATCTTCGAGACGGCGCCGATCGACGCCACGGTCTCGGCGAGCGCGACAGATGCGCCACCGTGCAGAATGCCGAAGGGCTGATGTGTCCGCTCGTCGACTGGCATCGTTGCCACGACGCGTTCGTCACTGAGCTCGGTGATCTCGATACCGATGTGCGCGGCAAGCCCACGCGTGGCAATCTTCAGAATCTGATCGCCGCTGGTCACGGCACGACGCGCATCGGCCGCTTGGCCATGAGCGCTTCGATTTCCTCGATCTCGCGCGGCGCCGTGGTGATACGCTCCGTGCCGTTCGCGGTGACGACGTAATCGTCCTCGATGCGGACGCCGGTGTTCTCGTACTTCTGTACCATCGGCTTCACCTTGGCGATGAAGGCGCGATTCTTCGGCGTGTCGGGTAGAGCGTCGAGCATCGACGAGCTGATATAGATGCCCGGCTCGATAGTGAAGGCGTCGCCTTCCTTGAACTTCTTGTCGCCGCCATAAAACTGCGCCGGATCGTGCACGGCGAGCCCAATACCGTGCGAGATGCCGTGAATGGTCCAGAAGGTGGCCTGTTCGCAACCGCGTGGATCCGCCGAACAGTTGGCGTTCCAAGGCATGTCGAGCTGCGCATGCTCGCTTTCAATCAGGCCGAGTGCGGCGAGACCCTTGGCGCGAATAACGAATGACGAGTCGACCGCCGCAGACGCCAGCATGCCGGGCTTGGAGTTGCGCTCTGCCGCCTTCTGTGCGTCGAGCACGAGCCGATAGATGTCCTTCTGCGCTTCCGTGTACTTGCCGCTCACCGGAATGGTTCGCGTGATATCAGCTGCATAGCCCTCATATTCCGTCGCGGCGTCCATCACCACGATGTCACCGGGGCGGACATCGCCGCGATCACGCATGTAGTGCAACTGCGTGCCGTGCACGCCGCCACCAACGATTGAGCCATACGAGGGACGCGCGCCACCGAGTCGCATGAACGCGTACTCGAGTGCCGCCTGAAGTTCGTACTCCTTCGTCGGCTGCGAGACCATCATCGCCTCGCGATGCCCCTGCGAGCTGATGTCGGCGGCCTTTCGCAGTAATGCCAACTCGGCCGGCGACTTCCGTGCGCGCAGGTCATCGACAATCGCGTGTCCATCCTTGATCTCAGCCTGTGGATGACGCGTCGCAATGGATTTCATGAACGAGCGGCCGCGCGTCAATGAATCCTGGAAGGCGAAGTCCGCGTCGCCGAAGTCGGCGAGGAAATAAATCGTCGGATTGTTTGCCGCGAGTGAGTCGACGTACTTGTCCAGCGCGGAGCCGGCGCGCGCATTCATCTTCCAGTCGCGTACAACTGCCGCAGAGTCCGGGCGATGCCCGTAGTAGAACGCCGACCGTGCGCCGGTCGGCACAACAAACATGGTGCTCGTTGCCTTTCCGCCGTGCGCCACCATCACGAATGCCGCGTCGGGCTCATCGAAGTTCGTGAGATAGTGGAATCCGGCCAATTGATAGAATGGCCCGAAGTCGGTTGTCGGCGTGCGCCCGCCAATGGCGACGACGACACCATCCTTGATTCGTGCGGCGAGCGAGTCGCGACGTGCCGCATACTCGGATGCCGGAATTTGCGCGCCGAGTGCCACAGGCAGCGCGATGAGCGCCAGGAGAGTGCGTTTCATGGGAGTTACTTCGTTGGCATGCTGACAACCGCGCGAATCAAGCGAGTGAGTGCGTCGAGATCGCGGAGGTCGAGGACTTCGGCGGGACTGTGACTGTAGCGGCCAGGCCAGCTCAGTCCGACCGTTGCTGCACCATACCGACCGAAGGGCAACGCATCGGCCGATCCGTGAGTTGTTCCAACCTGCAGTGCAATCTTGCCGGCATGTGCTGCTGAGATCACGCGCTCACGCTCTGCGCGTGGCACCATGGCGCCGTCGTCGAGTGCGCGCAGTACCGCGCCACCACCGAGCGGCGTGTAGGCATAGATGGGCAATTCGAGCGGCGTGTCAGATGACACGAACGTGTCGATCGCGTATGCACGCGTCACCGTTGCGCCGAAGGTGTTTGCGAGCGCCGCTGCGCCGTTCAAGCCAAGCTCCTCGCGCGTGCTCCACGCGAAGATGACCGTGTGATCGAGCTTCGATGCGTCGAATCCAATGAGCGAACGAAGCAACGCGACCGTGCCCGCGCGATCATCCATGGCGCGCCCCGTAAAACGCGTTGGCCCAAGGCGCTCTCCGCGCTTGTAGATGGTCACTGGGTCTCCGACACTCACGCCTCGCGCAACGAGTCCCGCCGAGTCGACACCGAAGAATGCGGTCATGCCGCGCGGCGTGCGGGCAATTGCCGAATCGCGAGGGATGAACACTCCCTTGAGCGGTGCGCCGACGGGGCCGTCCTCACTCGGGAATTGAAGCAACGCAGGCTGTCCTTCCCACGCCGACGGCGCAGTGCCACTGCCCGCTAACGTGACCGTGCCATCGCGACGAATGCCCGTGACTGTGTAGCCGACTTCATCCATGTGCGCGACGACAACTACCGTATCGCGCGCTGGTCCAACGCTGAAGAACACATTGCCTGCAGTGTCGACCTCGGCCTTCTTCCGCGCCCACTGTGGCAGCGCGTCCATGACGGCATCACGCACACGGAACTCGTGTCCTGATACGCCAGGCAGATCGGCAAAACGACGCAGCATACCCGCGAGTGGATCGAGCGCGTCCGAGCGCGATGATCCCCGCGACGCCATCGTCAGGATTGTATCGAGCGCGAGCCAGGCTGGGTCATCCACACCTTGTACCTTCGCCAATTCTCGGCGGAGAACGCGCGCGTCGTTGGTATCAACACTTTCGACCAGCGTGCCGATCCATCGGGCGCGCACACTCATCGCGTTCGACGAACCGATTGGACCATACACGGGTTGCGTCGCATTGTATCGTGTCGCCTGCCCATTTACAGGGCCTGTGTTGCGTGCCGCGACTGCCGGCGCAGCAATTGTGAGCGTTCCGATAGAATCGAGATGCGCCAGTGCGCCGCTGGTGCCGAGTGACCCGAAGCTGCGCAGCGTTGCAATGATGTAGACCCGCTCATTGCCCTCGGAACTCGTATCGGCGGCAGCAATCGACGCGACGGCAGCGCAACCGACGCGACCACTCGCATCAGCGCCGCCGACAAAGTTGCCGTAGGTCCACGGCGGAACATCGCGGCGCACTGGATCAATGAGCGCAATGCCCATTGCCTCGGCTTCAGCCTTGCTGCGTGCACCGATATCGACCCACAACTGTTCGGCGTTTACAACGAGCGTATCTGCGCGATGGTCGCGAGCGAAATGCACATTCGGAATAGCGACCACGCCGGGCACAACACCACGCGCCGTGCGGATCTGCACCTGCTGGCCTTGATGCGCCTGGTCCCAGAGTTGATGCGCGGCCGCGGTGCCGCCGCGATGAATGCGCAAATACCCATCAGTCGTGATCGCACTGACCACGTATTGCGTGTGATCGAGTGAGCAGGACAGCACCTTGCGCGGCCCACCAGTGCCCACCCGCAGGATCAGGTTGCCCTGTTCATCCTGCTTCCATCGCGGGTCTGCACGAGTGATGAACGACGCTGCAATGCGTTCGTCGCCAAGTGACCCGTCGAGGCCGATCCAGCTGGCGAGTGGATGCGGCGCTTGTGCTGACGCGACGAATGGGAAAGCGACGAGTGTCATCCCGAGCGGAGCCCACCGTGTCATCCTGAGCGCAGCGAAGGATCTGCTTCTCACAATCATGGAACCAGACTTGGTGGCTGTGGTGCCTTGATCTCGTATTCCTTCGGCGGCTCGGCGCCGAGGAGGTTCTTCACGAAGTAGTCCCAACGGCGACGCATCATGTACGCTGACATGCTGCCGTAGCCGTGTGCCTGGTTCGGCAGCATGAGAAGATCGAAATCCTTGTTCGCCTTGATCAGCGCATCGACGACGAGCTCCGTGTTCTGCGGCGGAACGTTGTCGTCCATGGTGCCGTGCGCGAGGAGCAGCTTGCCCTTGAGATTCTTGGCTTGTAGCTGGTTTGCCTCGGGTGCGTAGCTGTCTGCGTTCGGGCCTCCAGTCTTCACGAGCAAGCCCTGATAGCGCTCGCCCCAATCGTCTTCGTACACCCGGTTGTCGTGATTGCCTGACTCGGAGATGCCGACCTTGAAGAAGTCCGGATAGCGGAACATCGCGTCAGCCGTTGCGAAGCCACCGCCTGAGTGGCCCCACATGCCGGCCTTGTCGATGTCGATGTAGCTGTGGCGCTGTGCGAGCTCCTTCATGCCCGCGACCTGATCGGGCAGCGTGTTGTCGCCCATCCGGCCGTAGTAGAAAT
>JBBQHJ010000096.1:0-13879 GCA_038323865.1 Gemmatimonadales bacterium
TCATTCCACCGTTCAATTCGTTCACACACATTCCGCAGCTACCCGCCAACACCACTGTCCAGGGCATCGCACTGGGCAACGGCGGCTACCTCGATCTCAACAGCAAGCGATTGACCGTGCTGGGCGGCGGCATCAGTGGTCAGGGTTATCTGGTGAATGGCAGCGTACAGACGTCCGCGACGAGCAACGTGAGTGGCTATTTCGAAACGTTGACGGCCGGAGTTCCCGGTTCGTGCGGCGGCGCATCGCCGATGACGACGCACCTCGGCTCCGTGACCGTGCAGGCACTCTTCATCTCGTGTCCGACGACCGTCGACACCATTGTCACGGCGTCGAACTATTTTCAGAGCGCCAATTCGGGAGGGAGCCAACTGACCGTGCTCTCGTCCGGTTTCTTGTTGGTCCAGGGCAACGCGCAATTCGGCGGCGACGCACTCACCGTGCTTGGATTTCTGGAGGTCCTGGGCAACGCGGCATTCGGCGGAGCAAGCATCAACGTTGGCGGTCCTGGCAGCGGCGGCATCTATGTTCTGGGCGCGGCCACCTTCAGTGCTACGAGTGCGACCTACTCGAATGTGAGCGTGTCCGTGCTGGGCGACGTTGTGGTTGGCGGCGGCGCCGCGGGAGCGCAAAATTTCGTGGGCGGCAGCCTCAACGTGGGCGGAAACTTCACGCAGGTCGCGGGTTCGGTGGCGAACACGTTCGTCACCTCGCAACTACACATCACGAGCTTTGACGGATCGGGAAGCCTCGCGCAGACGATCTCCCTCGCAGCGCCGGCAACGAATCAATTTTCGACGCTGGACATTTCCAGCACTGGCCTCGGGGTTCAGCTCGGCTCCAATGTGGTGGTCGCCAAGAGCGCGGGAAGCTCGAGCGGCCTGCTCGATATCCAGTTCGGCAAGTTGATCGTTCCCGCCGGCAAGACGCTCTCCGTAGACGGTAATCTCAGCGTCGCTCCGTTCGGATTCTTCACGAATGACGGCACGGTGACGGTCATTACCGGTACGTGTAGTGGACGGAGCGCCGGCGCGACGATCACCGGATCCGGCACGGTGAATGGGGTGGCCATGACATTGGCCTGTCCGTAGTCACCGCGCCGCAGAGGCGCTACTTGCGCTCGATCGCGTCGCGCACGTCGAGCAGGATCTCGAAGTACAACTGCTCGCGGCGGTAGGCGAAGTCCAGCGTCGCCATGGAGTTTGCGTCGCCGGTGGTCTTGGCGCGCTCGAAGGCCTCGCGATACATGTCGTCGAGGTTGGCAAGAATACGCTCACGTGAGCGGGACATGCTGACCTTTTGAAGTTCTTGTGAAGTAAGACGCGGCGGCTCGCCACCGACTTTGTCGAGTTGCGAATCGTCTGGCTCTAGCAGATACCGCTGGGCAGCCTCGAACAGGTTGCGGCGGGACGGGAGATTGTTCATTGCGACGGGAGCAGATCTTCTCGCGCGACGACTACCACTGCGTGTATTGCGGCGAGCTCTTCGAACCTGATGCGCTTACCGTGGACCACGTGCAGCCTCGCATGCGCGGCGGCGACGGCTCCGGTGGCAACTTAGTGACCGCGTGTGGGGGGTGCAACGCGCGAAAGGGCGGCGCACGCCTCGCGGATTTTCTTCGTGTCGAGCCGGAATCGCACAAGAATTTCTTTGCGCGCGCATCCCACTACATCTGGCCGCGCATTCTGCGCACGCTCGAAGAGGAACTCGAACGGCCCGCGCGCGTTCGGCCCTAACGAAGTCCCTTCTGGTACATGAGGCCGGCGACGACACGGTCATCCTTCGCCGAGGGTTCCAGAACGGCTAGGACGTCGGCCTCGCTCGTTCCTTCGGTCATCATGAGCGGTGGTGGGAATCCACCTTCGTGCTCGCGTGGCGTGCCGGCTCGGCGATCGACCTCGAGGACGGCGGTGACGGGCTGGACACCCGGTTCGCTGGTGCGCCGCACACGCACGGCAGGCCCGTGCGGCAACGTGCGCAGATAAAGGATGGCGTTGTCAGTCACGCGGGATTCTGACTGCCGGAGCGGACGATTGCAAGTATTCCGTCAAGGCGGACCTGCGGGCTGGTTGAGCCGGTGAAACACAGCGTCTTCTACGATCCGGCCGTTTCGGAGATGCTCCACAACGATCCGTTCGAGCAGCTGTGGCGTAACCCCTGCGTACCACACACCCTCGGGATACACGACCACGATTGGACCGCCGGCACACACGCCCAAACACGGCGTTTCGCCACGCTTCACGCGCTTTGGTCCGAACAGCAAGCCTTCACGCTGAAGGAGGCGCGCCAGTTCCGAGTAGAGGATTCGTCCTTCTCGATTTGGCGAGCAAAATCCGCCCACGCACACGAGCACGTGTCGCGAATATGGCTCCATGAGAGCCGCGAGTCGTTGCGGGGGGAGTGCCATCTACGGGGAGTTTAACGCAGGTGCCAAACGGCAGATTCCTCGAGTTCGCTCGGAATGACACCCAGGCCATTGATTCAAGCAATGCGGCCGCCAATAGTTCCTACCCATGGCATCGATGTCCCAGACAGGCCCGCATCTCGATACGATCCTCCCGGCCCAGCACACCGGGGCGAACGTGTTGTGCCTGCCTGGCATGTTCGCGGGAAGCTGGGTGTTCGAGAAGGTGCTCCCACTCATTGCTGAACGCGGCTATCCGGCCCATGCCGTGTCGTATCGTGGACATCCGCCAAATCCCAAATTCGACGGACTGGGCAGTGCCTCCGTTGCCGACTATGCAAGCGATGCCGCGAACGTTGCTCGCACACTCGACCGGCCCATCCTGATTGGCCACTCGCTCGGCGGACTCGTTGCGCTGTTGCTTCTGGGACGCAATCTCGCGCGAGCGGCGATTCTCGTGTCACCTGCTCCGCCGCGCGGCATCACCGTATTCACCGTCGAGCTGTTCGCGCGGACGCTCAATCAGCTGCCATCTCTTCTGTTTAACCGGCCGCTCGTTCCGAAGGCAGCCGATATCAATGCGCTCGTACTCAATTGCGTCCCCAAGGAGCAGCGCGCAGAGATCTTTGCGCGATTCACCCCGGACAGCGGGCGAGCAGCGCGGCAAGCCGCACTCGGCATCTATCGCATTCCGCCGCGCGCGGTGCGCGCGCCACTGCTCGTGGTCGCCGGCGACAACGACCGCTTTATTCCATCGCGCATCGCCGGCAAGGTGGCGCGTAAATACGGTGGTCAGCTCCGGATTGCGCCGAAGCGTGGCCATTATTTCTTCGGCGAGCCCGGCTGGGAGACAGAAGTCTCCGTGATGCTCAACTGGATCGACGGCCTTCCGCGGGTCATTCGCGAGCGGGGCCCGGACGTCAATGTTCCCACGGACGAGAA
Source organism: Gemmatimonadales bacterium (assembly GCA_038323865.1). Taxonomy (GTDB): domain Bacteria; phylum Gemmatimonadota; class Gemmatimonadetes; order Gemmatimonadales; family Gemmatimonadaceae; genus AG11. The sequence continues at coordinate 3,347 of JBBQHJ010000096.1, forward strand.
CTTCATGACGTGGGATCGGGTTCGTATGTCGAAATAACACGGATAAGACACGATGACTGATCAGGACATTGCCGCGAAGGGCTATGCGCATCCGGAAGCGCTCGTAAGCACGGCGTGGGTCGCCGAACACCTGGATGATCCGAACGTTCGGATCCTCGAGAGCGACGAAGACGTCTTGCTCTATGACACCGGCCATATCCCGGGCGCACTGAAGGTTGATTGGCATGAGGACCTCAACGATCCCATCCAACGCGACTACGTGTCTCGCGATCAGTTCGGTGCGTTGCTTCGGCGACTGGGCATCAACGAGTCGACGACCGTTGTGTTCTATGGCGACAAGAACAACTGGTGGGCAACATACGCGCTCTGGACGTTCAAGCTTTTCGGCTTTGCCGACGCGCGTATTCTCGACGGCGGCCGCGCAAAGTGGGACGCCGAGGGGCGCGAGATGAACACCGACGTGCAACAGGTCACGGCAAGCAACTACAACGCACCGGAACGAAGGGACGAAGACATTCGCGCCTTCATGGCCGACGTCCGAAAGCACGTTGAGTTGAAGGGCAAGCTGATCGACGTACGCTCACCCGACGAGTTCAGCGGTAAGAAGTTGCACATGCCCGAGTACCCGCAGGAAGGCGCGCTACGGGGCGGACATGTGCCGGGCGCGAAGAGCGTTCCGTGGGCGCGCGCCGCGAACAGCGACGGCACATTCAAGTCAGCGGACGCACTCCGTGCGATCTACGAAGGCGAAGCCGGCCTGGAGAAGAAGGACGACGTGGTGGCGTACTGCCGCATCGGCGAACGTTCCTCGCACACGTGGTTCGTACTCACCTACCTGCTCGGCTACGACAACGTGCGCAACTACGATGGCAGCTGGACGGAGTGGGGCAATGCGGTGCGCGCGCCGATCGAGAAATGACACAGCCTGCGAATGCGACACCGAAAAAGCCGTCGCACATTCGTGCGACGTGGACGGGTGAGCGCCGCTTTGACACCGGTCGTCCGGACGGTCCCATTGCCTTGATTGATGGCGATGGCATTCAGGCACAAACACCGCCTGATGCACTGCTGTCGGCGCTGATCACTTGCTCGGGCATCGACCTGATCGATTATCTCGCGAAGCGTCGCACGCCGGCGGAGTCGCTTGTGATGGATGTGATCGGCCATCGGCGCGAGGAGTATCCGCGTCGCTTCGAGCGCATCATCGTAACGTTTCGTGTCAGGGGTCCGGGCATCGAGCGCACGCAGGCGGAGCGTGCGGTGCATCTCGCGTACGAGCGCTACTGCACAGTGGCCGCGACGATTGCGCCGGATGTGGTGTTCGAGACGATCGTAGAGCTCAATGGCGAAGCAGGCGAGGCGACGCGGCAGCCGAATTTTGTGAAGGCGTAACCTGCGGGAGGTGCAGAGTGCTCGAGTTCGCTCGGAATGACACCGCGTTAGCTCTTACGCGCCTTGTCCCAGCAGCCACACCCTTCGCGCTTGAGTGTGGACGCGAGCTTGTCGCGTAGCTCCGACGGCGCGTCGAGATTCGCCTTGAGCTTCGCGAGCGCATCGAAGAAACAGCTCTGATAGTCGCTGTAGTTTCGGCAGTGTTCGCATTCTTTCATGTGCGCGCCCAGGCGCCGCGCACTGTCGGGCGTGATTTCCTCGTCCAGGAAATCCCAGAGATGCTGCATGACTTCCACGCACGATGCGGAGAGGCCGAGCCCCTCGAGGCGGGCACGTGTTGAGGTTGTCATCGCGCGGCCTCCGCGCTGGTCACGAAGCCCATGTCTTCGGCGACTGTGAGCAGACGTTCCTGAAGGAGACGTCGTCCACGAAAGAGACGTGAGCGCACCGTGCCGATTGGGACGCCCATGACTTGCGCCGCGGTTTCGTAGCTCATGTCCTCTACGTCAACGAGAATCACCGCCGAGCGAAATGGCTCCGCGAGTTCGTCGACCGCGTCGCGCAGCGCGGGTGCGAGATCGAGCCGAGCGTAGATGTCGTCGTACCCGCGCTCCCGCGCGGCAGCGTAAACAGAGCCCGCCGCAACTGCGTCCTGCTCACCGTCTTCGAGGTCAACGGTGGGGCGCTGCCGCTCGCGTGACCGAAGAAACACGTTGCGGCAGATCGTGAACAACCACCGGCGACAATCGGTGCCGGGAATGAACGTGTGCCACGAGCGATACGCGCGCAGGAAAGTCTCCTGTACGACATCGTCGGCATCGGATTCATCGCGCGTCAGTGACAGCGCAAAGCGATAGACATCGTCCAGCCAAGGGAGTGCATCTCGCTCGAACTCCGTGTCGCGCGAGGTGGCAGCGCCGTTGGTATCCGAAAGGTCGAATGCCACACCAGCCGCGGAGAGATCTCCGTTCAGCTCGGGTGTGGCAAGTGTGGCCGCGGTCATGATTGGGCTCATTTAGTTGACGTAGCAATGATACGATTCATGTACCGAAAAGTCAAGCGCAAAGGCATTGCGGTTGGCTTGGCTTGCGCCGACAGATGGTTACACGCGCTATGTTTTGCCGATGCGTGCACGCCTGCTGGCATCCTTTGCCGCGGTTTACATCCTGTGGGGATCCACGTATCTGGCCATCCGTTTCGCGGTCGAAACGCTGCCTCCGCTGTTGATGGCGGGCACTCGTTTCGCCACGGCGGGCCTGATCCTTTTGGCGTGGGCAAAGCTCCGGGGATCCACTGAGGGGCCGAGCCGAACCGATTGGCGCGCGGGCCTCGTCAGTGGAATTCTCCTGCTCGTTGGAGGAAACGGCCTCGTAGTATGGGCGGAACAGCGCGTACCGTCGGGCATAACCGCACTGCTGGTTGCGGTGGTGCCGCTTTGGATGGTGATGCTCGACTGGCTTCGCCCCGGTGGGCGGCGGCCGCCGTTGCTCGTGTTCGTGGGACTCGCACTCGGCTTAGTCGGGCTGGGTCTGCTCGTCGGAACCGACGCGCTCAGCGGCCACGGAAACGTCGACATCGTGGGCGCGGGGATGTTGATGATTGCGTCACTCTCGTGGGCCGCCGGTTCGCTCTACGCGAAGCATGCACCGCGCTCGAGCAACGGCCTCTACGCGGCGGCCACGCAAATGTTGTGTGGCGGAGCGTGTCTCGTGTTACTCTCGCTCATCAGCGGGGAGGCATCGCATCTCGACTTGCTGCACGCGTCGAATCGCTCATTGTTCGGCCTCGCCTACCTCATCACCTGCGGCTCACTCATCGGTTACACGGCGTACGTGTACATCCTGAGTCATACCTCGGCGGCCAAGGCGGCCACCTACGCATACGTAAACCCGGTAGTCGCGGTATTCCTCGGCTGGGCAATTGCGCAAGAAGCGGTGACATCGCGCACGCTGATGGCCGCAGCGGTAATTCTGGCGGGCGTCGCGATCATCACGATCGCGCGCGACAAGAGAGTTACGCTTTCGGAAGGGGAACGCGCGGCAGCGTAACGGTGAAGGTGCTGCCCTGCCCCGCAACGCTCGCTACCGTGACGTCACCACCGAGCAGCCTGGCGAGTCGCCGTGTAACGCTGAGTCCCAAGCCGGTGCCTCCAACGCGCCGCGACGCGGTTTGCTCCACTTGCCAGAACGGATCGAAGATGCGATCGAGGTGATCGCCGCCGATGCCAATGCCGGTGTCGCGTACTTCGAAGGTGCAGACCGAGCTGTCGCACGCAGCCGAGATAGCGATTGAACCTGCGTCAGTGAACTTCACTGCGTTGGTCAGCAGGTTGGTGAGTATCTGGCGCAGCTTCAGGATGTCCGTTGTGCAAATCGCATTGTCGTTCACGGGCTGGATGAAGATCGGAAGTCGTTTCGCACTGGCCATGGGCCGCACGAGAGCCGCGGCTTCCTCGAGGATAGTTGCGAGTGTGACGTCCTGATGCACCACCCGTTCCTGTCCCGCCTCCAGCCTCGAGAAGCTCAGAACTTCGTCAATGAGGCCGAGCAGGTGCGCAGCACTCGCGCGCACGCGGGTGAGTTGTTCCTGCTGTGCAGGCGAGATAGGCCCCGTAATACCTTCGCTCAAAAGCTCCGAATAGCCGATGATCGCGTTGAGCGGCGTTCGCAACTCGTGGCTCATGCTCGCGAGGAACTCGGACTTCGAGCGATTCGCAGCGGCGGCGGCGCGAAAGAGCTCCGCGTTTTCAATCGCGATCGCGCTGCGGCGCGCAATTTCCTCGACGAGCGGAAGATCGCTCTCCGTGTAGCGCCGCCCTGATTCTGCACCAATAAGCGTGATCGCGCCGAGCGTGCGTCCGTGCGCGCTCATGGGGACGATGAGCGCGGAGCGCATCTGAAGTTCACGAATCAAGTGTAGATTCTCAACGTCTACTGCCGCCCGCACGAGCATGTCATCGGCGACGTCGGAGTATAGTTCCGACCTGCCGGTGCGGATGACGTTTGGAACGCCCGCTGTCGCGCGATGATCGGCCGCATAGCGCTGGCTGATATCGCGTGCCCAGCGAACCTTGTCGGGATTCGCATGAGCAACCGCGAGTGTCTCGATGCTACCGTCCGGGGTGAGCACGTGGACCGAACACCAATCGGCGAGCGCCGGCGTGACGAGCTGCGCGACAGCGTGCAGGGTGTTTCGATACTCGAGCGATTCGCTCAGCACGCGCCCGGCTTCGGCGAGCAGGGCTTTTTCGCTTTCGCGCGCTCGGCGCTCGGTAATGTCAGTCGCGATGCCGACCACGCCGCCGAGTTCCCCGTGCGAGTCGTACCATGGGCTGCGCGCGACTTCGAAATAGCGTCCACCCAATCCACGGTCTTCGGTGCGAATGGTCGCGCGTGCCGTCATGACGTCCTGCTCCGCCTCACGCGCACGCTCTGCCATATCGGGCGGCGCGAAATCAAATGCCGTCTTGCCGAGGAGGTCTGCGGGCGCCATGCCAACGATCGCCGCACCGGCATGGTTGATGGCGATGAAGCGTCCATCGCCATCCTTGACGAACATTGTGTCGGCAGTGCTGTCGAGAAGGGCGTTCAGGACGGCCGTCGACTCCGAGGCGCGCCGCTCGGCCACGTGTCGTTCCTCGATGTCGCGTGTGATCGAGATGAGGACTTGGCCACGCGGGATGACGCGGGTTTCCATCCAATGCCCGACGGACGGTGCAAACCGTTCGAAGAGTGCCGGCGTCTGCGTGGCGGCTGCGCTTCTGAGGGCGCGGTCCCAGTCCGAGTGCCGGATATTGGGAAGCGCATCGAACACGGACTGCCCGATTACGCTCTCAGGGTCGATGCCTCCATCCTGCACCAGGGAGGACGCGGCCGCATTCAAGCGAAGGATTCGAAACTCGAGGTCGAACACGGACACGGCGTCCGGAAGCGCATCGATGACCTCGAGCAGAAGTTCGAGGTCGGTCAGCTGGCTTCTCCGTTGATCCATGCGGTAAACTTACGGGGCGTATTTCCCTCCGAAAGGTGACGATGGAGCACGTTGAGCACATCATGTCCCGCGGGTTGCCGCTCGTTTACATCATTCGAGCGGAGTTGTCGCCGGCGCAGACCACGTTCGTGACTCCGGCGGAATTCACGCATCAGGTTGGCTTGATCGTGTATCCGGCCGGCGGCGAAGTGCGGCGACATCAGCATCTCCCCATAGAGCGGAATATTGTCGGCACATCCGAGGTGATCATTGTTCGCAAGGGGCGTTGTGAGCTCGATGTGTTCGACAATGACAACACCCTTGTGGCCACGCGAGAGCTGCGCACGGGCGATGTGATGTTAATGATTGGCGGTGGCCACGGGTTCCGAATGATCGAAGACACCGTCCTCATCGAGGTAAAGCAGGGCCCGTACACGGGCCTCAAGGAGAAAGTGCTTTTCTGATGAGCGACACGCCCCGCATACCAGTCAGCGAGCCGGATATTCGCGAAGCCGAAGTAAACGAAGTGCTCGGTGCGCTGCGGGAGGGTTGGATCTCATCAGCGGGACCGCAGCTCACGGAGTTCGAACGTGTGTGGGCTGCTTACTGTGGTCGCGGTCACGGTGTGGCGGTCTCGAGCGGCACTACGGCACTTGAGCTCATGGTCGAAGGCCTCGGGCTTTCGGCGGGTGATGAAGTGATCATGCCGACGTTCACGATCATCTCGTGTGCGCTGGCAGTAGTTCGTGCAGGTGCCGTTCCGGTGCTCGTCGATGCGGATCCGCTCACATGGTGCATGGATACCGCGCTCGTCGAGGCGCGCATTACTCCGCGAACGCGCGCGATCATGGCTGTGCACATCTACGGACATCCATGCGATATGACGCACCTGATGGCCATCGCAGCGAGGCATGGACTCGCAATCATTGAAGACGCGGCAGAGGCGCATGGCGCGGAGTGCCGGGTGGGCGAGGGCACGAAGGCACCCTGGCAGATATGTGGCTCGTTTGGCATCGCGAGTGCCTTCAGTTTTTACGCGAACAAGCTCGTCACCACCGGCGAAGGCGGAATGATTGTGACGGACCATGATGCATTCGCGGAGAAAATGCGGTCGCAACGAAACCTGGCCTTTCGGAGTGACCGACGATTCCTGCATTCGGAACTCGGACATCAGTACCGGCTGACGAATCTTCAAGCGGCGCTCGCACTGCCGCAGATCGCGCGCTTGCCCGAGACAGTCCAACGCAAGCGTGCAATCGCCGCGACGTATCGCGCGCGTCTTGATGATCTGGAATTCATCGAGCTTCAGGCGGAGCAGCCGTGGGCTCGCAGCGTGTACTGGATGTTCGGGCTTGTGATCCGCGAAGATCATCCGCTCGATGCTGTATCACTGGCACAGCGACTCGCGGCGAGTGGCATCGAGACGCGGCCCTTCTTTCTGGGGATGCACGAACAGCCCGCGCTTCCGCAATTTTCCGGCGAGCACTACCCCGTAGCAGAGCGCCTCGCTCGGCGCGGGCTGTATCTCCCATCGGCCACGACACTCACGCATGCGCAAATTGATCGCGTCTGCACCGCAGTGACTGACGCACTGCAATGAGCTCCGTGTTTGGCGCCGACTATGCCGGCGACTACGACGCCCTCTACGGCGACAAAGACTACGACGCCGAGGTCGCGCTTATTGAACGCGTGATCAAGCGACAGGTTGGTGAAGCACGATCCATTCTCGATCTCGGATGCGGCACTGGCGCGCACACGCTGAGACTCGCCGAGCGTGGCTTTGCGGTAACCGGTGTAGATCGGTCGCTGGAGATGTTGGCAATTGCGGAACTGAAGTCGCTCGCCGCGCATTCGAGTGCGTTGTTCGTAGAGGGCGATGTCACCGCGGTTCGACTGGGCGCGACGTTCGACGTCGCCCTCATGATGTTTGCGGTGCTAGGCTACCAAACCACGGACGCCGCCGCTCGCGCTGCACTGGAAACAGCGCGAGCGCATCTGAGGGAAGGCGGTCTCTTTATTGCCGACGTGTGGTATGGACCGGCGGTAGTCGCGATCCAGCCGGAGGAGCGTACGAAACTCGTTGGCACCGAGCGTGGAAACATTGTGCGAACGGTTCGTACAGTACTTGATCCTGTTCGGAAGTGCGCAAGCGTGCACTATCGTGTAACCCATCGTGAGGGCTCGACGAACGCACCCGAGTTCGAGGAGACGCACACGATGCGCTACTTCTTCGAGAGCGATCTCGTTACGCTGCTCGAGTCATCGGGCCTTCGCATGGTGGAGCTGCGCGCATTTGACGACGACACGCGCCCCGCGACAGTGGAGACGTGGAACGTGCTCGTCGTGGCCCGAGCGATCTAGCGACCTTCGAAAGTGGGGGCGCGTTTTTCCTGGAAGGCGCGAATGGCTTCGCCGACGTCCTTCGTAGCGAAGCAATACTTGATCTGTGTGAGCTCGTCGCGGAGCTGTGCGTCGAGGTCGCGATCGAGACTCTGAAGCAGCAGCCGCTTGGTGAGTGCCTGAGCGATTGGTGGTCCCTGCGCGAGCCGCCGTGCCATGTCGGTGACACCGGTGGCAAATGCTTCGTCTGGGAGCACGGCGGCGGCGAGGCCGATGCGCTGCGCCTCATCCGCATCGATGTCGCGACCGGTGAGGAGAATATCGGCGGCCCGTGCGAGGCCAACGTGCCTCGGCAGAAAGTAGCTGACGCCCGCATCGGGACTCAGTCCGCGGCGAACATAGCCCGCGGTCATTTTCGCTGAGCTCGCGATCACGCGAAGATCGCAGGCCAGAGCAAGGCCGAATCCCGCGCCAGCGGCAGCGCCATTCACTGCGGCAATCACGGGCTTCTCGCATGCAACAACGCGCTTGATCCATGTACCGACCCATGCATACGCATCGAGCCGCTCGGCTCGCGTCGACGTTGGCAACTCCGGTGGAGCAGAGAGATCGAGGCCGGCGCAGAACGCGCGACCTGCGCCGGTGATCACCACGACGCGTGTAGCGTCATCGAGCGCTGCGTCTGAAAGTGCGTCGCCGAGTGATGCGGCGAGTGCGCCGTTCACGGCGTTGAGCCGATCAGGGCGATTGAGCGTGATGGTGAGAACACCATCTGCGGGCTGGGCGGTGAGGAACTGGTAGTCGCGCATGTGCGTACGATGCCACATGCGCGACTCCGTGTCGAGTGAAGAACAGGCCCTTGCTACCTCAGGACGACGGCGGCTCTAGTTGCGCACACTCACCTTGCGCGAAAGACTTGCTGCCATTTCGCTGAGGCGTATGAAGTCGGCGCGATAGCCGTCCTCGTCTGTACCCTTGGCACCGCGCGCCAAGGCGATCTCCTGCTGCCAGGTGAACGTTCCGCGATTCGGTGAATCACGAAGCAGCATTCCGAATCCGGCCACGGCTGACGAAAAGCGCATGGCCTCGGATGGCGTCGCGCGCTCAGCACGAACAGGGTGTGTGACGAGCATGCTCTTGTCGCCATCGGGTGCCTTGTAGCGCATCGCGACGTGCAGCAGCTCATCGGTCGGTGACTGCTTGCCGCTGACGGCCTGATAGCGGAGTGCGGAGACGTCGGGCAGCGAGACATCGAGCTTGGTGCCGGCAGGCACGATTTCATAGAGCGCGGTGACGGTGTGTCCTGCGCCAACATCGCCGGCATCCTTGGCATCGTTCGAGAAATCTTCGTCACGCAGCAGACGATCCTCATAGCCGATCAAGCGATAGGCCTGCACGCGTGCTGGATTGAACTCGACTTGCAGCTTCACATCCTTCGCGACGGTCAGCAATGTGCCGCCCATTTCCTTCACGAGCATCTTCCGCGCCTCGAGCAGGTCGTCGATGTACGCGTAGTTTCCATTTCCGGCGCCGGCGAGCTTCTCCATCTTGGAATCCTTGTAGTTGCCCATGCCGAAGCCGAGAATCGTGAGGAATGCGCCCTCGGTGCGACGCTGTTCGATGAGACGAACCAGTTCGCCGTCACTCGACTGGCCGACGTTGAAATCACCGTCCGTGCAGAGAATGACGCGATTGTTGCCGCCCTTGATGAAGTTCTGGCGCGCGATATCGTAGGCGAGCTTGATGCCGGCGCCGCCCGCAGTTGAGCCACCGGCTTCGAGTCCGTCGAGCGCGGCGAGGATTTTCACCTTGTCACTCGATGAGGGAAGCACGAGCCCGGCGTTGCCGGCGTACACCACGATGGCGACGTGGTCTTCGTCGCGAAGCTCGTTGACGAGGAGACCGAGCGACTGTTTCACCATCGGCAGTCGACCGGGGCCGTACATCGAGCCCGAGACGTCGATCAGGAACACCAGGTTGCTCGCTGGCGCGTGACGCATGTCAACGTCCCGTGCACGCAGCGCGATGCGAACGAGATCATGCGACGTGTTCCAGGGTGCGGCGGAGACTTCCGTCGAGATGCGTAGCGGTGCGCCGTTGTCGCCCGGTGCGGCGTCGCCGTAGGGGAAGTAGTTCACCAGCTCTTCGATGCGCACGGCGTCCTTGGGCGGAAGTTCACCCTTGGTGAGAAAGCGACGGACGTTGCCATATGATGCGCGATCGACGTCGACGGAAAATGTGGAGAGCGGTGCAACTTTCGGAGAACGGAACGGATTCTCATCGAGCTTGTCGTAGGCTTCCGTATTGCCGCTGTCAGGATGCGCGCGACGGTAGGCGGGATCTTCGCGATCCTTGAGCCGCACGCCGGCGATCTTGCGCACTTCGTAAACCTGCGACGCAGGCAGGTACGTGGACCGCTTCGCAATGTCACCGAGGTGATCCACCATGGGTGCTGCGCTGACGATGCCGTTGACGGTCGCCCCAATCTCCGCGGCCTTTGCTGGAGGAGTTTGAAGCTTCACATTCTGGCGAACCGTGTCGCCGGCGAGTATCACCTGTGCGACGTACACTTGGTAGCCGAAGCTTCGGACACGCAGCGTCACGTTTTCCCGATCACCGGAGCGCGACACTGACAGCGCATAGTGACCGTTGGCCTTCGACGTGGTGGAAAGCATGCGGTTGTCGACGCTGACGACCGCTCCCGCGAGCGGAGTCCCCATGGCATCGGTGACGATGCCCGCGACGACGGTGGTTGCGACGGGTTGGCGCGGCGCAGATGCGGCGACGGCGCCGAGGAGCAGGACGGCGAACGCGACGTGTGCGCGGGCGCGT
>JBBQHJ010000097.1:0-13692 GCA_038323865.1 Gemmatimonadales bacterium
GATAGCCTGGAGCTCGCCCGTCAGCGCGTAGCGTGCGCCGACTTCCTGGCCAATGCGTGAGCGAGTGTCGGCGCGAGCGTTCTGCTGCTGGTCCTTTCGCTCGTCGCGGATTCCCTGTCGCTCCTCGGCGCTCACGACCACGCGTGCCGCACCTGTCTGGACGAGTGCTTTCTCGATGTCCTTGAGGAAGGTGCCGACCTGGATGTGCTCGAGGGTGCGGTTCGAGAATCCGCCGATGATGACGGTCGGCGCCTCGCCACCGTGCATGTCGGAGTACTTCCTGGCCCATCCAGCGGTGAGCGACTGCTCTACCAACTGATTCGCGACCAAGCGCGAGTCCGTGTCGTTCCATCGACCGGATAGATCCGTGACGGCGGTGGGCTCGATGCGCGTCACGCGCTTACTGAAGCACGCGCCGGCGCCGAGGAGGAACAGAAGGCCGGCGGCGGTTCCGGCTCGACGAATGTGATGGTTGCGAAGCGACATGGTGGGCTCCTGATGGTTCGTGTCTGCCACCACCAATGGCATTGCCCACACCACACTGTATTCAATTGCAACTCATTGCAACGCAACGGGTTGGTGACGCGCGTCACCGACGCTGTCCACTCGGGTGGACGCGTGTGTTTCACGTTGTGTGGACATTTCCTTGGACCAATCCCCGCGACTACCTTCTCTTCATGACCGAGCGTGAAGAAGAGGAATGGACGGAAGAAGAGGTCGAGGAGGAATTTCCGACTGGCGACGGAACCGCCGAGACGGAGCAAATGATCACGTGTCCGTACTGCGGTCAGTACAACGAGATCGCGCTCGACCCGGGCAGTGGCTCGGACCAGGAATACGTCGAGGACTGCCAGGTGTGCTGCCGGTCGCTTCTCATGTACGTGAAGTACGACCGGCAGGGACACGCTGACGTGGAAGTCAACCGAGCTGACAGCTAACCACTAGGGCACGAGGGTCGGCTTCTTCTTGCCCTCTGTATCGTAGATCTCGAGGGGCCCGAATTTCTTCATTGTATCCTCGATCTTCTTTGCGTCGCCCACCGCGATGATCTGCACCTTCGCCGGATCGAGATATTTCCTGGCCATCGCCTGCACCTGATCCGGCGACACCGCCATCATGCGCGTCGGGTATTTGTCCCAGTAGTCTGCCGGCAGATGATACGTCCACTGCGTGACGTAGTAGTTGAGCACCTGTTGCGGCGATTCGAGTGACAGTGCGAAGCTTGCGATCATCGAACGTTTCTTGTCCTGAAGTTCCTTGTCGGAAACCTTGACGTCGCGGATCTGGTGAAGCTCGTCCATCAAGTCGCGTAGTGCGGGCTCGGTGACTTCAGAACGAACATCGGTCGATGCCGTCCACGTGCCGCGGTACTTGCCTGCCGCGAGTCCGCTGTACGCGCCATACGTGTAGCCCTTCTCCTCGCGCAGGTGCGTGAAGAGACGTCCGGTCGGGCCACCGCCGACGATCTGATTCATCATCTGCAAGGCATCGTAGTCTGCGTCCGTCCGTTCGAGACTCGGCACACCAACCACGAAGCTGGTCTGGACCGAGTTTGGCCGGTCGACGAGGTAGACCTTCGCGGCAGATGGCGATGGCGGGTTGGTCGCGACGGGCGCCGGGACACCGCGCTTCTTCCATCCGCCAAGCTTCGACTCAACGAGCGTCTTTGCCTGCTCGTATGTGATGTCGCCGACGAAGGCAATCGCCGCATGATCAGGCACGTAGTGCGACTGATAGAAGGCCACGAGCTGGTCGCGCGTGACATTCTTTACTTCATCCGGCGTCATCGAGATTCGGCTCGCCGGATGATCGCCCATCATGACCTTCTGATAGAGCTCCTGCGCGAGGAAGCCCGGTTGCGCGCGCTGCTGGGCGAGTTGCGCCGCGGTGCGCTGCTTGTACTTCGCGAGTTCGCTCTCAGGAAACGTTGGATTCAGGAGCACATCCGCAGCCATGCCGAACAGCGCATCGAATTTCTCGGTGATTGCGCCGCCTTGCAGACTTGCGTCGAGCGACGAGACACCGGCGTTCACGAAGATCGACGCCGCCATGGTCTCGAGCTGCTCGGAGATCTGCGCCGTGGTGCGTGTCGGCGTTCCTTCGCGCATCATGGTCGCCGTCACCGAGGCGACGCCTGATGCCCCGGGCGCGTCGTAGAAACCGCCGGCACCGGGGATGATCACTTGAAACGCGATCTGCGGGGTTCGATGATCTTCGAGCACCATAAGGTGAATGCCGTTGGCGAGATCACCCTGCTTTGGCTTCGGCAGTGAGACCTTGAGGATCTCATTGCTGACGGGTGCCTTGCCCTTGAGCACAATCGACTGCTTGGGTGGCTGCGCACCAGGTGCCTGAGCGCCCGCGGAAAACGCCGTGATGGCGACGAGCGCCAGGCCGTTTGCTATGTATGAGCGCGACATCAGAGGCCTCCACGGCCCGGAGCAGCCGCCTTCGGGGTAGTGACAATGACGCTGCGATTCTCAGCCGTGAGATACTGCTTCGCCACGCGCTGGACATCGGCCGCGGTCACGGCCTTGATACGCCCAACACGCGTGTTGATGCGATTCGGATCGTTGTAGAACAGTTCGTATTGCGACAGCAACACCGCGCGCGTGAGTGAACTCTGCTGCTGCGATATTGCCGCGGACTGTGCATTCGCTCGTGCCTTGTCCATTTCCCACTCCTCCGGCGGCGCGTTCTTGATTCGCTCAATCTCGTCGAACGCGGCCTTCTCGGCGTCGGCGGCCGACTTGCCCGGAGCAACTGTCAGCGACATGCGGAACAATCCCGGACCTCGCGACTCTCCGTTCCCGGCATTCGCTTGTGTGGTGAGCTGCTGTTCCAGCACCAACTTCTTGTAGAGACGCGAGCTGCGTCCACCCGAGAGCACAGTGCCAAGGACGGACAATGCCGCTTCGTCAGGATTGCTCGATGGCGGAATCACATACGACACATCGATACGTGTCGCGCGAGCGAGCGCGTCTTCCATCATGAGACGCTTCTCACCACTCGGCGCCGGCTCCGTCATGTCGACGGCCGGTGGCGCAGGTTGAGCCGGAATGTCCTCGAAGTACTTCTTGACCTTCGCGATGACCTCGTCGGTCTTTACGTCGCCGACAATTGCCATGACGGCGTTGTTCGGCGCGTAGTAGGTCTTGAAGAAGGCGGAGACGTCTTCCACTGACGCTGCGCTCAGGTCAGACATCGATCCAATGACGGAGTGCGAGTACGAGAAGTTGCTGTACGCGAGCGAGTCCACCGTCTCGAACGTTTTGCCATATGCCTGATTGTCGACGCCCAACCGGCGCTCTTCCTGGACCGCGTTGCGCTGGTTGTCGAGGTTCTCCTTGTTGATCACCAGCGAACGCATGCGATCGGCTTCGAGATACAGCCCGAGGTCGAGCTGATTCGTTGGCAAGGTCTCGTAATACAACGTGCGATCCTTGTTCGTGGTGCCGTTCATGTTGCCGCCGTTGTTGAACACGAGCGTGAAATGCTCGCCGTTCCCAACGTTCTCCGAGCCTTTGAACATCATGTGCTCGAACAGGTGCGCGAAGCCCGTGCGGCCTTTGCGCTCATCGCGCGAGCCGACATTGTAGCTGATCACAATGGAATACACTGGGGCGTTGTGATCTTCTGCGACGAGCACACGTAAACCGTTCTTGAGCTTGGTCTCGCGGTACTTCACGTCGGCGCTGCCGGTGGGTCGTGCTGCCGCGACGGCAAGCATGAGAAGCCCGGCGGTGACAACCGCGCGGGCCCCGTTACGAAGATGGGTCATGTCTGGTGGGCTCCGGGAGGGACATGTCAAATTGTACACAGAACCGGCCGCGCCGTCAGGGGGCGTGGCCGGTTCTTTGACAGTCTAAGACCGCGAAGAGATGCCGCCGTCTTTCAGTGTGCCGCGTTGGAGCCCAATCCGCGAGACTTTCCCGACCGGAACAAGAACAACAGCGGGAGCGACGTAAGCAGCGCAATACCGCTCAGCAGATAGAGCTTCGAGAACGCCAACACACTCGCCTGCCCCATCAGCTGGCGTTCCAGAATGGCCAGCGCCTGCTGCTTGGCGACGATCGCATTCATGCCTTTGGCCACCAGCGCCTGCGTCAGGCCATTCACACGCGCCACCGTCAACGGATCGCCCTGCACCAGATGCTCCGCGAGCAGTGCGCGCGACTGTGCCGTGAACCGCGATAGCAGCGTCGCACTGATGGCAATGCCAAGTGATCCGCCAAGCTGGCGCGTCAAGTTGAACATGCCCGTGCCCTGCGCCAACTGACTCGGCTTGAGCTCCGCCATGGTGGCGCCGGTGAGCGGCACGAAAATCAATCCGAGGCCAACGCCACGAAGCACAAGCGGCCAGAACAGATCGTGCGCGCCAGCATCGAACGTGAGCTGAGACAGCTTGTACATCGAAAGGAAGAACAGGAACGAACCAATCGGCACGGTGACGCGCGCATCGAGACGCGCCGCGTTGCGTCCCACAAACGCCATCGTGAACGCCGACGCCAACGCGCCCGGCAAGATGATCATGCCAGTTTGATTCGCCGTCATGCCGTGCAGCCCTTGAAGAAACACGGGCAACACGAACACCGATCCGTACAGTGCGAAGCCGAGGAACGCGCCCATCGTGACCCCGGCCGCAAGTTGTCGGTTCGATAGAACCTTCATATCAATGACCGGTTCCTTGATCGTCACCTCTCGCCAGATCAATAGCACGAACGAGATCACCGCTGTCAAACCGAGCACAGTCACGAACCGTGATTCGAACCAGTCAAGCCGCTCACCGCGTTCCAGCATCCACTGAAGTGAACCGACCGCGAGCGCGAGCAGCAGGATACCGGTTCCATCGATTGTATTTGCACGCTGCTGGTGCGCTGAATCGTTCACATACGCAAACACCATGAACGCCGCGAAAATGCCGAGCGGGATGTTGATGTAGAAAATCCACGGCCAGCTCAAATTGTCGACGATGTAACCGCCAAGCGTAGGTCCGATGGTCGGGCCGACCATCACGCCGACGCCAAACATCGCCTGCCCGATGCCGACTTCCTTGGGAGGAAATGCCTCGAAGAGCGTTGATTGCGCCGTCGACAGCAACGCTCCGCCGCCGAGCCCCTGCACCACTCGCCAGAAGATCAAGCCGCCCAGCGTTGTCGCCGCGCCGCAAAAGAACGACGCCGCAACGAACAGCAGGATCGACCAGGTGAGGTAGCGCTTCCGTCCGAAATAGCCCGAGAGCCAGCTCGACAACGGAATCACAATCACGTTCGCGATGATATAGCCCGTGGACACCCACGAGATCTCATCGAGTGTTGCACCGAGATTCCCCATCATGTGAGGAATGGCGACGTTCACGATTGACGTATCGATCAGCTCGAGCACCGCGGCAAGCGTCACCGCAATGGCGATCAGATACTTGTATTTGTACTTGTCCTCCGACTGCTCGGCGCCGAGTACGTTGACGTACGCGGAACCGCGCGGGCCGGCGGTAATCGATGTTGCCATTTCTGTCAGCGCTTACTTCGTGTCAACATGCGCGACGACCGACATGCCAGGCCGCAGCGGATGTTCCTTGTCGATGCCATTCACCACGGCAATCCGTACCGGCACTCGCTGAACGACTTTCGTGAAATTTCCGGTCGCGTTGTCAGGTGGCAGCAGCGCGAACTTGGCGCCGGTTGCGGCACTCGTGCTCTCAACCTTGCCTTCTACCTTGAGGCCCGGGTACGCATCGATCTCGATCTCGACCCTCTGTCCGATCTTGATGTCTGCGAGCTGTGTTTCCTTGAAGTTCGCCGTGATCCACACACCGGTATCCGACACAATCGTGAGCAGCGGTTGGCCGGCCTGTACCAACTGGCCAATCTCCACCTGCTTGCGTGAGACAATGCCGCCGACGGGCGACGTGACGCGTGTATAGCTCAACTGCAGCGCCGCGTTGTCACGAGTGGCCTGTGCCGACGCGAGACGCGCCTGCGCGAGTCGCACGCCTGCCTGCGCAGTGGCGACACCTGCGCGAGCGGCACCGGCCGAGCGTTCCGCAGAAGACAACTGGGCATGGGCTGCTTCAGACGATGCCGTTGCTGCATCGAGTTGCTGCCTGGACACGATCTGCTTCGCTACGAGTTCGCGCATACGTGCGAGATCCGCGTCCGCCTTGGTGACGTTCGCCCGGGCAGCTACGATGTTTGCATCGAGCGCCGCACGCTGGCCCGCCGCGTTCTGTACTTGAGCCTCGGCCTGCCCTTCAACGCCGCGTCCACCCGCAGACGCGCGCGCCGCCGCGAGATCGGCATCCATTTGCGCGAGCTTCACCGAATACTCGCGCTCATCGATGCGCACGAGAACAGAATCAGCCTTCACACGCTCGTTCTCCGCAGCGTTGACTGCTGTGACGTAGCCGCTGACTTTCGACAGCACCGGCACCAAGTGGCCATCCACCTGCGCGTTGTCCGTGCTCTCGTGCGCTCGGCCGTAGAGCCACTGCTTCACGCCCCATCCAAGCCCGACCACTGCGGCGATAACGACGAGCACGAGAACGACGCGGCCACGATTCGACGGCGCGGGTGTCGGCTCCATTGACAACGAGGAGCGGGGATCTGGACCTGATGGTTGTGTTGCGGTTGCCATGTGTAAGCAGGAGCGAGGTACGAGGAACGAGGTGCGAGGGTTACTGTAGCGTGGTGATGGCGCCCTGTGCGCGCGCCAGTGCCACACGTGCGAGTTGATAGCTCGCGAGTGCATCTACGAGTTGTGTGCGCGCTGCATTCAGCGTGAGCGATGCGGTGATGACATCAGCATTGCCCGCCACGCCGGCCTGAAAGCGTTCGCGAGCTTGAGAGACTTCCTGTTCAGCGAGCGAGAGGCGCTCACGTGACGCTGCGACCTGCTCTGTCGACGAGCGAAGATTCAATGTCGCGATACGAACATCCGCGCTGACCTGGTCGCGGAGATCACGCGCGCGCACGTCCAACTCATGTGCCGCTGCCAGTTGCTCTTCAACCCGGCCCTCTCGACGGAGGCCGTCAAAAATCGGAAACGAGACCTGAATGCCCCAATCGTACGTCGGCAGATAGCTGCGCCCGTTGCGCTGCGACTGCCCCTCATCGGCGAACACGCCAATGGTTGGCAGGCGCTCACCGCGAATGGCGGCAGCAGACTGACGAGCAGCCTGCGCTTGAAGCGTCAGCGCCTGCACGTCTTTTCGATTCTGGCCCGCCGTGCCGAGCGCCGCTGCTTCGTTGACGAGCGCCGCGGTTGGCAACGTGGACAGCGAGTCGGTCACTTGAATGCGCACGCCTGAAAGTCCAAGCACGCGTGCGAGCTCGAGGCGCGTGCGCTCTCTATCGTTGCGCGCTCCGATCACCTGTGCGCGAGCACCGGCCAGTTGTGACCGTGCGCGCGTGACGTCGAGGGCGATGCCCGTGCCGGCGCGCAATTGATCCTGCGCAATGCTCACGAGATCGGCCGCAAGCGTAGAGTCTGCGTGTCGTGCGATGTATACAGCGTCAGCGCGAAGCACAGCGAGATAGGTATTCGCTGCAGCCGTCGCCGCTTGATCAGCCACACTCGCGGCATCCGCGGTGGCGACCGCGACACCAGTGCGTGCCGTCTCAACGCGTGAACGCGCGGCCGGGTCGTACAGCGTTTGCGATGCGTGCGCGCGCAGGTCGAGGGTGTTCACCGGCCCAAGGATCTGTCCTTGCGGATCGAACAGCGCGGGCTGCCCGGGAGAACTTGGCAACTCGATCGGAAACGTCGCGCTATTGATCGTCGAGCCGCGCTCGGCGGCGGTTGCATGGAGGTTCGGCATGAGATCCGCGCGACGTTGCGTGACACGGGCGCGTGCTGCCTCGATGCGCGCCTGTGCGCCTTCGACCGCAGCGTTCTGTCGCGCGGCGAGCTGGATTGCATCCGCGAGTGTGAGGCGCACCGTGCTATCTGGGGATGCGCCCTGCGCATGCGCGGCGACTGAGGCCGTGCCGAGCAGGAGGATGGATTGGGCAAGCTGAATGCGGCGTGCGAGCGAGCGATTCATTTATTCGTGCGTGGTCGCGTTGGTGTTGTCTGGACGCATGGCGTTGAAAAAGAAATCGGTGATCTGCGAGACCAGTTCGTCTTCGGGGATGTTCTTGATGCTCTTGAAGCTGACGCGTTGGTGATACCAGATCGCATGCGACACGAGCGTGGCGCTCAACATCCGCGATGCCACGGCCGGATCCATTCGGCGAAATGCTCCGCTGTCCATTCCACGTTCGAGCATATCATGCACGAGGCGCTGTGCACGCTCGATGACTTCCGTGGCGTAGAACGCGACGAGATCCGGAAAATTGCGGAGCTCGGTACTGATCAAGCGGTGCATCACGGGAAAGACGGGCGACTTGAGCCACGACCAGTAACCTTTGATCCACCCGCGAAGTGCCAGAGCGCCATCGCGCTCCATCTCGAAGTACGCTTCCGCTCGCGCAATGAATGCGATGACGGAGGTGCGAATGACTTCGCGAAACAACTCTTCCTTGTTGGGGAAGTAGAGGTAGATGGTGCCCTTGGAGAGGCCGGCACGTTTGGCGATGTCGTCGAGGCGGGCGTCCGTGAGGCCGCACTCCGCGAACACGGTCAATGCCGCGTCGAGGATCTGTTTTGGCCGCTCTTCGGGGAGCCTGCGCCAGCGTGGCTCGACTACTTCGCTCATCTGTCCTTACTTACTGTCCGGTCAATTGCCAGGCTCCGCCATAGCGGAAAGGCAAGGATTTTCGTGATTGCTTAATGACTGGTCAGTAAGTTACTGGAAGACAGCGCACGCTGCAAGTGCCCCTGATCTCAGTCCGGGCGAGGTCGAGCAATCTGCATCTAGAGCTCCGAAACAAACCGCTCGCCGGCTACAAGGTCGTTCTTCACCAGCCCGTGCGTGCTGCTCTGCCAGACGAGCTCCACCTGCGCGCCAGAATCCACCAAGAGTTGCGCGAGTCGTTCGGTTCCCGCCTGTGGAATCATCTGGTCCTCGCGGCCGGCACTGATGAAGACTCGCTTGTCGTTCAGGCGAGGAAGCGTGACAGGCTCGAACGGGACCATGGCGCGATACAATGCTGCGGCGTTCAGGACTTCGGGGCGCGAGAGAAGCATGCTCGCCGCGATGTTGGCTCCGTTCGAGTAGCCGACCGCACAAACCGATGACAATTCGAAGCCGTACTCCTCCGACGCCGCGACGACGAAGTCGGCGAGTTCGCCTGTTCTTGTGTGCAGATCCTCGATATCGAACACGCCCTCGGCCAACCGGCGAAAGAATCGCGGCGCTCCATGTTCGAGCACATTGCCCCGGGGGCTCAACATTGCGGCATCGGGACGAAGCGCTTCTCCGAGTTGCACGAGATCGTTCTCATTGCCCCCTGTACCGTGCAACAACAGCAGCGTCGGTTCGCCGTTGCGCTTGGCCGGAGTCCACCGGTGAACATGCAGATCGAGAGCACTCACGAATTCGTCTCCGTAAAAGCCGACCCCTCATGCAGCGGCGGCATCAAGGGTGGATGAAGCGCCGGGAGGCGCGCCGAGATGGTGGCTCGCTCCGCCTCGAGCCGCGATGGAAGTTGCAAGGACGATCCAAGCTGCTCCGCCGACTCGTCGATCGCGAATCCCGGCGCGTCCGTCGCAATCTCGAACAGCACGCCACCTGGTTCGCGCGTGTAAACCGAATGGAAATACTTTCGGTCGAGTACTTCGGTGGGATGCAGTCCCTGAGCCACGAGTCGTTCGCGTAGCTCGAGTTGGTGTGCGTCAGTTGCAGCGCGAAACGCCACGTGATGAATGGTTCCACCTGCCTCAATTGGCGGGAGAAATCCGCCAACCTCACGTATGTCGACAATGCGGCCAATGCCGGTCTCACCC
This sequence comes from Gemmatimonadales bacterium, assembly GCA_038323865.1. Classification (GTDB taxonomy): domain Bacteria; phylum Gemmatimonadota; class Gemmatimonadetes; order Gemmatimonadales; family Gemmatimonadaceae; genus AG11. The sequence goes on from JBBQHJ010000097.1 coordinate 9,886, forward strand.
GCGGTGAAGCGCGTCGTTCCAGACTTGGAGCTCATTCGCTGAAATCCGTAACCTTCTGTCAGCACTGCTTCGACATCGGAGAGCCGGTTCTCCCAAAGCGTGACGCCGTGGATTCCGCGAATCGCATGGTCCGCGCTTACGCCACTCTCACTCCACACGGGCGGCGTTGTAAGCGCGTCGGAGACCGCTAGCTCCAACTGCAATCCATCGCGGTCCCGAAACGCGACAACCGGTTCACCCATTCTTCGCGTTGGCGCATCGTGCGCGACGCCGTGCTTCACGAAACGTTCGAGCCAGTAGCCAATCGAACCCAATGGAATGGCAAAGGTCGTTACAGCCACCTGGCCGACGCCCGCCCTTCCCTGCTTCGCACGCGGCCACGGAAAGAATGTAATAATGCTCCCCGGTGATCCAACGCCGTCACCGTAGTAGAGGTGATACGTGCGCGGGTCATCGAAATTCACGGTGACCTTCACCAAACGCAGCCCGAGCACGCCGGCATAGAAGTCGACGTTGCGCTGTGCATCGCCGGCAATGCCGGTGACGTGGTGAATCCCTGCGGTGGAAGTCATCTTCCTTCAGTAAGCATGATGCAGTTCCCTCAGTTCCCGCTGTAAATTCACTGCAATGAGCGACGACAAGGAAAAGGTTCGCATCGATAAATGGCTCTGGGCCGCGCGCTTCTTCAAGACACGCTCCCTGGCCTCCGATGCCGTGGGCGGCGGTAAGGCCACCGTAAACGGCGATACCGCAAAGCCTGCAAAGCTCGTGCAGGCCGGTGACGAAATTCGCCTGCGACTGCCGCCCTTCGAGCACATCATGATCGTGCGTGGCCTGTCGGAGCGCCGCGGACCGGCATCCGTCGCGGCGACGTTGTACGAAGAGACAACAGCGAGCCGTGCCGCGCGGGAAAAACTCTCCGAGCAGCTGCGCATGGCACCGGCCGCATTCGTCTACGAGGAAAAGGGGCGTCCCACCAAGCGCGACCGGCGCGACCTTGAACGTTTTCGCCGCGATCGCGGCTGACCCGCGCTACTTGCCGGTGAAGCTCGACGCGAGCGCCTCTAGCGCACCGGCGTCGAGCACGTGTCCGCCCGAAAAGTGTTGCAGCGCGTATGCGAGTCCAGCCGTGGAGAGCCGTTCCGCTTCTGCAGCGAGAATCTTCGGAGTGGAGTACTCGTCCTGATCCCCCACCACCAAGGTGATTTCGGCCCCGTCGAGCGCGTCGCCCCAGTGCGGAAGATCAAGTTCCGGCGGAATCTGGCCGGCCCAGAGCACAAGCTGATCCGCTCGCATGCCCGACTTGGCCAGCCAGCGACACACCGTAGCTGTCCCCTGCGAAAATCCAAGGACAACCACGCGCGGTGACGCGCCCGACAACTGATGCCGAATGTCGGCAGCCAGCACGTCGAGATAGCGCACGTAGTCGTGCATCTCGGCGTCGCGAAATTCGCTCGTCATCCACGTCGCGCCAACGCGAGGCGACGCCTGCTTGCGACGCTCGGGAATCGAATCGATGTAGTATCGGTTCAGTGCTTCCGGCGCGACGATGAGTCGAGTGCCGTCATCGATTGGCGCAAAGTGCCGGATGAACCGGCCGGCAAGCTGGCCGAAGCCGTGACACACAAACCACAGCTCGCGCGGAAAACCATGCGTGGGACCGAGTGTGTAATAGCGTGCCGTGCGAGCAACTTCGATGGAGTGCTCGAGCGCATCACTCACCGTGCGGCCTTTGGAATGACGAGCTTCTCAGCGGTGTCCGTCTCCGAAAAGCGGACGACCTTCGTGTAGGTGAGGCCTGCATCCTTGGCTGCGGCGAAGATGACTGTGTCAGCGACGGCGGCGTTCCCGCGAGGATGCACAACCCAAATCGCACCATCTCGCGCGATTGATTTTGCAATTGACGTGAGCTTCGAAAGAGCGGCTGGCTTCTCGATGCGCCACAGCACCATCGTCGCACCCTTTGGCACCTTGCCACGAATCAGCATGGCGCCCTTCTGCTCGACGTCGGCAAGCACGGCTTCGTCGTTAACGCCGAGCACTCCGATCGTCATACCCGCCTTCACGCCGAGCTTGTCGGCCAGCGAGCGCGGGTTGCGAATTTTCTCAGCCCATTTCGCAGCGATGGCGTCGCCGAGTTCAAGCACGGCGACGCCATCAGAGTGCGTAACATGCAACGCACCGTTCTTTACATCGAGCTTGCTGATATCCGAAAACAGAATCTTGAGCCGCGTATCACCACGAAACAGCAACTCGCTTGTCTCGAGCAGCGCGGTGCCGGCATAACTCTGCCGGCCGAGCCTCAGCGTCGTTTTCGCTTCGGCACCCACGCTGAACCGAGGTTACTTCTTACCCGTCGACACCGGCGACAGCGCGGCGGCCAACAACGCCGGCTGCGTGCGCGCCGCCTGCAATAACGTCACTGCACGTGACAGCTGATGATCCTCTGCCAGGAAGCGCTCCTTGGCGCCCGCATCGCCGAGAACCAGGCGCGCGACACGACGATCGAGCTCGCGATCAAGAAGCTTCTGCGACACTGGCTCGACCTTCGGATCGATCACCACGCCGGCCGCCGTAAGGCGACGGCGCAATTCCTTCTGCAGTTCCGGCGTGATGGTGTACGTCTTCGGTGAGTTCTTCAGCTCGAAGGCGTACGAGTTGAGCGTGGTGAACCACATCTGCGCCTTGGGCGCAACGACCGTGCGATAGAAATCCTGCTCCATCGTGGAGAGTGTATCGTCCGGCACGATGATGTCCGGCGTGATACCGCCGCCGCCGTACACCGTGCGACCTGCGTCAGACTTGAACTGCGGCTTGTTCTTCTTCTGCGCCTCGGTCTCGAGCGAATCCGGCTTCACCTCCACAAGCCGACCATCGGCGAGCAGCTTGCGCTCGCGGTGAATGGTACGGCCGTTCGGTGTGTACCACTTGCCGGTGGTGATCTTGAGCGCGTAGCCGCCATCGAGCGGGAAGACGGACTGCACGAGCCCCTTGCCGAAGCTCGTGGTGCCAAGCACCAGTGCGCGATCGTGATCCTGGAGCGCACCGGCGACAATCTCGCTTGCCGATGCCGTCCCACCGTCCGTCAACACAACGAGCGGAAGCTGCGTGCCGAGATGCATGCTCGACGCGCGCGCGATTTCCTCCTGTGTGTTGCGGCCGCGGACGCTGGCGATGGGCTGCCCTTCGCGCAGGAACAGCGATGCAACTGCGAGCGACTGCTCGACGATGCCGCCACCATTGTCGCGAAGGTCGAGCACGAGACCCTTCGCACCGGCCTTCTCGAGCGTCTGCGCGGCCGCCGTCACTTCCTCAGCCGTATTCTCGTTGAACGTCTGGAGCGGGATGTAGCCGATGTGATCGCCATAGAGCGCCGAGTACTGTACCGCCGGCACGTGAATGGTCGCGCGCTTGAACGAGAGGCGAATTGGATCGACAACGCCGGGGCGGGCATACTGCACCTGCACAATGGTGCCGGGAATTCCGCGCAGCGTATTCGAGACCGTATCGATCTTCGTGTCGGCGCCGACCATTAGCGAGTCGACCTTCGTGATGACGTCGCCCTCGAGCACTCCGCCGTCTTCCGCGGGCGTGTGCGGGAAGACTCGGCTCACGACAACGCGCGTGCCGTTCCCGAATTTCTGCTCTTCGAGGAGCATACCCACGCCGCCGTATCGGCCGCCGACCGCACGATTGAACTCTTCGTTGGTCCTGGGCGTGAGGAGTTCGCTATAGGGATCGTTCAGCTCACGCACGAGTCCGCGCGCCGCCTTCTCATTGAAGCTCGCGTCGGATAGCGAATCGACG
>JBBQHJ010000098.1:0-13602 GCA_038323865.1 Gemmatimonadales bacterium
CTCGGAATCTGATCCCCAGTCCGCGCGGCGCGTGACGTTCAAGCGCGTTGCCCTGCTGAGCGCGATGGTGCTGTTGGCCATCGTGCTCTTGCCGCACGCGGCCTACGCATGGACGCCGGGCACACATGTCTTCCTCGGCGAGGCCGTGCTGCGCTCTCTTCCGCAACTGCCGAGCGCGGTAGCCGATCTGCTTCGCGCGTTCCCGTACGATTTTCTGTATGGGTCCATTGCAGCCGATACAAGCATCGCCAAGAAGTACGTGCCCACCGGCAGACATTGCCATTCGTGGAACGTAGGAATGGAGATTCACGACGCCGCGCCAGACGAGCCGATGAAAGCATTCGGCCTCGGTTATCTCGCGCACCTCGCAGCCGATTCCATCGCGCACAATTACTTCGTGCCGAAGCAGCTCGCCGTTACCGCGAGCACGTCTGGCCTTGGACATAGCTATTGGGAGAGCCGGTTCGAAACACACCTCGGCACGGCCTGCGCACGCCAGGCGCGCGATCTCATCCTGCTCGATCACTCGCGCGCTGACGGACTTCTGGATCGCATCTTGAGCCCGACGATTTTCAGTACGGCAACCAACCGCCGCATCTTCCGCGGGATGGTGCACGCCGCCGACAACGAAGGATGGCAGCGCATTTTCGGGCTCATGATGGAGAACAGCCGCTGGGATCTCGCCAACGCCGAAGTGTCCCGCTACGTGCTGTTCTCGTACGACTATATCATGGATCTCTTGGTCTCGTTCGATCAGTCATCGCCGTTCAGACTCGATCCATCGGGTGACGAAGCGTTACGCAACGCAAAGCGCGTTCGCCGCGACGCGTTGCGCTCGGGCGGCACGCCCATGGTCATCGCCGAGGCAGAGCGTCACTTCGGTTTGCCAAAGACAGCGCTCGGGTATTCCGAAAAGCTGAAGGCGCCCCTCTACGAACCCAGTCGCGCGTTGAGCAACTGATTGAGCTTGCGTGGGTCGGCGCGTCCGCCCGACTTCCGCATGGCCGCTCCGATCAACACGCCGGTCAACCGTTTCTCTCCCGCGCGCAATCGTGCGGCTTCATCGGGCATCTCGGCGATGACTTCGTCGAGCCAGCCAATGAGCTGGGCGTCGTCGCCGACTTGGAGGAGACCGTCACGTTCCGCGATCTGCGCGGGCGGATCGCCTGTCTCACTCATGCGCGCGAAGATCTGCTTGCCCGCCGTGTGCGACACAACGCCGTCGCGAACGAGATCGAGCAGTTGCGCCAAGTCAGCGGGACGCACGCGGAACGTCCCAATGGTTTCCTTCGTGGCCTTCAAACGCGCCAGCACTTCGCCCATCACCCAGTTCGCCGCGTTCTTGGCATCGCCGTGAGGACGCGCGACTGCTTCGAAATAATCAGCGATGTGAGGACTGGCAGTAAGCACTTCGCGATCATACTCGTTGAGCTGATACTCGTCCGCATATCGTTGACTGCGCGCGACTGGTAGCTCGGGAAGCTCCTCGCGTACATGATCGATCCAGTCCACCGCGAGCACGAGCGGCGGAAGGTCGGGCTCAGGGAAATAGCGGTAGTCGTGGCTTCCTTCTTTTGTTCGACTCGGACGCACTTCTTCTGCGCGCTCATCCCACATCATGGTTTGCTGTTGGATGCTCCCGCCGCCGGAGACCACCGCAACCTGACGCGCAAACTCCACCTTCAACGCGCGTTCCACTCCGGAGAAGGAGTTGAGATTCTTCAGCTCCGTTTTGGTCCCCAGCGCGGTTTCACCGCGGCGACGAATGCTGATGTTCGCATCGACGCGGAGACTTCCCTCTTCCATGCTGACGTCGCTGACATCCGTGTATTCGAGCAGTTGCTTGAGCACCCGAAGGTAGGCGCCCGCCTGCTCAGCCGAGCGCATGTCCGGTTCGCTGACAATTTCAACGAGCGGAACGCCTGACCGATTCAGATCGATCGCACTGACGCGGTCGAAGCGATCGTGCACCGATTTGCCTGCGTCTTCTTCCATGTGCACGCGCGTAACGCCGATCCGAATGCTCGCACCATCGCTTCGCGTGCCGATGTCGATGTGGCCACCTGTCGCCAATGGCTTGTCGAACTGCGAGATCTGGTAGCCCTTTGGAAGGTCCGGATAGAAGTAGTTCTTGCGCGCAAATACCGAGACCGGATTCACCGTGCAATCGAGCGCGAGTGCGGCCCGCGTTGCGAGCTCCACCGCCTTCGCATTGAGCACAGGCAGCGCGCCGGGCAGTGCGAGACACACCGGGCACGTATTCACATTTGGCGGCGCGCCAAACTCGGCAGAGCACGAGCAGAACGCCTTGGTACGCGTCCGCAACTGAACGTGGACCTCGAGCCCCACCACCATTTCCCAATCGCTCGTTGCACTCACTGATCAACTCCGTGCAGTGCGCGTTCGAGAGCGAAAGCGGCGCGAAACATCTTTGCTTCTTCGAAGTGCGCTGCTATGAGTTGCCCACCAATCGGCAGGCCATCCACCGTGCCGATTGGCTGCGACATGGCCGGCACTCCCGCGAGATTTGCCGTCACCGTGAAGATGTCGGCGAGATACATCTCGTACGGATCGGAGATTGCGCCGATTCCGAATGCGGGGCTCGGTGTTGTCGGCGTGAGGAGGACATCGACGCCGCTGGCAAACACCTTGCTGAAGTCGCGTGCAATCAGCGAGCGGACCTGCTGCGCCTTTCGATAGTATGCGTCGTAATAACCGGCACTCAACACATAGGTGCCGAGCAGGATGCGACGTGTCACTTCCGCGCCGAAGCCGTGGGAGCGCGTGGCCTCGTACATGGCGCGGAGTCCGTCGCCCTGCATGCGTAGCCCATAACGGACACCATCGAAACGCGCGAGATTCGACGACGCTTCCGCCGGCGCGATGATGTAGTACGTGGGAATCGCGAGCGACGTGTGCGGCAGCGACACATCACGAATTTCCGCGCCCTGTTCGCGCAGACGCTCGAGGGCCGCATCGCACGCGGCGGTGATGCGCGGATTGAGCGACTCCGGGAAGTACTCGCGTGGCCGCCCGATGACCATGCCCTTCACACTCTCCGATGCCGAGTCGATGAAGGTTGGCACACGAAGTTCGGCGGAGGTGGAGTCGCGCTTGTCGAAACCGGATATCGCCGTGAGTCCGCGCGCGGCATCATCGACGGTGCGGCCGAATACGCCGATGTGATCGAGTGACGACGCAAACGCAACGAGACCGAAGCGGCTGACGCGGCCATAGGTCGGCTTCACCCCGACGACTCCACAGAAGGCGGCCGGCTGTCGAACGGAACCGCCGGTTTCTGAACCAAGCGCGATGCGGACGATGCCAGCGGCGACCGCAGCAGCGGAGCCTCCCGACGAGCCGCCGGGGACGCGATCGGGCGCATTTGGATTGCGCGTTGGGCCAAATGCGCTGTGCTCAGTGGACGAACCCATGCCGAATTCGTCCATGTTCGTTTTGCCAAATAACACTGCGCCAGCAGCGCGCAGCTTGGTTATTGCCGTGGCCTCGTACGGACTGATGTACCCGTCGAGAATTCGCGATCCGCAGGTTGTCGGCATGGACAGCGTCGCGATGTTGTCCTTAATCGCGACGGGTACGCCGAGCAGCAAGCCGGGCTCGGTGTCGTTCGTGTGCTCGACAATTTCATCTGCGTCACACCTGGCATCATCGGCAGGAAGCGTGATGAAGATGTTCAGGGGGCGAGTGCCGCTCTCGGCACCACGCGCGACCGCGAGGGCCTCTTCAACGTGTGACCGCGCAGAGGCTTGTCCACCGATGATTGCATCGCGAAGCTCGCGTGCGCTCGCGCTCATGCCTCGCCGCTCGACTCGTGACTGGCGAGACGCGGCACGAGGAAGAAGCCATCACGAATACTCGGCGCAAAGGCATCGGTGGAGCGCTCGAGTGCGATTGGCGGACCATGATCGGCTCGGGCCGGCAATCCGCGCGCGCCGACGCCAATGGCTTCCTCAACACCATCCGTGTTCACACGCGACAGCACGTCCATGTGCTGGAGAATGCCGTTGAGCTCCGAGGTGAGCTGCGCGGCCTGCTCATCGTTCACGCCAACTCGCGCGAGCGAGGCGATGTGCCGAACGTCATCGATTGAGACGGACATTACTCTACGTCGCGCTCCAGATTCGCCTGCGCAACGACCAGTGTCTTGCGGCCGATTTCTTCGTCATCAAAATCGATCTTGGCCTTGAGATCTCGACCGTTACCTGCGAGCTCTGCAATGACGCCGCTTCCGAATTTGCGATGACGAACCCGCGCGCCGAGTTGAATGACAGCGGCGTCTTGCGATGCCTCCGAGTCATCAAATGCCGGCGACGGAGCCAGCGGACGACCGGGCCGACGCTGCGCTGCACTCGGTGGAAACGGACTATCCGCTTCGACCACGGCTGAGCGGAGTGCGTCTTCCGTGCTGGTTCGACGTGACTGGCCCCAGCGGTTGCCTCCGCCCATGGAGTGCATGAACGAGCGTCCAGAGCTGCGCACCTTGATGGTCTTGCGCTGTTCGAGCATCTCCTCGGGAATGGCGGTGAGGAAGCTCGACGGCTTCGACGGCAGGAACTCACCGTTGCGGCGACGTTCCTCCGCATACGTGATGTAGAGTTTCCGTTCCGCACGCGTGATACCGACGTAGAACAGCCGTCGCTCTTCCTCTAGCATGGCCGGGTCATCGAATGCTTTCGCGAGCGGGAACAGTCCGTCTTCGAGACCCGTGATGAACACGACCGGAAATTCGAGGCCCTTCGCATTGTGCAGCGTCATCAATGTGATGGCGTCGGCGTCAGGACCAAGCTTGTCCAGTTCGGCGACCAGCATGGCTTTCTGCAGAAAGTGATCGAGCGGTGTGAGTCCGACTTCACCCTCTTCGTCCGACACCAGCTCCGCCGCACCCGTGATCAGCTCCTTCACGTTCTCAATGCGCTCGAGACCTTCGACACCTTCTGCCTTGAGGTATTCGTCATAGCGAATAACCTCGACAATCTCCTTGAGCAGCTCATCCACGGCGGCCTCGCGCGCAGACGCGCGGAAGCGATTCATGAGCGCGGCAAACTCCGCCAACGCGCCGCGCGCGGCGGGACGAATGGCGCCGAGCAAATCGCTGCGTTGCGATGCCTCCAGCATCGGGAGACCAGCAGCGAGCGCAGCGTGCGCGAGTTGCTCGATCGTTGTTTCGCCAAGTCCCCGCTTGGGCACACTGACGGCACGGCGGAATGCTTCGTCGTCGGCGGGATTCGCGGCGAGCTTGAGATACGCCATGAGATCGCGGACTTCGCGGCGGTCGTAGAAGCGCACCGTCCCGACGAGCCGATATGGCAAGCTGCGCTTTCGCAACGACTCCTCCAGTGCACGACTTTGCGAGTTGGTGCGATAGATAATCGCGAAATCGCGGAGTCGGCGATTCTCCTGCGCCTTACGTGCCGTAAGCTCTTCGAGCACGAAGTCGGCTTCGTCGCGCTCGTCGAGCGCGCGAACAACGGTGACACGCTCGCCACTGGCCTTCGTGGCACGGAGTGTCTTGCCCATGCGCCCCTTGTTCGCCGAGATCACGACGTTGGCGAGATCGAGCACTTCGGGGGTGCTGCGGTAGTTCTCTTCCAGCTTGACCACCGAGGCGTTTGGAAAATCCTTCTGGAAATCCAGGATGTTCCGAATGTCTGCGCCGCGCCAACCATAGATGGACTGATCATCGTCACCTACGACGGCCAGGTTGCCATGGCCGCCGGCGAGGAGCTTCACGAGTTGGTATTGCGCTGCGTTGGTGTCCTGATATTCGTCGACAAGGATGTACTGGAACTTCCGGCGATACTTGTCGAGCTCCGCTGGATTCTCGGCGAGCATTCGAACGGGAAGCAACAGCAGGTCGTCGAAATCCGCCGCGTTGGCGCGCTGCAGTTCACCGCCGATCTCGTTGTAGACCGTCGAGATGGCGCGCGCAAACGGATCCATTGCCAACTGGGCAAACTCGGACGGATGGATGAGCCGATTCTTCGCGTCGGAAATGGCGGAGTGAATACCACGCGGTGTGAACTGCTTCGCGTTGATGCGATGCCGCTCCATGACGCGCTTCACGACGGCCTGCGTGTCGTCCTGATCGTAAATGGTGAACGATTGTGTGCGGCCAACGAGATGTGGCGCCGTGCGCAGCATGCGCGCACCAATCGCGTGGAAGGTGCCAACCCACATACCCGTCGGCGCGCGGCCCAGCAGGCGCTCGATGCGAGACTTCATCTCGCCCGCGGCCTTGTTGGTGAACGTCACGGCGAGAATGCGGCTTGGATCCACACCCTCGAAATCGATCAGCCGAGCCAACCGGCGCGTGAGCACCGTGGTTTTTCCGGAGCCGGCGCCAGCCAGAATCAGGAGTGGGCCCTGAGTGTGAAGCACCGCTTCTCGCTGCGCAGGATTCAATCCCTCGAGCAGCGTGTCGTCCATCGCAATCGCCATCAGAGCAAGATAATCTCGAACGTCGCTCCGCGGTCTGTCGGAAGTAGTAGCAATTCGCCGCCATGGTTCTCTTCCACGATGCGACGAGCGAGCGAAAGCCCGATGCCCCAACCGCTCTGCTTGGTGGAGAAGCCGGGTTCGAAGATGCGGCTGCGCAACTCGCGAGGAATGCCCGGGCCGTCATCTGAGACTACGATCTTCGCACCGCCCTCGGGTCGAAGCGCCGTCGAGAGCGTGATCTTGCCGCCGCGTCCGGCCAGAGCATCGACCGCGTTCTTCACCAGCACCTCCATAGCCCACTCGAGCAACACGGCGTCGCCAGCAATGGTGACTTTCTGATCCGCGGGCTCGAGGTCGATGGTCACGGCATTGGCGAGCGTCGGCACGCGAGCGCGGAAGTAACGCGCAATCCGATCAACCAGCGCGCCGACATCCACGGGATCTCTCCGGGGATCGCGTCCGATGCGTTCGAATCGATGGGCCACGCGATCGAGCCGCACAAGATCGGCGCGCATGTTCGCGACCGCTGCATGGGTGGCGTCGTCTGTCGCCCGATCCTCGAGCAACTCGACCCACCCACTCAGGCTCGAGAGCGGAGTCCCGAGTTGATGTGCCGACTCGCGCGCCATTCCCGCCCACACACGTTCCCGCTCCGCGTTGCCGCGAGTGCGCACGATGTAAACCGCTGCCAGGAGAAGCACGAGCGCCGATGCGGCCTGCAGCGCCGGAATCCACGTGAGCCAGCGGATGAGACGCGTGTTGCCGAAATGAATCTGTCCAATCAGTGAATCGATGACCGGCGTGTTGTGCGTGTCGAGCTCGGCGACGTACGCGCGCAGCTGCACTTCGTCGCCGGCAATTTCCAGCGGCACATTTGCATTGGCGCCGGGATGACCAGCGAGATCCGTGACGACAATGGGAATGCCCTGTTCGCGGATCTGTTTCACAAGATCAAACAGCGCGAGCGTCTTCTCGCTCTCACTCGTGTCGGCCTGAGCGCGGAACACCCGCGCGAACATTTCGCTCGAGCGTCGCGCTTCGCCCTGCAAATCACGGACGGCCGACCGAGTGAAGAGAACGTACGACGCCAGTAGCGCGATGAGCAGCAGGCCGACGACCAACTCAGGGGCGCGGCGGCGCATGGATCAGCTGATCCGGTCAGTCCCTACGTAGGGCCGCAGCACATCAGGAACGACCACAGTGCCATCCGTCTGCTGGTAGTGCTCGAGAATGCATGCGAGCGTGCGCGGGAAGGCGAGTCCCGATCCATTCAACGTATGAATGAATTTCGGCTTTTCTCCCTTGGCCGCGCGGTAGCGAATGTTCGCGCGGCGAGCCTGAAAATCTGTGAACGTGCTGACAGAACTCACCTCGAGCCACGAGCCCACACCCGGCGCCCACGCTTCGAGATCGTACGTCTTCGCACTCGAGAATCCCGTGTCGCCGGCCGCCAGCAATTTCACCCGGTACGGCAGCCCGAGCCGTTGCAGCATCGATTCGGCATGTCCGAGAAGAAGTTCGAGCTGCCGCTCGGAGTCATCCGCTGCCGAATAGCGCACGAGCTCGACCTTGTCGAACTGGTGCATGCGCTGAATGCCGCGCGTGTCCTTGCCGGCTGATCCCGCCTCGCGGCGGAAGCACGGCGTATACGCGACGAAGCCGCGCGGGAGCGAGTCACCATCGAGGATCTCCCCGCGATACAGATTCGTCACCGGCACCTCGGCCGTTGGAATCAGGAAGAGATCGTCGCCCGCGATCTTGTACGCGTCGTCCTCGAACTTCGGGAGCTGGCCTGTACCGGTCATCGCGTCGCGAGTGACGAGCAACGGCGGCCACACTTCCTCGTAGCCGTGTTCATCGGCGTGCGAGTCGAGGAAAAAGTTCATCAACGCCCGAATCAGCCGGGCGCCGGTGCCGCGATATGCCGCGAAACCAGAACCACTGATCTTCGCGCCGCGTTCGAGATCGACCAGTCCAAATGCCTCGGCAATGTCCCAATGCGGCTTCACACCAACCACCGGACGTGGTGTTCCCCAGCTCCGAACGATGACGTTGTGCTCTTCGTCTCCCTCGGGGACATCAGGCAACGTCATGTTCGGAACGTGCATCAAGATGCCGTTCAGCTTGCCCTCGACCTCGGCGACTTCGCTCTCGAGTCGGGCAATCTCCTCGCCTGCAGTACGGCCGTGCGCGATGAGTTCACTCGCATCCTCGCCGGCCTTTCTCCGGCGAGCAACTTCCTGCGACTCAGCGTTGCGTGCGGCTTGACGCTCCTGTGCGGCCTGCATGAGGAGCCGGCGTTCACGCTCAAGCTCTTCACAGGCATCCAACTGCGTGGCCAGCGCGCCGAGTGTCCCGCGTCGGCGCATCGCCTCGCGGAGTTCATCGAGGCGTTCGCGAACCACCCGGAGATCGTGCATCAGTTCTTGGGAATCGAGTCCGGCACGAGACCGCGATACCCGCAGTTCGGATCGACCACGAGCTTACCGTAGATCAGCCGCGTGGCCGGAATGATGCTGTCCACCGTGATCTTCGCATACAGAAGCTGGGACTGCAGGATGCTGTAGCTGAAGCATGCGCTCGCGTCGCGCAATTCCACAGCGAGTGTCGAGCCGACACTGATGGTCTTGGCATGCAGCGTGTCGTAGCCCGTCGCCGGTGCTTCGACAATGCTTTCAAAGGTGCCCGGCACGGCCTGGAGGCCAATGCGCTTGAGTGTGCCCGCTGGGGCTCCACCCAGTGTGCGCACGGGATACACGATGACGCGACCGTTCGCGTCGAAGTCAAACGCGAGGTCGAACGCAAAGCTCGACGACGCGCGCGTCACCCCACCCAGAAAGTTCAGGGCGTTGGGTTGCGCCGCCGGCGATTGCGTGAGGGTATAGACGGAGTACGACGAAATCGCGCTGGCGTAGGTGGCCTTCTGCCGCGTGACGTCGCCACAGGCGACGGCAAGGACGGCACAGACTACCACCGCGGCGCGTATGAGACGAGGCGACGACATGGGGAAACGCAAAGGGAATTGCACGTGGGACTCCGTGGAGAATAGACCTGCGACCGACCAAACTCAAGCGATTGTCATCGCTTGACTTCACTCACCTCATCCTTAAGCTTCGCTGCACTTTCCGAGTGGAGATGGAATGCCGAGTATCCGAGACCTCGTTGGCGCGATTCGACAGCGGGACGGCGTAGACGCGGCCGTGGTCCTTGGACGTGACGGTCTCCTCATCGACGCGCAAGGCGCCCCCGGAGTTGATACCGAAGGCCTTGCCGCGTTGATCCCCGCCATCATCGCTTCTGCGGAAGAGCTTGGTCGTGAGATTCTCCGCGGCGAACTCAATTCGGTCGTCCTCGAACATCAGGCCGGCCTTTCCATTATCTCGGTGCTCAACGCCGACGCCATTCTCGTCGTGCTCGTGCGCCCGGATGCGAACGTCGGACCCTTGTTGTACGAGATTCGCCGGAATCGCGAGCATATCGCGAGTCTGGTCTAGCCAGTGACACGTATGCAGGTCATTCACGCGCTCGTCGCTGACGATGAGCCGCACATTGGGCGCATCATCAAGATGAAGCTCGAGCAGGGCCCGTTCCGGGTCACGCTCGCGTACGACGGGCGCGAAGCCCTCGAAGTGCTTCAGCGGGAAACTGACATCGGCATCGTGCTGCTCGACCTCATGATGCCCTATCTCAGCGGCCTCGATGTGCTGTCCGAAATGAAGAAGGACGAGCGACTCGCGAAGCTGCCCACCATCGTGCTCACGGCGGCTGGTCAGGAACAGCAGCATCGCAGCGCGGTGGAATTGGGTGCGAGTGAGTTTCTCACCAAGCCATTCAGCCCAAAGCGGCTGTATGCCCGCGCCGCCGAGTTGGCCGGCGTGGCCACCGATCCAAGCGCCGAGGCATCATGAGTCGCTGGGCGGTCATTCTTGCGGGCGGCGTGGGATCGCGGTTCTGGCCGGTAAGCACACCGGAACGCCCCAAGCAGCTGCTGCCGCTCGCAACGCCTCAACCCCTGCTCCGCGACGCGCTCTCGCGACTCGACTCGCTTGTGCGGCCGGAACAGACGTTGGTGCTCACGAACGCGTCGCTGGTCGACGCCATCGCGGCGCTGGCGCCAGAGATACCACGGGAAAACATCATCGCGGAGCCCCGCCCCGCGGGAACGGCTGCAGCGCTGACGTGGGCGGCAAATGAGGTCGTGCGGCGCGGCGGTCACGACGCGGTGATGATCAGCGTACACGCAGATTGGGCGATTGGAGATCCCGACGGATTTCGCGCGGCGCTGAGTCGCGCTGCCGATGCCGCATCGGAGCATCATGCGTTAGTCACCGTCGGAGTCGTTCCGGTTCGCCCCGATCCAGGATTTGGCTACATCCAGCCCGGCGAGGAGATCGGCGACGGGGTGCGTCGTGTCGCCCGGTTCATTGAAAAGCCGGATCGCGCGCGAGCGGAAACGATGGTCAACGCCGGATTTCTGTGGAATTCTGGGATCTTCGTGTGGCGCGCGACGGACTTCCTTGCCGAAGTGATTGAGCTGACGCCGGAAATCGGACCGCATCTCGCTGCGCATACGGAAGACCTCGAGGGATTCTTTGGCGCGGTGGAGACGCCAATCTCGGTCGACGTGGGCGTGCTCGAACGCAGCAAGCGCGTGATGGTCATCGCAGGCAACTTTGGATGGGACGACGTGGGCACATGGGCGGCGCTCCATCGCGTACGCGAGCACGATGCACAAGGCAACGCGACGAACGGGTTGGTCCACGCACTCGCCTCGAGTAACAACGTCGTCCATGCCGAAGCGGGTGCGGTCGTTCTGTATGGCGTGTCGGATCTCGTGGTGGTCACCAAGGGCGGACTGACGCTTGTTACCACCACTGATCGCGCCAGTGATCTCAAGACGCTGATTGAGTCACTCCCGCCGTCGATCAAGGACATGACGTGAGCGCCGTCTATCTCTATGACGACGCCGCCGCGCGGACCTTCGAACCTTTCGCCCTGACGCGACCTGCGGGCGAGCTTCGCGCCGGCGCGCTGCTCGTGCGCGAGCGGTGGGCGCTCGCACTTCAGACGTCGGTGGCGGGACATGTCACTGCCTCGCATCTCAAGGGATTCGAGGAGCCCGACGCGGCGCCGATTCACGAAGGCGCCATACCTGCCGGCGCGTGGATCGTGAATGCGCGGTTCGCACCTGAGCTGACGGGCGTACCCGAAGCAAATGTGCTCGCGTGCGACGGCCGAGTCGTCGCGTTTCGGCTCGCGAGCGCCTTACAGGCTGCGCAATTGTCGAATGGCGCCACGACACTGGAAGACCTTTACGACTCGCGGGCGAAACGCACGACAATTTCCGGCTGGTGGATGGACGAGGTGTGGGACTACGTGAAGCACCTCACGCCAATGTTGCTGCACGACATCCCCGTTCTTGGCGCGTGGTGCCGACGCGAGTCGCCCGCTGGCGCGATCGTCATTGGCAGTCATCCCATGTTCGTGGAAGAGGACGCGAGCGTGGAGCCGGCGGCGTGCTTCGATGTCACGGCCGGCCCTGTGCTGCTCCGCAAAGGCTCGCACGTTCAGGCATTCACCCGGCTCGTTGGTCCGCTGTACGTCGGCCAGGGCTCCACGATTACGACCGACCGAATCGCCGCCTCATCCATCGGCGACGTCTGCAAGGTGCACGGTGAGTTGAGCAACACGATCTTCATTGGCCACTCGAATAAAGGCCACGACGGATTCGTGGGACACAGCATGCTCGGTCGCTGGGTCAACCTTGGCGCTGGCACCATCACGAGCAACCTGAAGAACACGTACGGCACTGTTGCGCTCTGGACGCCAACCGGCATCCGCGATTCACGCATGCAGTTTCTCGGCACGTTGTTCGGCGATCATGCGAAGTCCGGGATCGGCTTGCGGCTCACAACGGGCACCGTGCTCGGAGCGGGCGCGAATGTGTACGGCTCGGTGATGCCGCCCAAGGTCGTAGCCCCGTTCAGCTGGGGTGAGACGGGTCGCTTTTCCGACTACAAGCTCGATAAGTTCCTTGAGGTCGCCGAGCGGATGATGTCACGTCGTCATGTGACGCTCACGCCGGCTGCGCGCGTACAACTCACCGCCGCGTACGAGGCTCGCTGGTCTGAAGTGGAATGAAGGTCTGGGTGCTTGGCAGTGGGAGCGACGGCAACGCCGTGCTCATCGAGTGCGGAGAGACGCGGCTACTCGTGGATTGCGGCTTCGGCACGCGCACGCTCGCTGGTCGCCTCAAGATGATCGACATCGCGCCTGCGTCGATCGAAGCGTGCGTCGTGACGCACGAACATGGCGACCACGTGAGGGGTGCCGCAGCTGGAGCAAAGCGCTGGGGTTGGTCACTCTTTGCGAGCGAGGGGACCGTCAACGCGTGTGCGGAGCTTCAGGAGGCCAATTGTACACGTGTGCCGCTTGGTGGCAGCGTGTTGCTGTCGCGGATGTCCATCGCCACGCATGCCGTTCCGCATGATGCCGTAAGTCCCATCGGCGTGAAGGTGACGTCGTCGAGCACTGGCGCCAATGTGGTTGTCTGCACCGATCTCGGGCACACGACTGACACTGTTCGCGCTCTCTGCAAGGACGCCGACATTCTAGTGCTCGAATCGAATCACGACGAGATGATGCTGCGGAACGGTCCATACCCGGACTCGGTGCAGCGCCGGATTGGCGGCCGCATGGGACATCTCTCGAATCGCGCGGCAGCTTCGTTGGCGCGCGACGTTGCGAATGCGAACCTCACGCAGGTGGTGCTCGCCCATCTCAGCGAGAGTTGCAACGATCACGGGTTGGCGCACCGCGTGATGCGCGAAGCGCTGTCGAAGACGCGCTTTCGCGGGACAACATCAGTCGCCTTACAGCATTCCGTTGTTGGACCATTCACGCCGCGGCCATCGCGTGTAGAGGCGGAACGCCAGTACTCCTTTGTCCTCTGACGAGCAGTATTGAATTAATGAAAACGCAGTACGCGGTACCGCGTACCGGGACATCGAGACACTCGTACTGAACGGCGAAAGAAAAACGGAGGCCAAGTTGGCCTCCGTTTCCGTTGTGGCATACCCGAGTCTCGAATTCCCGGCACCAAGTACTCAGTACTGCGTTTTCGCTACTCGACGACTGCTGTTG
>JBBQHJ010000099.1:0-13545 GCA_038323865.1 Gemmatimonadales bacterium
CGCATTCGTCGCTCACTCGGCGACCCGGGCAGTGAGCGAATCCTCCTCGGCAGCAGGCAGGGTGGCGCCGCCGTAAATGTCGGAGACGTCACCTGGATCGAATCGGATGGCGCGTACGTGCAGGTTCACGCGGCGGGCCGGACCCACGTGGTGCGTGAGTCCATGTCGCAGATCATCGAGCGGCTCGGTGCGGGATTGTTTGTTAGAATTCATCGTTCGGCGGGCATCAACATTTCGCATGTGCGCGCCGTGCGACGCTCGAATACGAAAGGACTCGAAGTGGAGCTCACGGATGGCGTGCGTCTCCCCATCAGCCGGCGCAAGGCACGAGATGTGATCGAGCAACTCCGGCGCGAGCGTGCCGCACGCAACACGCCTTGACCGTTGATGTCGCGCGCGATTGAGCGTGTGCGTGGAAGCAGAGATTCTCCAACCATGCGACCAACTGAATCAGCAACCGAGAGTGCGTACTGGATCCTCCGCATCGGAGCCGCGCTCTGCTTCATCGGCCACGGTGCCTTCGGCTTCATCACGAAGGCCGCCTGGCTACCGTACTTCGGCGTGATGGGAATTCCGGAGCGGTGGGCGTGGAAGTTGATGCCCGTCGTCGGCGCCGTTGACGTGACGGCGGGGATGGCGATGCTGTTCGCACCGCGCGGCCTGCCGCTCGTCTACATGAGTGTGTGGGCGTTGTTCACTGCGCTGCTTCGTCCCATGGCCGGTGAAAGCGTTCTCGAGGCACTCGAGCGCGCCGGCAATTACGGCGTGCCGATGGCGTTACTCGCGATGACATCGATGCCTCGTTCGATTCGCGCGCTGCTCGACCGTCGCGATGGTCCATCGACAGACACGATCACGCTGGGCCGAGTGACGATCATTCTCCGGTGGACAACGGTGCTGTTGCTCGGCGCCCACGGCTTGATCGGTGTGGCCGGCAAGGCGACGCTCGTCACGCACTATGCGGCGCTCGGTCTTCCCGCCGGCACCACTCCATTCGTCGGATGGTTCGAAGTTGCGTTGGCCGTGTTGATTGCGGTGCGACCCATGCCCGGGCTGCTGCTCTTCGTGGCCGCGTGGAAGATGGCGACCGAGTCACTGTTCATTGTCGCTGGAGCGCCGCTGTGGGAAGTTGTGGAGCGCGGTGGAAGCTTCGCGGCGCCGCTGGCACTGGCTGCACTGACGCACGGCTTCGGTCAGATCAGGCGCACCGCTCCTAGCCCTCCCCTCTCGCAAGATCGTCGGGCAGAATGCTGATGATTCCGGTGGTGCCGTCGACCTGCACGCGATCGCCGGAACGCAAGCGAGTGGTCGCGTCGTGCACGCCGACCACCGCGGGGATACCGTACTCGCGCGCAACGACGGAACCGTGCGTCATCAGCCCGCCAACTTCGGTCACGAGGCCAGCCGCGGCGAGAAAGAGCGGTGTCCACGCCGGATCAGTCCC
Source organism: Gemmatimonadales bacterium (assembly GCA_038323865.1). Taxonomy (GTDB): domain Bacteria; phylum Gemmatimonadota; class Gemmatimonadetes; order Gemmatimonadales; family Gemmatimonadaceae; genus AG11. The sequence continues at coordinate 1,445 of JBBQHJ010000099.1, forward strand.
GGGACACACCAGGATCTCGCCCGGTGTGAGTTGTGCGCCGCCAGGATCGAACACGACACGCACGACTCCAACGGTGACACCGGGCGACACGGGAGTGCCCACAAGGATCGAACCCTCTACACCTCCGGCACCGTTGGTGCTGGGGGACGCAGCGGCGCCGCCAAGGAACACTCGGCCGTCGCTCAGCAGGAGACGCGGCACGCGTCGCCGACGTTTCTCTCGTGCATACGACTCGCGCCGCTCCTGAACGCAAGCGCGCCAATCGCCTGATGGGCCTTCACTGAGAGCACGCAGTTCGTCGAAGCGAAGGAAGAAAACATCATCAGGAGCATCGACAACCCCAGCGGCCACCAACTCGCGCCCGCCCGCGAGCAGGCTCGCCCGCGCGATCCCGAGCATTGTGATCATTGTGAACTTGGGACTCTCGCGCAGGCCGGCGAGCGCGCGCATGCGGCGCATAGCGAACGTCATCACCCACGCCTTCAGCCAACCGAGGCGCGTCGTACGCAGGTCCGACAGGAGGGCGTCCAGGGTGCGGGCCGCAGCTTCGGCGCCACGGCGAAAGATCGCATCCGGCGCGCGTTCTGCGTCGTCGATACGGAGATAGCTCTGCAACGCCTGCATCAGCGGCACCGGATCGTCGCGCCAGCGTATCCGGCCAACGTCGATCTCGGCGACTCCGCGCATTCCGTACGTTTCCAAAAAGGACTCGATCACTTTCTGCACTGAGCTCGGCAATCGCCCCTCGAGGCATTCGCGCGCGAGGGCCCCGGGGTCGGCGGCAGCGAAGTACCTTGCCGCGCTCGCGTCGCTGCGGATGGCGCGCGCCACATCCCAGAGAGCGAGGTCCATCTCTGTGGTAACGTTGTGCGGCAGGCCGCGCGTCAGCTCGAGGACGCGTTGCTCACCATCGGGAAGCGGCGTGGCCAGCATGTGCAAGAGCTTCAGGTTTGCCAACCCACTGCCAAAGCCTGGTCCCAGCACTGCGAGCCCGGTGTTGCCGATCCATGCAAAAGCATGATCGAGCAGGTCAACGCGCTCCCTGAGCGTTTGCGCCGCAGCGCTGCGTTGCGTGAACGCAGCAATCGTCGACGACAGCCGGCGTTGGATTCGCACGCGACCGCGATCGGGCCAGAGCAAGTTGTACGTCATGTTGCCCATTGCGCGCGTAATAAGCCAGACGAAACGCCATGTGGGCCAACAGAGCGGTAGTGTCGCTGGGATCGGGAAGAAGGCGGCATCGGCCGCCATGTCGTCCAGCGCCTTGCCCGTGGTGGGCTCAATGACTTGCAGCACGCTGCGCAAGCGCGACCGTGACTTCGGGTTCAGCGCGACCGCCGTGATGTCTACGAATATGCGGTCTCCCGCTGCAACGACCGGACGTTGACCGATAGCCAACGGTGCGCCAATAGACGCTAGCGTCCTCACCAGACTCACTCGGAAGACATCGCGCCCGAGCGGTGTGAGGGGATCGAGCATTCCCTGGATGGCGCCGATCGACAGCAGCACGCGAAGACCGTCTCCGGTGACCTCGGCGGGCACCGGAAAGAGAGACGTGATCGGTCGCGACTGGAGGAGATGAAACGCGCCCGCGGCCCGCGCCCACTCGATATCCTGCGGCGAGCCGAACAACTGTGCAACGCGCCTGCATGTGCCCGCGAGCTCGAGCACTTCGGAATCGGACAGCGTGGCGATATCCGCGGCGCTCTCCGCGACTTCGGTGATTCCGCCCTCGGCACGGGATCGAATGGAAAGCGCCTTGGCGCCGAGACGACGCTCCAGCACTCGCGCAGTCACGCCGCCGACGAGGTAGTGATCTGGCTCGACGCGCCCTGACACGAGCGCTTCGCCTAATCCGAACGTCGCCTCGATCACGGCTTCCGAGCGATTGCCAGTCAGGGGGTTTGCCGTGAACAGCACGCCCGAAACCTCGGCCGGTATCATCTGCTGCACGACAACGGCCAGCGCCGCCGCCTCGTGTGCGATCGCGTTCCTGACTCGGTAGCCGATCGCGCGCGCTGTCCACAGGCTGCTCCAGCAGTCGACCACGGCATGCAGAAGCGGGGCGACGCCGATCACGTTCAGCACAGTGTCGTGTTGTCCGGCGAACGACAGTTCCGGGAGGTCCTCTGTGGTTGCCGACGAACGGACAGCGACCGGCGCATTGCCAAGCGCGGCGTATGCTCCGACAATGGCGTCGGCGAGTGCTGTGGGAATTGCGCCCGCGGCAAACAGGGCCCGAATCTTGGCGGAGGACGCGTCGAGCGATGTGGTGCTATCGATGTGTGCTGAACCCGCAATTCGCGCAATAACGGCGGCGAGGTTGTTGTGCGCGAGAAACATGCGGTACGCACCGATCGAGATCACGAATCCCGGCGGCACGACGAAACCCGCATGCGCAAGGCGCGCGAGGTTCGCGCCCTTTCCGCCGCCGGCCTCCAGTGAGACGTCGCCGTCGAGTGAGAGAATCATCATGACCTCCGTTGGCGGGCGCGCATTGGCTTACAGCCTAGCCGTTGGCAACCTAACCACCAGTAACGCGACATGATCACCGCAAGCCGTACCTCCCGCCAAACGCCTTACGCAACTCACCGCCACATCGAAGCCGCCGAAGCCACGGCGGTGTCGCGCCATTTAGCCTCATCAACACCGCGAGACAGGAGCCACGCGATCATCACGGCGCATCCGAATAGTGCACGCGTGGTCAGGCAAGCAGGCTACTGGGCAAGCCAGTAGCTGATCTTTACAACGAACAGATTGTCACCCGGCGCGCGCGTGGCGTCGTACAAGTCGCGCGGGTTGATGAGTTGCCCCGCGAGGCCGAGGTCTTGCCGGCTCTGCTGCCAGATCAAGTACGCCGTACTGCCCGGCAGGTATTCCCAGCGCAGCACGAGATTCGAGCGAAAGGACAGCCGGTTGAAGTCCAGTGCGGGAATCGTGAACGAGTCCGCACTCTCGGTGACCGTGTGGCTTCCATCCGTCTTCGCAAGGATTGAGGTTCCGCTGCCGGCAGCGCCGTACGTCCGCAACGTGTTGGCGCGCGGAGCAGGCAGCTCGCCGTAATCGTAGAAGCGCCCACTCGCCGCGAACGGTTCCGCATATCCCTCTGCGGTGAAGTTTGGCGTGAAGGCGTAATTCAGACGGAACCGCGCCGACAACGTACTGCGCTCGATGAACGAGAACACGTAGCGACTGCCGAATGTTTCCGAACCGCTCGTGCGCGCGCGGGTGAGCACATACTGCCGACCATCTACTGAGCGCGAGTACGACGGGTCGACAGACGCCTGCCACTGCGATGCCGGACGAATGGCAAGGCCAGTGCTGGCGTCGAATCGCCAACCACCAAACTCGTCATCGAAGTACGTGGTGCGCGCGCTCCACGTCGTCGGGACATTCGCACGACTATTCAGTGTCGCTGAGAACTGATACGCACTCGGCGTGGCGATGAGCGGCCCACCGCGCGTGAGATCGTCCGAAAGTGAACCGATGAACTTCGTTCCACTCATGCTCAATCGCATGAAGTTGTGAAACGTTGCCTGTGCGGCTTCGCCGAATCGCAGATACTGGCGGATGCCGCCGAAATTCCATCCCGACTGCGTGGACGTTCCGAAGTTGAAGAAGCGGACGTACTTGTTCGGCTTGGTGTCACGCAGCTGGATGTCGGCATTGAAGTCGATGTCATCGCCGCTGCGCATCTGGCCCGCGTCGTTGATCTCGAATCCCGGTGTGCGCATCGAGAGCTGAATGCCGCCGAGTGAATAGCGGCCGGCGTTCTTGTCGAGACGAAGCGACGCGGTGGTGCCATTGAGCGACGTCCGGGCCGCATCATAGCTCACGTGCGATTGGTCCGGTCGCTGGAAGTAGTGCGCGCTCGAGCGCTGGAGCCGCGCGATTGCAGCGGGGTCGCCATCGACATGACTTCCGCCCACCCAGCCTGTGACTTCATACATGCCTTCCCGGTAGCGGAGCCTCCAGTCAGCGCCGCCTCCGACGGCATTCCGCGTCAGGAGCGCGTTCAGTCCGCCGCGCTCATCGAGCGAGCGGCGCACCTGCGTGAACGAGAAACCAACATTCGACTGCTGCGCACCGAACTCCTGCTGGAGACGAAAGACGCCAAACTCACTCGGCGGCTCGACAGCTGCGTTGGTTTCCGTCCTGGTCGCGAGCGTGAAGGCCCGGCCGTATTCCCGCGGCGTTGCAGCGGCGAGTGCTCCGATCGACAGCCCCGATGCCAGACGTCCCGAGACCTTCGCCGCCGTAAGAATGGTGGTGTGGGTTGGTGAGTCGATAAAGTCGCCCGATACACTTCCACGCGGTGCTGCGCCGATACGGCGGCTGTAGAACCATGTCGGCCGGCCAATGAAACTCTGGCCACGTCCCGTGAGCAGCTCGTTCCCTTCAATGAAGAATGGTCGCCGTTCCTCGAAAACCGTCTCGAACGCAGTGAGGTTTACGACGGCCGGATCAGCCTCAACCTGTCCGAAGTCCGGATTGATCGTGGCGTCGAGCGTGAGATTGGGGCCGAGTCCGAGTTTGAGATCTCCACCGGCGCGAACGCCACCGCGGCTGTTGAATGGATTCCGAGAGTCGACCTTAGACCGAAAGTTGAGATCAGACGCGACATACGGAAGCAGCTCAAGCCGACGCGCAGGAGGGATTCCAACAATGCCGTCGAGCCGGCCGAAGCGCGAGGAGAAGCCTGCGGCCGACACGGGAATCAACACCCACTGTAGTCGTTCGGTCCGATCCGCGATGTTGCGCGTGAGCTGAAGTCCCCACGACTGCTCGGCGGCTGCATTGAATCGCAGCTGTGAAAACGGAATGCGCATTTCGGCCGTCCAGCCGTGGTCGTCGACGCGTGCGCTGCCCGCCCACACCGGATCGAACTGTGCTTCGCGTCCACTATCCTCGCTGTCCTGCGAATGATAGAAGTCGCCGCGCACACCGCCGGACGACAGCGCGAAGCTGTAAGCGGTCTGCTTGTCGGAATACGTATCGAGCGACACGGTGAACACTTCGGCGTCGCTCTCGCCGTCTCGCCGCGTTACAGACGTGCGAATCGCTGTTGGGTCGTCGCGAAAGAGCCGAGCTCCGATGTAGAGCGCGTCGTTGTCGTAGAGGATGCGGACCTCGGTGCGCGCACTCGGCGTCGCTCCCTCAACGGGAATTTTCTGGACGAAGTCAGTGATGACCTGGGCGCGTGACCAGACGGCGTCGTCCAAAGAGCCGTCTATGTGGGGCGGCGCGACGGAGATGCGAGTGGCGTGAGCGAGCTTGCTCGCGGGCGCCTGGGCGGGCAACCTGCCGGCGCATGCGAGGGCAACGAACAGCCAGTGCAGGGTCTTTCTCGTCATGCCCAAATATGCCGCTGGGCACACTCGATGGGGCTCGCGGCAGACCGAAGAAACCCTTGCGGATTGCCCATCTAACAGGCGGACATCACCGCGCGTCGCCACCATCAATGACCTGAAGGCCGCCCTCGGCGACGCATTTACTATAGAAAGTGGCTCGGCGGCGGTGGGATGTCGCAACTAGCGCTGCGTGCGAGGTCCAGCAATGCACTCGCGTTCAACCGCCGGCAGCGCCGCCCAAGGTCGCGGAGCCCATCTGTCCGCGATCTCGCGTGCTCCGCTGTTTCCCGGGTCCAGCTCCGCAGCGCGCCGGTAACTGGCCGCTCCCTTCGCGCTGTCCCCAGCTGCCAGCAGTGCCTCTCCCCACGAATCCCAAGCGTTGCCGCTGCATGGATATGCTTTGGTGTTCCAGGCAAAGATCGCGAGCGCCTGCTCGACGCGGCCCTCCTCTCGCGCCGTGTAACCGGCGCTGTTCATCTCGCGCTCGTCGAACGCGTGCCATCCTGTCACCCGCCCGAACCGCGCCTGGCGCCGAGTGTATTCGGCCAGTGCGGCCGCGCTCCCCGATTCGAGCGCGATTTTCGGCAGCGAGCGCAGGTCTCGCGTTGATCGTGCGAACTCGAGCGCGACATCGCGCCCGGCAAAGTAGTCACCGGCCAGCGATGGGATCGGGAAGTCGGGCATCTCCCAGTCGTTAGGGTCATCGCTTCGCGTGCCGTAATGCCGGAGGACCGAGACCTGGAGCGTCATCCCAGTTCGGGGCAGGACGAGTTCGATGGCATCGCCGGAGTGATTGCGCGCCGCGCCCGCCGGTTCACCGACGGTGACCACGTTTGTGTGCTCGCGCAGGGCCGAAAGCCAGAGAACCGCTGCGCTGAACGACTTCGCTCCCGTCAGCAACACCAGGCGTCCCGGCTGGTCGAGGCGCGGGCGCCGGATGATCCCGTGCACGAACGCCATCACCTTCGACCCATCACCTCCGCTGTTGTAGCGCAGATCCAAGATGAAGCGGCGCACCGGCGCCGTGTCGGCGGCTGCAAACGCGGAGTCGATGATCGCGGCGAACTTGAGGGCGCCAAAGTCCTGGACGAAGTTGCTTTGCATGTAGAGCGTCGAGTCCTGCGGGAGCCAGGTGAACCAGATCGGAACGCGGTTGCGTAGACTGAGAGGCAGAGAAGGGCGGCGTTCACGGTACTGGAGGGACGTTAGGTGTTCGAATGCGGTGACCACGGGTATGCCCGCGGGGCCGAACATCTCGCCCCGCTGCATCCAGGCCGGGTCACCCCACTCCGTAGTCGCTGTCGTCAGCGTTACCCGCTGCGCGGTGCCGTCCGCGAGCCGCAACTGGAGTTCGAGCTTTTGCCCATCGGACAGGCCGAGCCCCTTGAGCGCGGCCGCGCTCGACATCAGGCCGGTGCGTTCTCGCCGGCCCCACGCGTTGTCCGCTCCGCTCAGGCTCGCCACCATTTCTTGCGCCTCCAGTGCTGGGCGCTTTCCGATGGTCAGCACTCTGGCGCCGACGAGGAAGCCATGGCTGGAGTCAGCGGCGGTGATCGCAAGGGAGTCGGCAAACCGGTGGAATCGCACGGGGAACCAACGCGTGAATGCCGGCTGTCCCGACGGCTTGAGCTCGGTGTGTCCGTCGTGCAACGACGCCACCAGCTGCATCATGCGCACCGCCGCTTGCTCCGGTGGCATGCGGTCGATCTGCCTTTCTAAGCGCGCCGCCATCCGATGGAATGAGTCGGTGGGGATTCGGCGCCACGGCCAAGGATGCAGCGAATCGATCGTCCGCACGATGGTTCGCAGGTCCTCTCGAAACGGCGAAACCTTCGACGCCTGCGAGTGCTGCGGGGAAGAGAGCAGGGCCAGTAGGAGCAGAGCGGGAGTCATCGGGACGGATCCATTCCGGGGCACGCCGAGCGGGTGATCAGTAGACCGGTGCTCAGGCTGGCGTCGTCTATAGGCAGAATGCCTTTCGTCCTTGGATTCCGGAACTGGAAGAAAGGTTTGCAAAGCGCGCTTCGCTGCGATCTGCAGACCAGCGACCGACAGCGCTTGGCTTGGAGCGCTACGACGTGTGAGCTGGTGGTCATCAATTTCGTGCTAGAACTCACGTGTCTGCGGCAGTACGCTTCAGCCTTCCCAAACTCGGGACGAAAGCACCGCGTTGGTTATGCTGAGGTCTCTTCAGGCGCTCCGTTTAATGAAAGCGAGGATCTTGAATTGAGAGAAATTGCCCGGTGCCTACGCAGGCTGCTTACACTGGTCGCACTGTCGGGAATAGTCATCCCGCTGCCTGTCAGTGCACAGAGTGCGGACCTGCGCGGCGTCGTGTACGACGATGCGAATGCGAATGGCGTACGCGACGTCTCGGAGCACGGCATCGCGGGCGTGGTGGTTTCGAACCAGCGCGACGTCGTCGTCACGGATTCCCTCGGTCACTTCGACATTCCGCGTGGTACGACTGGAATTCTGTTTGTGTCAGTGCCCAACGGATTTCGTGCGAGCGGCAAGTTCTGGCAACCGACTACTGCAACGGCCACGACTGTCGACTTCGGTCTCATCCGCCAGACGCAATCACGGACCTTCACCTTCGTTCACGCGTCCGACTCGCACATCTCTCCGAAAAACGTCGAGCGCTTTCGGCACTTCCGCCAATTGGCCGACTCGCAGGACGCATCGTTCGTCCTGATGGGCGGCGACCTCATTTACGACGCCATGAGCCAATCGGAAGCGAGGTCGCGGTCGTTCTTCGGTCTGTACGCAACAGAAACCAGGTCGTTTCGCACACCCATATGGGCGGTACCCGGCAATCACGATCACTACGGGATCATCCCGTCGAGCTCACATGCAGATCCTAACAATCCGCTCTATAACCGCGGCATGTATCGCCAGTATCTCGGCCCCGATTACTACTCATTCACGTACGGCGGCGTCCACTTCATCGGCCTCAATACGATCTCTCCCGATGACTCGGCGTACTATGGCGACGTCGACAGCGTGCAGATGGCGTGGCTCAAGCGTGATCTCGCGCACGTGAAGGCTGAGACACCAGTCGTCACCTTCAATCACATCCCCCTCTTCTCGAGCTGGCCGACACTGACCGGGTACGATGAGGACCCGCTCGTCGCGACCCTCGCGAAGATCAACGGCAAGGGACAATTCCGCCACACCGTCAGCAACGTGCTTGCCGTGATCGAGGCCATGCATGGCCATCGCTACGTGCTTGCCCTCGGATCGCACATGCACGCGGCGGAGCATGTGTCGTACATGAGCGATGGCCTGGAGTTGCGGTCTGACGTGAGCGCCGCGATCGTCGGCGGGAATGAGTTTAGTGGTGTGACGTGCGGCTGGATGAGGGCGTTAAGAGCCGGAGCGCTTTGGGATGTACTGCACGTTGGTCAGTCCGGCGAAATCCTCATCTTGGGTCCAGACGATCCCATCGACCGCACGCGCCGTCGCATAAACGACGCTGTCCGCGAGGGGCAGCTTGTAGTCCAATCCCATGCGCGCCGCGCTCAACGCGAGTGCGGGATCCAGATCGACGACGGTTCCTTGCTGCATGATCGCCACGGCTTGAAGGGCTTCACCCTCGCCGCGCTGTCTGGCGACGATCTTGAACACTTCCAACAGACAGATTGCGGGCACGACCAACCGCCGCACGTCTTCGATCGCCGCAGCAAAGTCTCCGGCACTGGGCTCATCCGCGAAGTAGGCGAGCCACGCGGACGAGTCCACGATGTTTGACCGGAGCCGTGCTACCATCGATCGCACCTCGGCCCGACCAATGCGCCGGGATCAACCGCGATCCGCATCACGCTGCACGGTCGTATCCAGGCCTTTGAGAAAGCCACGCAGAGCCTTGGCCGGGCGGACGGGAATGAGCTCAACCCGCCCATCGTAGGCGAGGGCCTGCACCCGCTGCCCAGGGCTGAGGTTGAGCCGCTCGCGGACGCTCCGAGGGATGACGACTTGGAATTTAGGGGAGATGGTGACCACATCCATTACAGGCCTCGATCGATACGGGTTCCGTCATACAAAATCTGCATCGATACCGCCCGCCGCGCCAGAGCCGGAGTGCGCCCAACGTCCCACCTCACCATACAGGGCGAATCACATAAATTGCGACAGAAGCGAGCTTCCGAAAATCGCCGAACGGCATCCGTCAGGCGCGTGATCGTCAAGTCGATCTCCCGCTGCGGCGTCTCGATGCCTTGCGTGGACTTCTTCTAAAAGACATTGAGGACGTAGAGAACACCGGCAAACGCGACCGTGTACAACAACACTCTCCAGAAGGCAAACGCTAGAGGCCCCCAGCCGACGCATAAACCAACGCCCCGTGGAGATTGCGACCGAGTCGTTGTTCATTGTGTTGCTCCACCACGATCTTAGTCTTCGCGCGCCTTCTCGAGCGAACGAACACCGAGGTATTCCGCTTGGTCAACAAACCGCGCGAACGTGGCAATGACATCTTCGGGTCGAAGCGCTGTGGCGGCCGGCATCGAACGCCGAATCACGATATCCAGTTCCTCTCGGATGATCATGAACTCGCGCCGCAATGATGCTTCGGTCCAGCCAAGCCGCGCGCGCTGAGCACCATGTCGCTCCGAAAGGAGGCGCTGAATCTCTGTCGCGTCGGCGAGCAGGGGCGACGGCTCACCGGCTGATTCCTCGAGCACGACCAACGCGCCGGCGATGTCAGCGAGCAGCGTCGACAGATGATCGGTGACCTGTGACGTTCGCAACCCCGCCGCCATGGGGATACACGTGTCCGCGCGAATGCGTCCAACGATCGACGTCACGAGTCGTTCGAGGTGCTTCAGTACGCCACGGGCAACTTCTCCGAGTCCGGTCAAATCGCGCGGCAACGAGGAGGTGCGGGACCGCACCCGCATCTGGTCCGGGACGGGCGCGTTCTCTTCGTGTTCCGCCATCGATGCGGAGATGTCAACGGGAAGCCAGAGAGAGAATGTTGATCCTTCTCCCACCGCGCTTCGAACCGTCAGGTCGCCGCCCATCGCCCGCGCCAATCGCTGACCGATTGTCAGACCCAACCCGCTTCCTTCCTGCGGACGCGTGGGACGCGATTCCGCCTGCACAAAGGGCTCGAATATCGCCCGCAATTTGTCTGCGGGTATTCCAGGTCCCGTGTCCGTGACCGTGAGGCGCAGGTGCGCCTTCCGCGGTTGAAGGCGCGCGTCAACGTCGGGCGTCGTCGTCACCGCGGCTTCAACTGTGATTGTACCGCCGGGCGGCGTGCACTTCACGGCGTTCGATAAGAGGTTCACCAGGATCTGGCGCACCCGCTCGTCGTCGCCAATGTAGCTCGGAAGGTTCTCAGCTTCCGGAACCACGACAAGCGTAAGGTTGCGTGCCTGAGCCTGCGGCAGAATCAGGCTGATTGCCGAATTGATTGCTTCGAAAGCAAGTGCAGGCGCGTTCGCCACCGAGAAGCGACCCGCCTCCACCTTGGCGAGATCCAGAATATCGTTTACCAGACTCAAGAGGTGCTTTGCGCTCAACCGAATTCGGCCAACCTGATGGCGCATCGTCTCCCCAACAGAGCCGGAGATACCGAGCTCGATGAGTTCCGAGTAGCCGAGAATGGCATTGAGCGGCGTCCGAAGTTCGTGCGACATGATTGCAAGAAAATCGGATTTCGCGCGGCTGGCCGCTTCCGCCTCGATACGTGCGTCGCGCTCGTGCGCCAGCTGCCGAGACCGCTCGTCGGCGTACTTTCGATCCGTGATATCGCGGAGTGAAGCGAGATCAGCGGGCTCACCCTCCCACTCGGTGTGCACCACTCGGAGCTCAGCGTAGATCAGCTCTCCGCCACCGCGTCGCACGATTTCCATCTCCGTGGTTTCTCCAGCCACGAGCGGAGTGCCGAGCTCGCTTCCAACGAGCGCTTCAGGACTGCGAGTGAAGAGCTTCGCGGCAGCAGGATTGGCAAAGCGAATGACGCCCCGCTTGTCGACGATGACAATCCCATCCGCGAGCGTTTCGACGATCGCGCGGAGCTGTTTCCACGGCCCGTCGCTGCTTGATTTCACGGCTGGGCTCGCAATGCGTTCGGTCGGATCTGTCATCGTCGCTGCCCTCGAGCCACTTCGTTACCCACAAGCTACTCGAGGGAACAAGCAGGTCTAGCCGCACGCTTCATCGATGCGGCACGTTTAGGCGGGGGCGGGTACTAGCAGCGTCGCAGAAAACGTCGCCATTCAGGAGGAAGTATTGAGTACTTACTTGTTGAAGCTGTTCGTCACCGGTGCCAGCTCGCGAAGCGGAGTCGCTATCGCGAACCTCAACCGCATCTGTGAGCAGGAGCTTGCAGGCCGGTATCACATCGAGATCATTGATGTACTCGAGCATCCTGATCTGGCGGAGGACGAAAAAATTCTCGCCACGCCGACGTTGATCAAATCGCTTCCCTTGCCCCTAAGGCGCGTGATCGGCGATCTGTCGAATACCGAGAGAGTGCTGCTGGGTCTCGAAGTGCACATGAAGCAGCAGGATGTGTCCACAACAAATGAAGGAGTGAGTCAATGACGGTTGCGGGAGCGATCACTGCGGTCGAAAAAATTGCCACCGGGATATCGAGTTTCGACATCATTGCCAAGGGTGGTCTTCCGCGGAATCGCACCACGCTGATCTCGGGCACGGCCGGTAGCGGCAAGACGATCTTCGCGGTGCAATTTCTGGCCGCGGGGATCCAGTCCGGCACCCCTGGGGTGTTCGTCACGTTCG
>JBBQHJ010000100.1:0-13541 GCA_038323865.1 Gemmatimonadales bacterium
CACTTTACGCGGCCTTCTTCCGTGTCAGCGTCTCGAGCTCCGCGAACGTTGGGCGCTCTTCTGGCTCGATGTTACGGCGTGCAAATTCGACACAGGTCATCGGTGAGTCTCCGCGTGCGAATGCCAGCAGCGCCGTGCGGATGCAACACATATAGTCGTGCTCTGTCTTCACGCGGCCTTCGATGGCCTTTGACATCGGACCAATGATGCCGTACGACAGAAGGATGCCGAGGAACGTTCCGACGAGTGCGCCGGCGACCTTTTCACCGATTTCGGTGGCGCTACCACCGATGGCGCCCATGGTGATGACGACGCCGAGCACGGCGGCGACGATGCCGAATCCCGGCATGGCGTCACCGATGCCGGCAAGGGCGGTAGGCGCGGCCATGTGTTCTTCGTGCTGCTTCTCGAGATCGAGCTCGAGAATGTCGCTCAAATGGTGGTCTTCAACGGCACCCGTAAGTAGTACCTTGAGGGTGTCGCACAAAAAGCTCATGGCGTGGTGATTCTTGAAAAAGAGCGGATACTTCTTGAAGATGTCGCTCTTCTCGGGATTCTCGATGTGTGCTTCGATGCCGACGAGACCGTCTTTACGCGCCTTTTGGAAGATCTCGTACAACACCTGCAGCAACTCGGAATAGGCCTTTTCGGTATACGGACTCGGCTTCAGGAGGGCGATGGTCTGCTTGATGCTCGCCTTCACCACATGCATTGGGTTGGCCACGAGGAATGCTCCTGCGGCGGACCCACCAATGATGATAAATTCGGACCACTGCATGAGCACGGCCATCTGGCCATGATGCATGGTGTAGCCGAAGAAAATGCTGCCGAAAACGATTATGAATCCAATGACAATGAACATGAGTCTCCCCCTCCAGAGACCAGTATCGGCCTCGGCTGACCGGCTCTGGAGCCGTAATGCGGAATAGCGAGGGAGCCCGTTTCGAGGGCTTCGGCGAGTGGGCAGACTTGTCTGAGGCCCTCATTCGGGGCATTTCTCATGGCCTGACCAACCGGATCTCGTCAATTGCGTCGTTCGTACAGCTGCACGGCATGGGCGACACCGAGTTCACGGTTGAGAGTTTCCTGCCGAAGGAAGCCATCCAGCTCAACGAACTGGCGCGTGCCCTTCGTCTCCTAGTTATCGACTCGGAGACGAGCGCAATTGAGCTCGCGCCGCTACTTGGTGATGCGATGGAGCTTTACACGCATCACGGACGCATGCACACGATGCGGTGCGCGCTACATATCGAAGGGGAGCCGCTCCTGCCGATCCGAGTGGTGCGGAGCGCAATGCTCAGGCTCATCGTGATCCTGCTCGACATGGCCGCGATCGAGGTGCAGGAGGCGGGCGGTGAGGAGGTAGAAATCCGTGTGACGGCGACGGAGATGGAGTTGGTGGTTCATCTCACGTGTCAGCGGACACCATCGGAGTACGCTTTGGCCCTTGCCGAGAGTGCTGGGGGGGCGCTGCTGTCGGGGGACAGCGTGCTCGAGCTTCGCATGCCGACGCTATTGGCGCTCCGAGCTCGATAGTACCATCGAACACCTGGCAGAGCGGTTGCGCCTCCGGCGCAGTCGCCGCTTCGCTGGCGCACGGATGTGACGGATGGAACGGATTTGACGGATACGGCGTGGCTTAGGGGCGCCGCATCTATCACGAAAGCATCAAAAACATTCTTCGATGACTTTTGAAAAGAGCGGAACTGCGTCAATGCTGAGGAGCGATCCGCTTCATCCGCGTTCCGCGCCGAAGGCCCGTCATGCACGGCGCGAGGTGCAGATTCCTCGACCGCGCTCGGAATGACACCGACCGCGCTCGGAATGACACCGACTGCGCTCGGAATGACACCGGTGCAGCTATTCGCTCTTAGGCTTCTTGCCGAGCGCTGATAACCAGGTAGCCGCTTCAGCCGATTGACCAGCGCGCCGATTTTCCTCAGCGATCGCGTCGACGATCTCCGATCGCAGGATGGTCACGTCGGCGGGAGCTTCGATGCCAAGACGTACGCTCTTGTGCCCACACTCCAGCACCACAATGCGAATACCACCATCGATGACGATGGCGTCGCCCGGGGTACGGCTGAGAATCAGCATGGACTACGTCCCGATCGAGAGCAGCGCTTTTGACATCTCGTCGACGGCCGACACGAGTCGGGCGGCCGCAGCATACGCCTGCTGTTCCTTGATCAGAGTCACGAGTTCCTCATCAGTCGCCACGCCACTGACGGAATCACGACGTGCCTGTGCCTGGCTCGTCACCGTCTCATGCATGGTGGCCAGGGCATCCGCCTGGTTCACCTGGGTGCCGAGATCGGTCATTGCCGAACGGTAGAACGCAGGGATCGACGAATTCGCGATCGCAGCACCGTTGGCATCATAGAGCGTCAGGGAGGTATCGCGCAACGCGGCGAGCTGATTCGCGACGGTGTTGTCGCCGGGACCCGTCGCCAAGGGGCCCGAGGCCACGATGTTGGTGACGTCGCTCAAGGTGGGATCGAGCTTGATACCGGCGGCGGTCTGCGCCACGTCGCCCGTGCCGGCGGCGCCGTTCTGGACGAAGAAGTTGCCGGCCGCGCGTGCAACCGGAGGCGTTCCGCTGAACGCCTGACCGGTGACATGGACGGCATTCACCTCACGCACCACGGAGCCGGCCAGCGCATCCATCTGCGCCTTCATCTGTGGAATGAGCACGTTCAGCGCATTCATGTGCGCGCCGAGCGAGCCGCCGACATGCTGGATGGGCGTTGGATCGCCAACGATGGTGATGCCCGGAGGACTTCCACCCGTGGACAGGTGCGTCACGATGTCGTGATCGACGAGCATGCGACCGCCAGCATAGATCGCGCTGCTGCCATCATTGCGCTCAACCACCTGCACACCAACGTACTGCGAGAGCTGGTCGATCTTGCGATCGCGCTCGTCGCGCAAATCGTTTGCATCGCGGTTGCCCGACTCGGACGTCACGATTGCTTCATTCAACTGGCCGATGTCGTCCAGCAAATTGTTAGCCGCCGGAAGTCCATTTCGCACTGCATCGCGCGACGACACAGCCGCATCATCGAGATGCGTTGCGATCGCGTTGAACGTCGTCGCGAGCTGCGTTCCCGCAGCGCGAACGGCCGTGCGTGCAACGCCACTCGTGGGATTGACCGAGAGATCACTCCATGACGAGAAGAACTTGTCCATTGACGACGACAGCGCGAGATCCGATGGCTCACCAAAGATCGACTCCACACGACCCATGATGTCGCTCGTGGTGCGATACTCCGATGAGCTCGAAGTGCTCGTGCGATACTGCTGATCGAGCAACGTGTCGCGCGCGCGCGTGATGCCCTGCACGGAGACGCCCGTGCCTTCATATCCATAGGGAAATCCCTGCGGCCGTTGCGCTGCCAACCGCACCGACTGCGCGGAGTATCCCGCGACATTCGCGTTGGCGATGTTATGGCCGGTGGTCGGCATCGCCAGCTGCTGCGTCTGCATGGCAGTGCGCGCGATACTGAGAATGCTACCGAGGGAACTCATGGATCAGGCCTGCCTGCTGATGAGCGAATTGCTTCGCGCTTCGGCCGTGGAATCCGGCGAATACGTCGGCGTGCCCATTGCCGGCGTGCCCTTGAGCACGCGGAGGCATGCGTCGCCACTCGTGATTGCGTGACGCAGCACAAAGCGATTCACCGCCACTTCACGTGACAACACACGCGCCGAATCCTGCAACGTGTCGCGCACGAGACGGAGTGACTCCGTCATCCGGGCGCCGAGCACGCCTTCGAGTGCATCGAGAGGAAGGTCCTCGCGCTCGCCGAGCAGCGTGTTGAGGAGGTGGCGTCGGCGGCGGGCCTGCGACAGCGTGGACAACACGCGATGCGTGGCGAACACGGTATCGTCGAGTGCCTGGAGATCATTGCCGGCCACGGCGGCGCGCTGGCGTCGCATGATCGACACGAGCTCGTCGACGAGCAGTTTCTCCGAAGCCATCGCGTCGGCGAGCATCTCCGCGCTTGGCGCGCGGGATGGTGAGATGCCTTCGATGAGGGCGGGAAGGTTCTGGGTCATTTCAGTGCGCGTCCAAGCTGGCGGACGATAGCCTCGGTGAGTGCATCGTTCTTCTGCCACTGCTCAGGCGCCAGCTCGGCGACCTGTTGGTCCATCATGCCACGAAACATTTCCTCGCCCTGTCCGCCCGATGCAATGCCGTCCTCCGTGTCCACCGTGTTGCGCATGGCGGTGAAGAGTTGCTGCACGAAGATCGAGTTCATCTGCTTCGCGGTCTGGCGAAGCTGCTCATCCTTCGGTGCATTGACGTCCGGGCGCGCGGTACGTCCGATGGCATGCTTTGGACCGACGATCATCGAACGATGACCTCGGCGCTGATGGCGCCTGATGAGCGAAGGCCTTCGAAGATTGCCGCGATGTCGTATGACGACGCCTTCAGCGCGTGCAGCGCAGCGGCGATGCGGGTTGCGCTCGTGCCCGTGGGGATGCGAACGTCGCCGGGGACGAGCGGTCCTGCACGTGGTGCGCGCGTCGCGGCGGGCTTCGCCGTGCTGTCGGCTTGTGTTGAATCGCGTGGTGCTGCTGCGGCTCCCGCTGCGGCGGGCGCTGCGACGGCATTGCTGTCGACGGCTTCAACAAGTCCGACCGAGACTGTGAAGCCGCCGTGAGATACGACCGCTTCACCGACAGCGATTTCGCCGCCTGTGACGATCGTCCCATCTCGAGAATCGATGACGATGCGCGCGACGCGGCTGACGCGCACCTTGAGGTCCTGAATGCGTGAGAAGAGTGCGGCGCGATCCGTCTTGGCGTCGGGCTTGAGCGTGAGTGCGATTGCGCCAGGATCCTCGACCTTTGCGGTTCCGTCGCCGAGCTCGCGATTGATGGACATGGCGATGCTGGTGGCGGTGCTCACGTCGGGTTCGCGGAGCACGAGACGCGCGGCGTCATCGAACTTCGGTCGCGGAAGATCAGACTCGAGCAGGCCGCCGGTGGGAATGCGTGCGGCGTTCTCGTTCGAGTACGACGCGCGCATGAAGCTGTTGCCGCTGCTGCCGTTGCTCGTGAGAATCGGCCCTTGTGCAGAGGCCATGGATGTGCCGCCGACGTCGGAGAGGAGCGGCGTTGTCCAGAGCACTCCGCCGCGCAACGAACGCGCGTCGCCGACGGAGGCGATGCTCACGTCAAACTTTCCACCAGGCCGGAGATAGGGGCTGACTTCAGCAGTGACCAGCACTGCGGCGACGTTGCGCATGCGCACCACGTCGGCCGGCACTTCAATATTGAAGCGGCGGAGAAGGTTGACGACGGACGTGACTGTCATGCCGCCGGACTTGATGCCGGAGACACGATCGCCCGAATTATCGAGACCAACAACAAGGCCGTAGCCCATCAAGCGCACAGGCACTGCCTTGTCTTCAACAGTGAGATCGCGGATGCGTGCTTCCTGTGCCTTGAGTGCCATGGGCGCGAGGAGCAGGACAAGGCGCATCAATGCCAGCAATCCCGTTGTCATCCTGAGCGGAGCGAAGGATCCGCTTTTGCTCGGCACAAGCAGGTCCTTCGGCTGCGCCTCAGGACGGCAGGGTTGGGCAGGTACCGCTCTCCACTCACCCGTGTGACAGAGCTCGAAGGTGCCCTTCTCGGACAACTGAAAGTTGATCATGGCCAGAACGCCGAGATGAGGCGGCCGATCATACCGCCGCGTGTTGCGCCGAGATCGCCGCTCAGGGTGTAGAGCACTTGGGCGTCGGCAATGCGTGCGCTCGCAACGGTGTTGGCGCGCGAGATGTCTTCCGAGCGAATGAAGCCCTGAAGCGTGAACTGCTGCTTGTTCTTGTCGACATCCACCGTACGTGCGCCCTTCACCTCGAGCACACCGGTTTCCTTCACGACCTTGATTACGCGCACCGTCATCTCGCCGCGGAAGGAAAGATTCCTCGTTGCCGAGCCTTGCTGATCGGACGTTGAGCGCTTGTTGGTTCCAACCGTTGCGTCGATGCCGACGATTGCGCCGGGTGGCGTGAAGCCCACGTCATTTGCGCGCGACTGCATGTCCGTCCCCGTCTGGCCCTTGCGAGCCGACGCGAGCGTGGATTCATCGACGAGCACGGTGATGATGTCGCCTTCGACGAATTCGCGACGATCGGACGTCCACGAGGAGCGTGCGCGCGGTTTGTCCTGTGCGCTTGCCGCTGCGGAGACCAGCAGGAGAAGGGGGATGAGGCGGCGCAGCATGTCAGTCGACCTTCACGAGGCCGGCGCCCATGACGACTCCCTCGATCGTGCGCTTCTCGTCGAGACGAATGGAAATGCGATCGCCGGTGCCTGCATCCTTTGTGGCGCGACCCTTTGCAGTGATCGTGATGGACTCTTCGTGAAACACGACGTCCACCATGTCGCCGGAAGCAATGACACGCGGCGAGATGATCGCTGGAGTGCGAAGTGTTTCTCCTTCCTTGATCATGCGACGGGTGGTCCAGCCGATGAGTGAGTCGTGCGGCGCGGCGCCGGCGATGTCTTCGACGCTGAGCTTTGTGCCGCGCGGAATGGCGCGCGCCGCGATGCGTGGCTTCTGCTGTGCGCGCAACATGCTCGGCGTGGTGCCGAGTAGTGCGGCGATGGTGAGCAGCTGAACCGTCGTCGGATTCGTCTTCATCATTTAGCGCACCATCTCGTTGGCGACCTGCGACATTTCCTCGGCGGCCTTTACCGCTTTGGAGTTGAGCTCGTAGGCGCGCTGGGCGGAGATCATGTCGACCATCTCCTGCACGACTTCGACGTTAGACCCTTCGAGTGAACCCTGGAGCAGCGCGCCCATGCCTTCGTCACCGGGGAAGCCAGTGACTGCCTGGCCGGAAGCTGGCGTTTCTGTAAAGAGATTTGCGCCCTGCGCCATCATGCCAGATGGATTGGAGAAGCGCGCGATCTCGATGCGGCCGAGTTCGACGGTTTCCTTGCCGTTCCGCATGTAAGACACGACGCCCGTCTTGGAGATGGAGACGTTGGTGGCTTCGGGTGGCACGTGGATGCCTGGAACGATCTGATTGCCGTCGGCGGTGGTGAGCACGCCCTGGTCGGAGATCTGGAAGCCGCCGTCGCGCGTGTATGCCGTGAGGCCGGAGGGCAGCTGCACCTGGAAGTAGCCTTCGCCTTCGATGGCGACGTCGAGTGGACGTCCCGTGGACTCGAGTGAGCCCTGTGCGTTCTCGCGCAGCACGCCGGAGAGGTGCGTTCCGCGTCCCACCTGAATGGCGACTGACGTGTTCGCGTCCGGGTTACCGATCACGGATGGATTCTGCAGCGTTTGATAGAGCAGATCCTGGAATTGCGCGCGGCTCCGCTTGAATCCCGTCGTATTTACGTTGGCGAGATTATTGGCGATGACTTCGGTGCGTGTCTGCTGCGCCATCATGCCGGTAGCAGCGGTGCGGAGTGCGGGGTTCATAGTTGGATTGGATTAAGCGACGGGCTTGCCGAGCTGCGATGTGGCGGTCTCGCGAACGTGGTCGAGTACGGAGATTGATTTCTCGACTGCAGCGAACGCGCGTTGGACGCCGAGCATGTCGACCATTTGGCCGAGTGAGTCGACGTTGGATTCTTCGAGCTGTCCCTGGCGGATGTCGCGCTTGTCGAGTGCGACGGAGGTGCGGTTGCCGGCGGGGAGGAGGAGGGAGTTGCCTTCGTGTTCGAGCGTCAGGCCGTTGGGGGCGGACTCGACGCGGAGTTCATCGATCACTTGATCGCCGACGGTGACGATGCCGTGTTTGGAGACCTGGAAGTGGTCGTCGCCAACCTTGATTGCGCCTTTCTTGCCGAGGACGCGGTTTCCGTCCTGGTCGGCTAAAAAGCCTTGCGGGTCGACGCGGAGTGAGCCGCCGCGGGACCATCGTTCGCCGCGATCGGTGCCTACTATAAGAAAGGAGTCGTCGCCCAACGCGAGGTCGGTGCGTTCTCCGGTCATGCGGATGTTGCCGGTGCTGCGGTCGATATGGGTGCCGATGACCGGTTCGCCGCCGATGAGTTGGGCGAAGGATCGTTCGCCCTTGAATCCGTTGGTGGAGACGTTGGCGAGGTTATTGGCTGTGATTTCCTGGCGGTGCTCCCAGTAGCGGAGTGCGTGGGAGGCGCTGGTCATTCCGTTGATCGGGGTCATGATGCGCGTGGGCCGGGAGGGGAGGGACTGCTGGGGACTGCTGGGGACTGCTGGGGACTGCTGGGGACTTCTGGGTCCTGCAGGTACAGCCGAGTGGAGGGTGTAGATGGGAGTGGTCAAGGCAGGGGGTGTGCCTCTCGAGGCTGGCGAGTTTTTTGTGTTGTAAACGGCTGGCATGTATTGGCTTACAAAATTAATGGCGACGTATGTTTGCCGGTTGAGAAGACGGCAGAAACGGCCATGCGGCAAAGGTTGCCGCATCGCATATGTGCCGGTCTGCGGGTTTATGGTGCCGAGTTCGGGGGCTGACTCGGTCAAGTTTGGGGGATGAAGCTTATCGAGGCGGTCCGCGAGCGGATCCGGACCCGGCATCTCAGTGCGGCGACGGAGGAGACGTATGTCGGCTGGATCCGGCGGTATGTCGACTTCCATAAGAGGAAGCATCCGCGGCAGATGGCGGAGAAGGAGATTGGGGCGTTTCTGACCCATCTCGCTGTGGAGCTGCGTGTGGCGAGCTCGACGCAGAATCAGGCGTTGGCTGCGCTTCAGTTCCTATATATAGATGTGCTTGGTATGCCGATCACGATTGGGGACGAGATCGTGAGGGCGAAGCGGCCGAAGCGGTTGCCGGAGGTGATGAGTGCGAATGAGGTATCGCAGCTGCTTGAGCACATGCGTGGGACCTCGCGTCTCGTGGTCTTGCTGCTTTACGGTTCGGGCTTACGGCTGGGCGAAGCGCTGTCGCTCCGCGTCAAGGACATTGATGTCTTCGATCGCCGAGTGATGGTTCGGGGCGGCAAGGGTGCGAAGGATCGAGTGACGATCATGTCCGAGCGTGCGCGAGGTCCGTTGCTGGCACAACTCGCGAAGGTTCGTGCGTTGCATGCGCGAGATGTGGAGTCGAACAGTGTGGTTGTGCCGATACCCCACGCTCTGTATCGCAAGTATCCGTCGGCGCCGACTGACATTGGTTGGCAGTGGTTGTTTCCGTCGTCGAAGCTGCTGCGTCGCGCGTCGGAGATAACGGTGCGTGAGCTTGGTCCTCTCACGGTTCCGACGAACGATCCAAGGATGGTGCGTTGGCATATGCATCCGAGTGTTGTGCAGCGTGCGGTTTCGAGCGCGGCGCGGCAGGCGCGGATCGTAAAGCGCGTTGGTCCCCATACGCTCCGTCATTCCTTTGCGACGCATTTGTTGGAGGCGGGGAGTGATATTCGGACGGTGCAGGAGTTGCTGGGTCATCGGGACTTGAAGACGACGATGATTTACACACATGTGAGCAAGCATGGGGTGTTGGCGGTTCGTAGTCCTGGTGATTCGTTGTAGCGGTCTTCACTTCGCGCTTCGACGCCCGAACCACGCAAATCCCACGCAGCCTAACAAACCGACCAGCGGGGCACTGAGGACGAACTTGCCTGTGTGGACCCCTTTGGCGCAGATTCAGTCTCAGGTCGAAAGCTGCAGCGCCGAGCGGCATAACAACCAATCAGCGCAGCAGCAGAATAAGCGTTATGCTGCCACATCCTTCAACGGGGAGCGGAGTGATCGCGTCCGACGCGGAGTTTAACCGGTTCAGCATTTCCGTCAGCGATCTCGAGAAGGCGCGCGACTATGCTGAGGAAGCGCAGCGACAGCCTTCAGACTCGGTTGCTCACGAGGCGTTGACGTTTTGCGCGATTGTCGCGTACTACCGCCCGTTCTCGCCGAACGAGAGGAAGGCCACTGCCACTGCGACCGCGAGCCTGAACATTGGCTCTCTCTTGGCGCTCTCTGCGACCGAACTCGCTATACATGAGCAATGCAAGCTTCTACGAAACAAGGCACTCGCTCATTCAGAGCACGAGTATAATCCCACGAAGATCAACGCGAACAGAGACATTGTTCAGAGCAAGCCGTTTTCACTGCTCGTCCATCCCGTTGATCTGGTTGCGCTCCTCGCCCTGATCGGCAAAGTTCTTAGAGCGTGCGAGCTTGCGAGAGCGGAGTTCATGCTAGCGCCTCGAAGAAGGCGCGCACCAGTTTGATACTTAACAAGCGCACCAATGTCGCTGAGGAGACTGCACAATGATCGTCGCTGCTGCCATTTGGGGTGGATTCTATTTGTAGGTGTTGTCTTTCTCTACATCGCGGGCAACAAACTCAACGCTGTAGAGTCGAATGCGCTCGCCGTATACAGTCTGGCGTTAGTGCTCTCGGATGATTTCCGAAACGGACTTGCGACGGGCGTCCGACGATCAGCACGTGAGGCGCTTGCGAAGCACTCGACGCCGGAAGCCGCTGCGTACTCATTGATGCAGGGAATCACACACATGGCAAAGCTATGCTACCGGCATGATGCGGCGCTGAACTCCGTTGCCGTGGCGGCGAATGCGATTTCCGAGTCATAGACAGAGGCGTGTGAGGCACGTTGCGGTTCATGGCTCTCACGACAAGCATCGCGCGCCGCCAGCATAACGGGCGTTGCAGCAGTCGGGCGATTTAATGATGGCTCGCTTCGCTCGCTTTGTTTGACTCGCCCGCAGCTGAACTTGGGGCGTTAGACCTCACCAGACCTCGTCCGGCACGTAGACATCTTGATCGCCATCCTGCTCGCAATCGCAGCACTCGCGGTGGGAATTGCGATCGCTGGCGCTGCTAAGCATTCACGCGAGGCTTCAAAAGCAACCCGTCGCGGCAGCTCCAATTCGCAGGTTAAGCCGGGCAAAGAAATACGCGCAATACCCCGCAGGAGGGAGCCACATATGTTGCCCCCAATCCCAGAAGGCCTCGCCCTGCGCCAATCTGTCGATAGCACTACGAGCCCCGGCCAAACATATATGGTAGACCTTGCCAATCTGACCTGCACGTGTGTCGATCACATCGAGCGCAGGTCGGGCTTTTCGCAAAACGACCTGCGGCGAGTATGCAAGCATCTGCGGTCGGCTCTGCAGCAATCACCAGTCCTGAGCATTCTAGATGCAGAAACGCGTGCCATCCTAGCAGATGATGGTCAGGCAAGACTGATCGCTGTCCTGGCATCTGGAGCAGAAGTCATCTTTCGCTATGTTCCAGGCGACCCTTGGGTCAACGTAGAGACGCGGACGCGACGAAAGGGAGAACGAGCAGGCAAGTTCTCCGGCGAATACCGAGAGTTCGGTTTTCACTTGGATGAAGAACGGTGGTCATATGGCAGCGGACCCCCGGCCGCTGGCGAGATCCGCAAGCTTATCGGTCAGTACTTTCTCGCGTGAGGTCTAACGTGCGTTGGAGCGGACAAGCACGCTAAGGTAGCGGCGGCTACGCCGCCGCATTCTTTTGGAGTGCTTGCCGCTCAACTTTGGCGTTATATAGCCACAACCTACACGGAGTAGAATGAGTTTTCTCTCGCGGCTCTTCGGCAACTCTGCACCAGTCCAACAGTCGCGCGCTACCAAACCACTCCCCACCGCCGCGGCACTCGCTGATTCGCGAGGCTACCGATCGCTTCAAGTCAGCATGCACTGCAATGTGCTGAATCTGGAGGATGAGCTGGCGGCCGTAGTACCACGTCATCGGGATGTGCTCATTAAGAAGCACAGTGAACTCCTGATCCTTGACGACTATGGGGAAATCGACGCGACTCGATGGGAGCAAGAAGTCATCAGTTACGCACAGCGCTTTGCGGATTTCGATGCGCATTGCGTCGTGGTTCGCGAGGAACTGGACTTTCAAGTCGAGATTGGCGACATCGACGAGCACACGGCTGATCAGCTCATGGAGATATTCGCGACCGTCATACCCGTGCAGACGATAGAGGGGTTAATCGGCGTGAGCGAACCACGGCCCAGAACAGACCTTGATCGCGAAGCTGAGGCCCTTAGACGATCGGCGCGCTGGCAGACTGATCAAGCATTGGCAAAGCGAGGGCTCCAACGGTCCCGAGACGAAGGCCTGGGCGGGCCACCCGCTGCAACAGGTGAAGGAAGCGCATTGGGCAACTTTCAGCACATCTCCGATGGCTTTCAAGAAGGCGCGCTGTCGGCGCACATGCGCGCGTATTCATTAGAGCGCCTGAAGGCGATGGTTGCAGATGAGTCACTGTCAAGCGATGCGCGGCGTCGTGCATTGGCTGAGCTAGGAGCTCGCGGGAACTCCTAAGTAGGCGCCGTCGCCGATTACTCGTAGCCGATTCCGATCTTGAGTAATGGCAGGAGTCTAAGCCTTTCCGCGCTGGCCATATAACGTGCGTTGCACCAGCGGGCGCTTTCACGCATCATTTCGAGCGCTCGCCGACCGTCGTCGGACATGTATGTTGGTCCATCACCGTTTAGGTGATCGCCCGCTGGTGAACTTGGGCGTTAGAGAACATCACGCCTCAGTGTGATGTAGAGAGACTCAATCGGAGTGATGGCGCATGGTCACGCTGCGGTGCACAGCGACCCTACTGAAACGCCTCGGCGCTCCGCTCCCTGATGCGCCGACAACCGGACGCCTCGGCGATTGGTACGCGCGACCGATTTTCGCGAAGGCGCGCCACGTTGTACTCTGCACGAACGAGCGTTCACTTCTCTGCGTTGTCGTTCCTCTCGCGCCGTCTACGGATTTGTTGCCACGATTTCGTGAAGCCGCGATGAACCGGGTCAAGCAAATAGCCGCACCCCTCGACGTGCTGGGCATGGAGTTCGAGGCGCTTCACACGGTGCAATCAGGTCGGAGTATCAGCCGCTCGGTGATCTCGACCATGAACCAGTTCACTTACAGCGCTGAGTCTTGGCTTAACGACACACCGTTGGGAGACTTGGAGGAGCTTGGTCTCTGGCTATGTGACACGCCGTGCACGGCCATCCCAACCACGTGGCCGTGGCTACAAGCGGAACTGCTGCTCACCGGCGCCATCGCGCCAGGAAGTCGACCGTTGAAGTCCAAAATGCATGTTCTCTAACGAGCGTTGCACCAGCGGGCGCTGAAAGCATTCGGTCTCTTGGTTATCGCGATCCTCGCAACCTCGAAGCTCCGCTCGCTTATTTGAGCCTGCCGCCCGCTGGTGAACTTGGGCGTTATACCGCCGCAACCAAACTGCATTTCTTGTTTGCATCGCGCGGTCGAGAGTTGCGCGCAGTGACTCGAGCATACACGCTCGTTGTCCGCGGCCATTCGCACCGGCCCACGTGCGCCGGCCCGATTGATTGCGCCACGAGGGAACACGGAGTCGCCGGCTCTCAAGTGCTGTTGTGGTACGCGCCTCCGCCACGAGCCGCGCTCTTTTCATGTCACAGGCAATTCGACCAAGTCGTTTGGTGGTGCGCCACGCGCCTGCGCCCACGGGGGCTGCGACTGCGCAATGCGCCCGATCGATGCTTGCACGCCGAGACACGAACGCATCCCAAGACCCGGACGGTATAACGTGCGTTGCACCAGCGGGCGCGGC
>JBBQHJ010000101.1:0-13441 GCA_038323865.1 Gemmatimonadales bacterium
AAGACGCTCGGGGTCCGATTCGCACAGCCGGCGAAGATCCGATCCACGTCAGACGCTGCCTGATCCGTTTCGAAAGCTGAGCAATAGATACGCGCCTCCGGTTGGTTGAACGGGGGCGCTGTGTTTTCTCCTAGCGAAGCCGCAGGTCCGCCCAGCGCAGCGCAACACCAACTCGTGCCCCGCCGCCCAGCCCAATCTGGATGGCCGGCGAGAGGCCGCGCGTCGAGCGCGGGCCTTCGAGATCGAGCACCGCGAGGAGCACGGGCCTGATCCGATCGCCTTCGTGGGTTCGCAAGCTTACGCCGCCGCCCGCGGAAAGTGCCCAGCGTGACTGACGGAACGGGTCGAAAAGAAATCGGGCAACAGCGTCGACTCGGCCGCTGATTTCCGATGGTCCGTTGCGCGTTGCGCGCGCTCCGATGTCGGCACCGATTGCGCCGTCGATGCCAATGCGTGCGTAGTACCCGACGGGGATCTGCAAGCCGGCTCCGCCCTGTATGGACGTGCGGCGGTCGGCGATAATCGCGTCGACTCGCAGCTCCGGTCGCGGCGACGTTTCCGGGAGCTGCGCACGTGCCGCTGGCGCGGCGAACAGCACAGCCACCGCGCACGCGTAGATCTGACGCATCATCTCGCGCGCTCGCGCCAGAGTGTGAGCGTGTAGTCGACGATGGAAAGTATAGAGACGAGAAACACCGCGACGAGCAGTGGCGTCACTGCCGGCCCGTAAATGAGCACTGCGGCCAACGTGAAGAGTTGAAGCACCGTGACCGCCTTGCCGCTGATTCGCGCCTTGAACTCGATTGGACGCAGCCATGGAATGACCCTGGCCGTGAGAAAGCCGACTGCGGTGGCGAGATCGCGCATGATCAGCACGAAGTACTGCGGTGTGCTGAGCAGTCCGCCGAACAGGAAGGTGCCCACGACGGTGAGCACGAAGACACGGTCGGCAATTGGGTCGAGCAGCGCGCCCCAGCGCGAGGTCGCATGCACGCGCCGAGCGAGCCAGCCGTCGAGAAAATCAGTCAGTGCGGCGGCGCCAATGAGGCCCACGCGCGCTTCGACGGTGCCAGCAGCCACAAAGCCCACCGCGAAAACGAGTCGCGAGCAGGAGATGAGATTTGGGATTTTGCCCAGCGCACGGGGTGGGGCCATGGTTTTCGAATTCTAACGGGTGACATCACTGACGCTTGCCCCGCTCTCTGCGGGGCCATATGCTTTCGCCTCCACGTCCCCTTGCGAAGCCGCATGCCCGACACGATCGCTCTACTCAAAAACGCCGCCATTTTCAGGGATCTCGACGAATCGGAGCTCGGTGAGATCGCTGAGGTCTGCAAGGAAGAGAAGTTCGTCAGTGGCGAATACATCTTCCGCGAAGGCGAGAACGGCAATCGCTTGTACCTCATTGTCGAAGGCGAGGTCCGCATCAGCCGCGACGTGCCGGGAAGCGGTGAGGAGGCACTGGCCGTGCTGAAGTCTGGCGCGCTGTTCGGCGAAATGGCTGTGTTCGATCGTACTGAGCGATCCACGCATGCCATCTCCAACGGCGGCACCACGGTGCTGACCATCTCACGGCCCGACTTCGAGATGCTGCTCGATTTCAACCGCGAAATGGCGTACAAGGTGCTCTGGTCGGTCACTCGTCTGCTCTCTGCTCGCCTGCGAAGCACGAACGACTCGCTCCGGTCGTTCCTTGCCATGAGCATGTTCTAGCAGCTGTTCACGGGCTCGGCTGTTGCACTACTCCTGAAAGTGACCGAAAAGCACACTCTCGCGCACGTAAGCGCCGACCTCGCTGGCGTCGGTTCTGGTGCACTTCGTGATAGCTCCCTGCTGAGTGGTCTCCTCATCGCGGCCGTCTCCGCCGCGGGATTGAGCGCGGTTGCCAGCCCCGTTGTTCACGTCGCACCGGATGGGAGTGTATCCGCAGTGTTGTTTGTCGAGTCTGCGCATATCAGCGTGCATACCTTTCCCGCGCGCGCCCTCGCGCTCGTTGACGTGATGGCGCGCACCGAAGTGTCGGCTCGCAAGGCCATCGACGTGTTCGTGCGCCGGCTCACACCATCCGCCGTGGCAATCGAGTCGCTGATGCGAGGAACGGCATGAGCGCGTTCCTCCCCATAGTGCAGCTGATCCTTACCGCCATCGTGGTGCTGTGGGATGTGGTGCTGACGGGGCGCATCGCGCAGGTACGCACGTTGCCAAGGCCGTTCGTGCTGCTCACAGGCCTCGCTGGTTTCTTGTTGTTGCCCGCGCTCTTGATTCATCTGGCGACGTCAGACGCCATTACTGGACGCTCCGTGACGGCGGTCGACTGGCTGTGGCCCGCTACCGTCGCGCTGTTCGCGCTCCAGGCACTCTACGCCGCCATTCGGCGGCTGGTGAATCCGTTCTTCGGATTCTTCATTGCCGTGTACAACGTGATCGTCGCGACAGACGCCATCGTGCGCTTCATTGCCTCGCGCGGAACGCCGCTGCCGGGAGTAGCGCTCGTGTTTCTGGCTGCAACGAGTGGCGCCTTTGCGTGGATCACGCAGTCGCCCACCATCATTGCATCGCCAATCTTCTTCTTCGTTCCAATGACGGCGCCGGCGTATCCGGCGCTGCGTCCCTCGGCGGCCACGTTCAGGATTTTTCTCGCGTTCCTCGCATTTGGTTGGATCGTTGCGATTTTCTCGCGCGTGTTGCCGGCCGACCAGGCGATGAACTCATATGGCATTCACGATTCGCGCTCCGAGAAACTCCAGGAACGGCCAGCCAATGATTTTGACATTGGCCTGAAGCTCTTCCCCGATCTCACGAGCGGACCGCCGCCACTCGCAATCAAGAACGACCTCGCCCTCGCCGATTCACTCGGCGTCACCGTCGTGGGCGTCACGATCATCCCGGAGCAGATGGACCGCGCGGCGCTGGATTCGCTGGCGCACACGCTCGAAGATCTTCGCAGCGACAGCACGCAGCTCATTCTCACACTCGGCTATCCGCGCACCAACATTCCGCTGCCGGGTCGTGACTTCAGCGAGACACGCCGCATCGCGGCGATTGGCCCAATCGTCAAGCGGCTGCGTCCGGACATTCTTCTGCCGGCACAGGACCCGTATACGGCGGGTGCCCGTGCCGCGGGCGTGCGTCCCGCCGAATTCTGGGAGGGCTATCTCACCCGCGCAGCGCAGGAAGCCAAGCGTGCCGACCGCCGTGTGCGCGTCGGTGTTTCCATGAGCGTGTACGACTACCGCGACAGTGCGCTCTATGCCTGGGCCGCTGATGCGCACTCGCCAATGGATGTCGTCGGCTTCTCGTTGTATCCGTCGCCCGGTGGCGTGCGCACGCTCGATGCATCGCGCGGCGCCGCCGATCGCTGGATGCGCGAAGCGCGGTCACTGAAGGATCACTGGGTGTTCTCCACCGGCGGTTTCCCCGAAGCACATGGAGAGGCGAGTCAGGAGCGCGCAGTATGGGCGGCGCTCGCGTGGGCAACGAGTCGTCCCGCCATCAAGGGGCTCGTTGTCGCCGAAGCAGGTGATTACGGATCGATTCGAGGCGTGCGCGCTGCGGATGGGCACTTGAGACGCGTCGCGTTTGCAGTCATGCGTGCGATCAAGGGTCTGCGCGAGACAGCGGCGCCCGACGCGCTCAGCTCACCGAAGATATTGCCCGGCTCCGCAAAGCCCGCCGAGAAACTGCCGCCGGCTCCCGCGCCCAAGCGACCGTAGTCAGGGCGCGGGACGCAGTGTGAGCATGACGACTGACACCTCGTCTTTCGCGTCAATCATTGTCTCGACGCTCGAGTCCTCCTTGGTGGCCCGTAGGCGAAGAAGCTGATCGCGTGCGGTGCCGCAGATGATGAACCCTCCGTCTTCGCCGGCATCGCCCGCGATTTCCTCGCGAAAGAGCTCGATCTTGTTCGATACGATGCGCCGCCAGAGTTCGATGCGCGCACTCGGAACCACGACGCCTTTTGTATCGACTACACGGCCCAGCACCACCCCCTGCCCAAACGTGTAGCGTTGGCCAACGCAGATGCGTTCGAGGATGTCCGCGCGCGAATGAAATGGAACGCGGACGTCGGTGTTCTCCCCTGATCCAAGCAGCACGTGCGTGACGGGTGTACGGGCAATCCCCATTCGCGCGAGCACCGAATCCGAAGCGACCAGCAAATACAGGCCGACCGGCATCGATGGCAGAGCAAATCGTCCCTCTGCATCCGTGGTGACCGTGTCGGGCGTGTCTGTAATCCACACGCGCGCACCAGGCACCATGTGCCCCTCGGGATCGATGAGCTGGCCGATGATGCGCGGGATCGTCGAGTTCCATTCCGTGCCATCACTCCAGCGCGCGTTCGCGACTTCGCCGCTTATTTCCCGGCTGCTGATCATTCGCGCCGAGGTCCTCCGATCGCGTGGCGGCGGGCGACGAAAGCGATCGGCGGGCGCTATCTCCACCGAAATGACGGCGGTGCGAATCGTCCAACTGCTGATGAACTGGGCGCCGTTCGGTGCGGTCGAGAACTGCACGTCGCCGCCGCTTTCGCGTGCTGCGGGCTCCAGTCCCACATAGGAGAACGAAAGGGAGCGAAGGGCCGGCTTGACACGATCGAGCCAGAGCACGCCGCGCACGTCAACGAGCGAATCGAGATCCGTACTCGTCGGTTCGAACGCAATGCCGATCTGGTCGCGATGCGTGACGTCTCCGCCGCGAAGCGAAAGGCAGTGATGCTCGAGAAACGTTGGATGCAGCAGCGTCTCGTCGTCGGGTGCGTAGAGCGTACGCTCGTGACTGTCCTCCGACATGTAGCCGTAGACCGCGAACGCCACGGGACTGCGCCCAGCGACGTAGGAACGATTTGCCGCGATCTCGTGCGTGCTGCTGCCATGCTTTGTGACGTGTCCGATAGGATCCAATGTTCGGTCGGACGCGATGAGTCGCAGCCGTGCCGGATGCGTCTCGCGCGCGACGGCACCAGCAAGGAGCGCCGCACGTGCCTGCTCCCACAACGCGAAGGTCTGCGCGTTGAGACCATCGTCGCGGCAGTTACGCTGTTCAGTTGTTGCGATTGCTGCCAACTGCGGTATGCGCGCAAGCTCGATGTCGGGGAGTGTATCGGAAGTCGTCAGGTTCACCTCGCGCGGCAAGAAACCAATCCGAACGACATGAGCGACCGTTGCGCCTGGCGGACGGCCAACAACGAACCGCCCGCGTTCATCGGTGAGGGTTCGCAACAGCGAACTGTCGCGTGCATTCCCGATCCATACCACTGCACCGGTGACCGGCGCGCTGCTGTTCGCCTCGCGCACTGTACCTGTGATCCGCTGCGCGAGTAACGGCCGCGCGCACAAACACGCGATCGCCATGGCGACCGCGGGAGCGCTACACCGTCTTGCCCACTCCGCGAATGATTCCCTCAACCCGTCGATTCTCGTCGAAGTACGTGCGTGCCAATTGCTGCATCTCGGACGCAGTCACTCGTCGAACATTGCCCTCGAATGCATCGAGCTCTGCGAGCGCCCCGAACAGGAATGCATCTACCATGTCACCGAGAACGGCGGCGCCACTCTGCTGACGGATGGCGTGCGTCCCGATCGCATATGTCTTAGCCTGCTCCAGCTCCCGTTCCGTCACAGGCGCTTCTCTGAGCTTGGCAAATTCCAGCAGCAATCCCTTCCGCGCCACCTCCTCCTTCTCGGGGGACGTTGCGATGTAGGCCATGAAAATGCCAGCGACCGAGCGTTCAATGGCACCCGCGTGCACGGTGTACCCGAGCGACTGCTTGTCTCGCAGCTCGTCGAAGAACCGGCCGCCGAGCCCACTCGCCACGCCGGCAATCATGCTGGCGGCAAAGCGCGACGACTCATTGCGCGAGGGGCCCTCGAACAGCATGACGAGGGCTGTTTGCGCCTTCTCCCGCTTGTCCGACCGCTGAATCAATGCGGCGGGCCAAACCGGTTTGGTGAGCGGCGTGGCCTGGCCGCCCTCGAGAGCACCGAAGCGCCCGGCCGCGAGCGCCGCCAACTCGTCGTGGTCGGCATCGCCGACAACCGCGATGACAGACTCTCCACGCAGGAACCGGTCGCGGTGCCAAGTGCGAACTGCGTCAGCCGTGATGCGCGGCAACGTGGACTCGTCGCCGCTGACGGGATTACCGTACGCGTGACCAGCGTACGCCGCCAACGTGGCCAGTCGCATCGGATAGCGATACATGTCGTCGCGCATTGCGGCGAGATCGGCCAAGGCGATGGTGCGTTCAGTTTCGAGCGCGGCCTCGGGAATCGTCGGTGACTCCGCCACGTCCGCGAGCAAGGCGAGTGCATCGTCTGCATATCGATGCGGAACACTGATGGACCAGCCGAAACTTTCGCCCGACGCACCACCACTCACACTCCCGCCAAGCATCTCGCCTTCTTCGGCGATCTGCGCCGCACTGCGATGCGCAGTGCCCTTGAGTGCAGTGCGCGTGAGCATCGACGTAATGCCAGCGAGTTCGCTGGACTCATCGCGCGCGCCGCCCACGGCGTACACGGCCGCGTGCATCAGCGCGCCGGGCTTGCGACGAACGAGAATGGGAATTCCCTTCTCAGTTCGATAGACGCGAACACCACCCTCTTCGTGTTCAATACGAAGACGCGAATGCACCGCCGGCGGCGCGGTTGGCGTCGGCGTGACTTCCACCGGCTCGGCGGCGGGCGTCGCGTCAAGCAATGCACGCATCGCGTCTGCATTTTCGGCGATGGTAGCAGTGCCATTGGGGCGATACAGCACGATTCCCGCTTGATCGGGATCGAGGAACTTGCGCGCGAGTGCATGCAGCTCTTCGGGCGTGGTCGCTAACGCGCGCTGCAGATATTCGTCACCGCTCTGCCAGTCACCGAGTGATTCCCATTCAGCGAGGTAGTTGGCCTGCCCTTCCATGTCCTCGAGCCGACGCACCCAGCGCGACTCATAGAGACGCTTGGCGCGTTCGACCTCCGCTTCACTCACGCCGTGTGTGCGAAGGAGTTGCAACTGCGCCCAGATCGCGCGTGCTGCATCGAGCGCGCGTTCCGGTGGAGTTTCCGCATGAACGACAAACACACCAACCGTGGTCGGCGTGTAGTTGTAGACGCTGACGGAGCTTGCAAGCTTCTGCTCGCGAACCGCGCGGTACATTCTCGACGCCCGGCCTCCGCCCAAAATCGTCGAGAGGATGTCGAGGGCGGGAGTGACTTCGTCGAGTGTCGCCGGCGTGCGCCATCCGAGTGCGATTTGCGTCTGGCCGATGTCCCCCGACCATTCGCGATAACGGAATCCTGGCTGGGTTGTTTCTTCCGGCCCCGGGCTCAGTTCGGGCGTTCCGCTGGACAACTTGCCGTAGCGCGCGGTGATCTCGGACATCACCGTGTCGATGTCGACATCGCCGACAACCGTGAGCACGGTATTGCCCGGATGATAGAAATTGCGATAGAAGCGCATCATCGCATCGCGATTGAGCGCGCGTAGACCGGGCTCTCGTCCGATGCGCCAGCGACGGATGCGGTGACGATCGTGCAGCAACTCGTGCAGCGTTTCTGATGCAACGGCGCCAGGATTGTCCGACTTCCGCTTCGCTTCCTGAATGATCACCTCGAGTTCTCGCGCGAGCTCATCGCTGTCGATCAGCGAATTCGCGTACGCGTCGAACTGGACATCGAGACCGGGCACGAAGCCCGATGATGGCAGCACCGTGTAGTAAACAGTGTGATCGTAGATCGTTGCCGCATTGAGGTAGCCGCCGACCGCCTTGGTTTCGCGTGCGATCTCGCCGACGCCGCGCGTTGGCGTGCCCTTGAAGTACATGTGCTCGAGCACGTGCGCGATGCCAACGACGTCGTCCGTCTCGTCGAAGTAGCCGGCCTTTACGTAGGTAACGATTGCGACGACGGGTGCGGAGGTGTCGCGACGTACCAGCACCGTGAGACCGTTCGGCAGGACGGTGCGGCGGATCGTGGTGGGATCGATGGACGGAGGACGAATGTCTGAAGTCATCTATGAATTCTATGCGACTGCCATGCGGCGAACACGAAGTACGATGAGTCCGGCAATGACGCAGGCTGCGCCGTACCCCGCGAACCATTCGAGCAGATGCCAGTTCACCGGGCTGCTTTTCGCGAGCGCGCCGTACACGTCGGTTGTCCTGCTCAGCGGGGGGAGTGCGTACAGCAGCTTGCCGATGACCGCTTTCGACTCGCCATACTTGCCCCACATGAAGGTGGAGACGGCGGTGAAGACGAGCAGGATGAGCCAGTCACCGCGGAACGACGCAGAGAGAAGAAAGACGATCCCCGCATAGAGCAGGTACATTGACGCAACCACGAGCACGAACGTCGTACTCAGGAGCGGCAACACCAGAGCGCCATACAGCGCGCCAAGGAGTGTTGCGATCAGGACGAAACCAGCCCAGTGAATCAGGAACGCCTGGCCGTAATAGCGCATGGGCGACACGGGCTTTGCAAAGAGAAAGCGGTAGTAGCCCTTGCCGCGATCGGAGGCGACGATGCCATTCATCGCCAGCAGTGCACCGAGAAAGATCATCGTGCCAACGAACTGCCCGATGAACGCGCCATTGAAGTCATTGAGCAGGCCAAGCCGCGCGGCTTGGATCGAGCCATACTTGGCAACGAGCCGAGTTGCATCCG
Organism: Gemmatimonadales bacterium; assembly: GCA_038323865.1. Taxonomy (GTDB): domain Bacteria; phylum Gemmatimonadota; class Gemmatimonadetes; order Gemmatimonadales; family Gemmatimonadaceae; genus AG11. The sequence goes on from JBBQHJ010000101.1 coordinate 8,649, forward strand.
TCTCCACTGCATGTTGGACGCCCTGGAGCATCGGAGAGACGGCGAGATAACCGAGCAACAACGACACGATCACGGTGGGTGCACCACGATCCATGAAGTAGTCGCGCGCCTGCCACAGGCCGTACGCTCCGGCTCGCCCGCGCCTCATGACTTGCCCTCGCCACCAACGGCGTCGCGAAACTGTTGCTCCAGTGCCGAGTGCACCGGATAGACGGCCGTGAAGCGAACCCCGCCGGCAATCAGCTCGCCAACGGCAAGGTTGAGATCATTCAGCGACACGCCAGCCAGTTCGAACTCGCCGTTACCAATTGCGTTCGCCGTCGGGAATCTCGCGCGAACGTGCTCCTCGCCGTCACGGACAATGATGCGGTACGGCGCACCTTCAACCCCTGCGCTCGACTTCGTCCGCATGTCGACGATGCGTTGCAACCGTCCACGATCGATGATGCCCACGCGATCGGCAACGCGCTCGAGCTCATCCAGATTGTGCGACGCGATGAGAATGGTGCGATTCGGCGCACGCAGTCCGCTCACGATGTCGCGAAAGCGCTGCGTCCACACCGGGTCGAGCCCATGTGTCGGCTCATCGAGAACCACGATGCGTTCATCGCACAACAGCGCCTGAGCGAGTCCGAGCCGCTGAAGATTTCCCTTCGAGAGTTGCCGGACACGCTTACCCTGATGCTCCTCCAACCCGAGTCGCGCGATGGCCTCTGCCACACGTGCGTCAATCGATTCCTCAGGAACTCCCGCCAGCAACGCGTAGCGCTTGAGCGCATGCGTTACACGCCACGTTGGCGGTATGTTCACGAGCTCGGACAAATAGCCGAGCCCATTCTGCTCAACGAATCGACGCGGCTCGAGCCCATCGATGGAAACTGTTCCAGTCGTTGGGCCCAGAAAGCCGAGCAGCAACGAGATCATCGTGCTCTTGCCCGCGCCGTTCGGACCTGCGAGCCCGAAGACTTCACCTTCCAACAGCTCGAGCGAAAAATCGTCGAGCGCTCGAACGACGCGTCCGTTCCAGCTCCGGTAGTGCTTGGAGACGTTAGCGAACGTGACGGTCGTGCTCAGGGCCGTCGCACCGTCATCGGCACTGCTGGATTGCCCGACGGGCTGGGCGCGGTACCGGCCACCGGTGCGCAGCCACTCCAGTCACCGGTACCCGCGCGATTCATCCACTTCATGCCTTCGTCCATTCGGCCAAGCCGCACAAGCGAGCAGCCGAGAAATCCCTGCGACATCCGGTCGGTCGGATCGGCTTCAATCGCGCGTGTGTAAAACCGGCGCGCCGTGTCGTAGTCTTGAAGCGCGAAGCGAACACTCGCGAGCTCGCGCAGTGCGACGGCACTCTTTGGCCCGCGCTCTACTGCGGTTTTCGCTTCTTCGTTCGCGTTGGTCAGGTTCCCTCGCTCGCGCTCGAGGCGCGAGAGATACACGTGCGGCAATGGATCAGCAGGATTGTCGGTTGCCGCTTTCCTAAACGATCCCTCAGCGGCTTCACGGCGTCCTTCCTTGTACGCCTTCACGCCCTCGTCGAGTGTGCTGCTCGATCCGCCGCGCCCGGCAATTGCCCACCATGCCAGACCCGCGACCAGTAGCAGCGCAACCACGCCGCCCACCAATGCCAGCGGATTCCTCTGAGGCGCAGGAACGACGAACGTGTCACTGACTGCGACCGGCGCCGTGACCGGTGCCATCGGCACAGTCGAAGCGAGTGGAGCGGCCGGCTCTGCCATCAACCCCGACTCGAGCTTCAGGAATGCATCGCGCGTCGCATTGACGTCGGCTTCGTTCGGCACGTAGTCCGTTTGCGCGGCCCGCTCGCGCGCTGCATTGAATTCCGCGAGTGCGTTCGCCTGTTCGAGCGTCAGAAAATGGCGTTGGCGAAGCTCCCGGATCAACGCTTGCCCGGCGAGCGTTGATCCTCCGACGAGAGACCGCAGTCCGGTTTCGACTGCGGTCCATGCTTCGATGATGTCCGCTGCCAGGTCTTCCTTGTCGCGCGCCATACTCAGGCGCGCCACGATCGGCCGCGCCGAATGCACCGCATCGAGTGCGGCGCGCTGCGAGCTGGCGGTCATTGAACGATACGCAGCAACCCAGCGTCTGCACTGCCACGGACGAATAGTTCGACGTCGTGACTCGGCACGCGGACTCCCGTTTCGCGGTACGCGCGCTTGGCCATGCGCGACATGAACCCTTCGAGCGACATCTCTCGGCCACCGTCAGCATCATCATTTCGAAGCGAGCGCACGATCTCCTCCCACGAACCAGTGAGTGCACGACCATCGCGCAGGACAACCTCGTGCCGCAGAACTTCGCGCGGCACGATCGGTCCCTGCGTTCTAGAGTCGACCAAGGAGGAAAGAAGCGTGCCGAACAACTCCAATTGACCACGTGCCACTTCGACTTCTCCACCTTCACCGGCAAGGGCACTGTCAACTTCAATGAAGAGCTCATCAATGTCGTCGAGCTCGCCACCCAGTTCCTGAAGACGGTCTTCCCATGGCTTCAGCTCGGGCGCGTGCTCGGAAAGCTTGTACGCCGCGCGCTTGAGCTCGATGAGACGCCAGATGCCGAGCTCGTCCCAGTGGTCTTCGGTGCCGGTGCGCTCGAAATGGTAGAGGGCCGCCTCGTAGTCGCCGCGATCGTACAGGATGTTGGCGAGATACACGCGCGCTTCGACGTGTTCGCTGTCCGCCTGAATGGCGCGCCGAAGTGAAGCGATAGCCGCGTCGTCGTCACCGAGCCTGTGCTGCGCATACCCGCTGCACGCGATGGCCTCGGCGCCGTCGGGCGCCTGTTGAATGGCGACTTCGAAAAATTCGAGCGAGACGGCAAACAGCTCGCGGCGATCGCGCGTTGAGCCTTCACGGAACAGGGCGCGGCCGATCTGGAGCATGAGGTCGAGATCATCGGCATAGCCGAGCTCGAGCGTGCGTCGGAAACAGCGGAGGGCGGCGTCCTCGAGGCCAAACTTGAGAAGCGTCTCTCCCAGGCCGGCGAGTGCATCCTCGTGCTCAGGTTCGAGGACGAGTGCTTCCTCGAATGCGCGTCGGGCCCACGCGTACTCTTCACGAGCCAAACGGGCATAGCCTACCCCGATGTGCAATTCTACCGAGGTGGGGTAGATGCCTAGCCCCTGCCGCAGAACATCCAGCGCGTCGTCGTACTGTCCTTCGTTGTACAGCTGATGAGCGCGTTCGTCGTATTCTTCGGAGCTCAGGAACGGAGTGGCCATGACTGCGTAAGCCTCCTGCTCGTGAGGGTTTTTCTATTGTACCATTCGGGGGCTGACAAGTTCAACGGCTATTTGCAAAAATTTGAGTTGCAATTTCTCCCGCGAGATGCGCGTTGGCCTCCAGAAGGCCGAGGTTGGCGGTAAGTGACCGTCCTTCGGTGGCTTCCAGAACGGCTCCGAGTAGAAACGGAGTGGTTGCTGCGCCGCTGATACCCTTTCGACGTGCATCGGCCAGCGCGCGCAACACCGCATCATCGACGAGATCGGCGGGGAGAGCGACATCTTCCGGCGGTGGCTGAACGACCAGGGTTGCCTGATTGCGCCCGAGCTCCCGCCCTGCCCGATATATCCGCGCTATCTCCTCCGGGTTCTCGGCGCGAGCGTTGAGCTTGAGACCGGTGGTTCGTGTGAAGAATCCGGGGAGCTCGTCGGTTTGGTAGCCGACAACGGTGACGCCGAGTGTCTCGAGGCGTTCGAGGGTGGCCGGGAGGTCGAGTATGGACTTTGCGCCGGCGCAGACGACGACCATCGGCGTGCGGGCCAGCTCTACGAGGTCAGCGGATTCGTCGAACGGGGCATCCCGATGCACCCCGCCTATACCACCGGTGGCGAAAACGTGAATGCCCAATCGGCCCGCAATGGCCAGCGTACCTGAGACTGTCGTTGCACCGTCGGCATTCTGCGCGCAGGCCACAGGAATGTCCCGCGAGCCGACCTTTCGCACGCCGTCGCGCGCGAGGAATCGCTCGAGGTCGTCGCCACCAAGGTCTGCCGTGATCTGCCCGCGGACCACGGCGGTAATGCGGGGAATTGCTCCAGTTCTTCCGACGGCACGCACCATCCGCTCGGCAGCATCGCGATTGGATGGAATGGGAAGCCCCTGTGCCAGCACGGAGCTTTCCAGGGCGACAAAGGGACGGGCGCTCAGGGCGCGCTCGCCGGCTGTGCTTTTCGCGGCCATGCCTGGGTAATGGCCTGACCCATGTACGCCATCATCACGTGGGCTTCGTTGTCGATGTTGTAGCGCTTGTCCTGATTCTCTTTCGTGAGCACGCAATACGCTACGCGCGACTGGAGTGGAAAGAGCCCGCAGTCGGCGCGCACTTGATCGGTGTCACCGGTCTTGTGCGGAACCGAGAGGCCATAGACAAAGCGATTGACCTTTCCGTCGTCTTCGTTGTGCGCGAGGAAGTCGAGCATCGCACTGTCGGCTTTCGGGCTTACGGCCTTTCCATCGGACATCAGCGCGAACAGCGACGCCATTTCATTCGGCGTGGTGACGCCCAGTCCGTACTTCACGGAGCTGTCCATGGCGACGCTCGAGTTTCGGAGAAAACTCTTGCTGTGCACCTTGGTGTGCATGAGGCCGAGCTTTTCCATTTTGTCCCATACGCGACGGATGATGATTCGGTCCAGCAGCAGATTGGTCGCCGTGTTGTCGGAGAGGGTAGTCATCAGCCACGCGGCGTCGCGCACGGTGATCACCGCATTGTCATGCAGGAACTGGAGCTGACCGGAGCCGCCGACCTTGTCGATTTTGAGGACGGTG
>JBBQHJ010000102.1:0-13350 GCA_038323865.1 Gemmatimonadales bacterium
AACTCCGGCATGCGCACCATGTACAGCTCATCGATGTTGCTGCTGACGATGCTGAGGAAGCGCAGTCGCTCGCGCAACGGAGTGCGCGGGTCCTGCGCGAGCGCGAGCACGCGTCGCTGAAATGCGACGAGGCTCAGCTCAGGCGTGAGAAGATGCAGCATGGACGCGCCAACGAGAGTCAACGAATCACTCAGCGCTGTCCCTGGCATCCGCTCAAGACATCCCGCTTCGCGACGTCCACGCTCTTGATCGAATCGTAGAACTCATCGAAATACCTGAGCGTCTCGTTGACGATGCGCTCGTCCATGAGCTTGCCGATCTCGTCGTGGTACAGCGCGTAGATCGCGGCCTTCTTCTCGTTCATGCGCGCAATCGCCGCGGGGTAGTCATCGTTGAAGGCGCAGTATCCGCGGAAGAGGCGCTCGCGCACCTTGCGAATCGGCAGCTTGGGATCGGGCGTTGCGTACACCGCGTTCACGGCACCCGAAAAATCAAAGTCGTAGGCGATTGGGATGTGCGGCGAACCGTCGGGGCGGCCCACCAGTTCGCCGTTGTGCAGGCCGTTGAACGAGAAATCCGTGTTGCCGATCAGGTATTCAAACAGGTAGACGAGCGAGCCTGCCTCGGGGTCGAGGTCACCGGCCGTGGCGCCCTTCACCTTGGCCAGCTTGCCATGAAGCCGCTCGGCGAGTTGGTCCGGGTCTTCGAATGCGAATGCGTATCGCATCTGCTCCGTCTTTCCGGAAGCGCTATCGACGTAGCTGATGCGCAGCACGCGAACACGGTGACTCTGCGGCGTGAGCAGTTGATAAATGCGATAGAGCTGCGCTTCCTGCAGGACGTATTGCTCGTAGCGATCAATATCGCGGCAGGCGTTTGTTACCTTGGGCTTGTCGACGTCATGGAAGACGGTCCCCTTGGTGTCCTTGCCCGCGAAGTTCCAGCGGAGTGGCGGAATGTCGCAATGATTGAGGCGCCAGATGCCGTGTGTCTTCACCTTGAGCGGAATCGTGATCGTCTTTCCGCTGTCGCCAAGGTAGGAAACGACGGCGTCGCGATACGGCGCCTTGTCGTCCCTGTCCTTCTTGAGCCGCGAATAGTTCGCCTTGAGCGTGACCGCCAGCGGAGTCTCGCTGCGGAACAGGCGCGGAACGGGAAACGAATCCTTCGCCGGCTTCGGTGGCTTTGCTGTTGCTGGCTGTTGCGCTTGCGCGAGTGTGGCCAGCGCGAGCGAAAGGCCCGCAGTGATGCGGAATGAGAAGTTCATGCGGTGCGTATTACGTGAGCTGTGCGTCGATGACCGACGGCTGGCCGGCGGCGCGCATGAGCGAAAGGAGTTCTTCCGGTGGTGTTTTCTTCTTGAGCTGCACGAAGTATTCGACGACATCCACCCCGTCCTGCGCGGTGACCGTTCCAATGCGCCAGCGCTTGGTGTAGTCCTCGAGCTTTGGTTCAATCTTCGCGCGCATGCCGGCGAGATCGGCGGTACGCAGGCGAATGCAGAGTTCATCCGTCGACGGAGGTCCGTCGTCGTCACTCGAATGTGCGCGGCGCCATGCGCGCTCGGCGACGCCTTCGAGTTGATCGCGCGTCATGTTGCGGAACACTTCGTCGTCGATGCGAGCCACGAAGGTTCCCGTCCGCGCGAGTTGGCGCGCGCGCTTGAGGCGCCGTTCGGCAATATGACCGTCGAGCTCCACCGGAGCACTGCCGAAATCCGTGTACCAGAGGATCAGTGCGATCGCATTGAAGCCGGCGGAGATCACGAGCGCAACCGGGAGGTTGACAGCCGCCGCAAGACCGATGGCGGTAGCAAGAAAAACGTAGACGGCATCCTTGCTGTCTTCGAGCGTATTGCGGAAACGAACCGCCGCTACGATTCCGGCGAGTGAAAAGGCGAGGGTGACGCTGTACTTCACGAGCAACACGATACCGCTCACTACCACGGGCAGGATGATGAGCAACTGTACCACCGACTGCTGATACCCGCGCTTTGCGCGCGTGAGCAGGTAGACCCACGACACGGGTAGGGCGAGGAGGACCGCGCCGAGCATTGCGACCGCGACCGTGATGGCGAGGCTGACCTCGTCGAGCGGTGGCGGCGCATTCTTGCTTGGCACCGGCCCGCCGCCAAAGAGGGCATCGAGCGATGAAGGCGGAACAACGCCCGATCGCGGGAGTACGCCCCATACGAGGACAGAGGCCGAGATAAGCACGGCGTAGTAAAGCACGGCCCGCAGAACAACGTTGCGCGTCGAGTCCTTCGGCTGCATGGCACCCTTGCCCATCAAATCTCCGGTGAGAACACGCACAATTATCGTGACAACCGCGCCATCGCGCCATGCTTGCCGACGAGCGCATCGGGTCGTCACATTTTCCGCATGATTCGATCACTGCTCCGCGCGTCTGCCGCGCTCCCCCTGCTGGCTGTTTCGCTTGCTGGGCAGGCCACTGCCCCGCGAACGCCCACGCTCGTGGTGCTCATTGCCATTGACCAGTTCCGCGGCGACTATCTCGAGCGCTTCGGCTCGCAGTACACCGGCGGACTGGCGCGAATCTCGAAAGGCGGTGCGTGGTACACAAACGCGCACCATGACCATGCCATCACGGAGACGGCGCCTGGTCATGCCACGCTGCTTGCGGGCCGTTTTCCGCGATCCACGGGCATCACGATGAATCGCGTTGGCGTTGAGGACGAGATGTCGCCGCTGATTGCGGGCGGCCTTGGAGCCGGCGCATCGCCGCACCGGTTCATGGGCACCACGCTGGTGGACTGGGTGCACACCAAGGATGCGGCATCGCGCGCTCTCTCTGTGTCGGCGAAGGATCGCGCCGCCATTCTTCCGATCGGCAAGTCCAGGAATAGTGTGTATTGGTATTCGCCGGACGGCCGCTTCACCACGAGCAAGTACTACCGCGATACATTGCCGTCATGGGCGAGCGCGTGGAACGCGCGCCACCTGCCGATGCACTATGCGGGGAAAAGTTGGGATCTGTTGCTGCCGGAGAGTGCGTACCCGGAGAAGGACAGTGTTCCTGTCGAGGGCAGCGGGACGTTCTTCACCTTCCCGCACGACATTCCCGAGGATTCGCTGCTGGCCGCGGGTGCCATCCGCGGAACGCCGTTTATCGATGAGATGATTCTCTCGTTTGCACTCCACGGCGTGCAGTCGATGTCACTCGGCAAGGGACCGACCACCGACGTGCTCTCCATCTCACTGTCGGGGACGGACTACGTGGGACACCGGTACGGTCCGGACTCACGCGAGATTCACGATCAACTGTTGCGCGTTGACCGCTCCCTCGGCGCGTTCCTCGATTCGTTGTATAAGCTGCGTGATCCGTCCACAATCGTGCTCGCGCTCTCTGGCGATCATGGCGCGGGAACAATTCCCGAGCTCAAGACGGATATCATGCCGCTGCCGACGCGTGTCTCGTTGCGTTCCGTGCTGCCGGCGCTGCGGGCCGGCCTTCGCGCGGCCAAGGTAGACACCACGGCAATCGACATCGACGTGCAGATCGTGTCGGCCGATCGCGCGATGTTCAGCGTAGCGAATGTGAACGCCGACTCGGTGCTCACCGTGTTTGCGGCAGCGGTACGCGGCATCAACGGTGTCGCTCGTGTGGACTGGTTCAAGAAGCTTTTCGCTGACACCGCGACTGATCCCATCGCGCGGCGATGGAGTCACCAGTTCCCGGCGAACGCACCGATCGATCTCCTGATCACGCTCACGCCATACAGTTTGTGGGGCACGATCGTGGCGTCGCACGGATCGCCCTATGACTACGACTCCAACGTGCCGCTCGTGTTCTATGGCGCGGGCGTGGCGGCGGGCAAGCACAGCGAGTTCGTTCGCACGGTCGATCTCGCGCCGACGCTCGCTGAGCTGGTTGGTGTAAAGCCGACGGAACGCTTGGACGGAGTGATTCTCCGCTCTGCGCTCAAGCCCTGACGCCCACTTTCTTAGCGAGTTTCCTCAGGGAGACGATGCTGCGCATCGTGGTGCGGCCGATGGCACGCTCGATCTGTTTGCCCGTAACGGGCGTGTCGGCCATGGAGATGTGCGAAAGCCAGTAGAATTCGCGACCGCCCACGTAGAATTCCGTTTGGGGGCTGGAGAGCGCGGCAAGCTGGTCGCGCTGCTCCCTTGTCGGTTCGGATTTGAGAAAGCCCACGTACAGGCCGTGGGCTTTTTCTTCCTTCGACGCAAATGGCTGCGCGGCGATAATCGCGGGAAGCTCTGTCACCGGGCGAATGAAGGTCTCGACGTCGTAACCAAGTGCCGCTTCGAGGTGCTTCTCGATCTTCTTTTCGAGTGGCGCCTCGGATGCGCGCGACTGGAAGGTCACATTGCCGCTGGCGATAAACGTCTCCACGTCGGCGAGCTCGAGCTCTTCGAACAGGCCGCGAAGGCGGTCCATCTTTACGAGGTGTCCGCCGACGTTGATGGCGCGGAGGAGCGCGACGTAGCGCACGTGCTAGCGCGAGCGCCTGTACGCCGCGCCTGCGTCGATGAAATCGGTGAACAGCTTGCGCGAGCGCTCTTCACTGTCCGTGAGTGCTTCGGGATGCCACTGCACCGCCACGAGATAGGAATCGTCTGCGCCTTCGATGGCCTCGATGAGTCCATCCGGTGCCTCGGCAGTAACGACGAGACCAGCGCCGAGTTCACGCACGCCCTGGTGGTGCATGCTGTTCACCTTCACCGAGCCTGAACCAACAATCTCGGCGAGCCGGCTCCCCGCGTTGACGTTCACGTCATGCGCGAGAAAGTCGCGTGCGTAGTTTTGGGCGCCGAAGGGGAAGTAGTCGTGCTTGATGGATCCGGGTAGCTCTGAGGCGAGATCCTGATAGAGCGTGCCGCCGGCAGCGATGTTGATGAGCTGCATGCCACGACATACGCCAAGCACTGGCTTGTTCTCTTCGAGTGCCCATTTGGCGAGTGAGACTTCCACGCGATCACGCTCGCGGTCCGTCTTGTCGCACAACGGATGCGGCTCGGCGCCATACGTGAGCGGATCGATGTCCGCACCGCCGGGAAGAAACACCGCATCGAGCTCGTTGTATACGCCGCGGAGCGTGTCTTCATCGACGAGGGGAATCATCCACGGAATCGCGCCGGCGGCGGCAAGCGTGTTGATGTAGCGCTGGCTCATGACCCACGACGGCGGAATCTTTTCGGAAATGCCGCCGAGGCTCTGGAGCGTCTGCGTCGGGATGCCGACGACGGGACGTGTGTGCTGACGTGATGACACGATTCTACGAAACTCCCATGTGTGATGCGGACGGCGTGTCGCCGCTGTGCACGGCGCGGTGCGCCGTTCCGGTTGCTACGCGTGACGCAAAGGTTGCGGCGATCTCGGGACGCACGCCTTCGGCTGTCTCCGACACCAGACGATCGACGACTGTACGCAAGTCGCGTGATTCTTCGTACACGGCGAGTTGCCGGTCTGCGCTCGTGCCGCCGCGCATGATCTGGAATGCATACTCGACTTCGCGACGGCTGCCAAGTTCGTCGACGACGTCGTCCACAAACCACTCGAGCATTTCGGTGATCAGCTCCCGCGCGGGTTGTTCCTGCTCGCGTCCGAAGTCGATCAACTTGCCGTCGATGCCGAAGCGCACGGCGCGCCACTTGTTCTCGTCAATGAGCGACTGCGGGTAGAGCCGGAAGGTCAGGTTGTCGCGGCGCAGCTTCCAGATTTTCGCGACGATCGCCTGAAGAATTGCGGCGATACACACGGCTTCTTCCACACGCGTGCAGACGTCGCACACGCGGAATTCGAGCGTCGGATAGGCGTGATGTGGTCGGGCGTCCCACCAGATTTTCGAGCCGTCGGGAATTGAGCCGGTGCGAACGAGTGTGCCGAGTACTTCCTCGTATTCAGCGTTCGAACGGAGAATCGGTGGTACGCCGGTGCGCGGAAAGTTGCGGAAGATGATCGAGCGATACGACTTCAATCCGGTGCGTCGGCCCTGCCAGAATGGCGACGACGTGGAAAGTGCGAGCACGTGCGGCAGCAAGTAGCGCGACACATTCATGGCTTCGATGAGGAAGTCCTTGTCCTCGATGCCGACGTGAATGTGTGTGCCGAAGATGAGGAGCTGCTGCGCGAGATCCTGGAGATCCTGCTTCACACCGGCGTAGCGTTCGAGCGGCGTGATTTCCTGTTTCGTCCAGAGCGAGAATGGATGCGTGCCGGCGGCGGCGATCACGAGCCCGCTGCGTGCGGCGAGGTCCATCACCAGGCCGCGGAGACGAACGAGCTCGCCGCGCACATCCTGCGGAGTGCGGCAGACCTTGGAGCCGATCTCCACCATGGACTGGTGCAGTTCGGGCTTCACTTCGTCGAGAATTATCGAGTCGCCGGACAGGATCTCCGTGATGTACGAGCGGAGCTCCCGGGTCTCGGGGTCGATGATCTGATACTCCTCTTCGATTCCCAGAGTGAGGGATGGAGCCTTCATCCGTTGAATCCTCTCATTGGACTACGCACGCAGATGGGCGCAGATGTAACGCAGATGAACGTAGATACCTCTTGAACTGCGGTCTCCTGCTTTTATCACTGCAATTCAAATAGTAGTGATCTCGGTGTTCATCTGCGTCCAATCTGTGCTCGTCTACGTGCGTGGTTGTCAGCCTTCATCGTTTCTCGGCAATGAACGTCGGCGTCTGCGAACCGCCACCCGAGGTCACGTTCAATAGGGACGCCGTACCGAGGCGCGTCAACACGCCATCGACGTGATCGCCATAGGCGACATACGGGGCGGTATCCACCATTCGTTCGATGAAGTGCACCTTGCCCTCGGCAAAGCTCGGAAAGACTTCCTTCGGTAGCTCGATCCGCTGCTGCACGATGTATGGATCGCGCAGTGCAGTCTTGATTGCCGCCGTCCACGCGGCATCGTCGACCTCCCAGCCGAGTACGATGCCCTTGCCGCCGTAGTCGTCGTTGGGTTTGAGGACGAGCTGCTCACGATGGTTGGCGATGTGCTCGAGCAGATCGACTGATTCGCCGTTGAACATCGTCTTTCGTTCTTCGACGACACGCGTCCATGGTATGGAAAGATCGATCGCCTCCTGCATGTCGCCATCGAACACATGCGCGTTGCGCTCGTCGCTCAACACGGCGAGGCTCGCCTTCTTGTGCAGCAGTTTGCATGCGGGAGGATTCACGAGGCACACCTTACCGTCGCGATACGCGCGCAGGATGGGGTGATTGATTCCGCCGCGCTCCACCAGTTCGTGCAACAACACGCGCTTGTAGATCAACTCGATCTTTCCGTCCGGTCCGCGGAGCTCACCGTTGTCGTACGTGACTTCGCCGGGATCGATGATGGAACACGGAATGCCCTGCCGGATGAAATACTGGCGAAAGAGCGTGAATTCGCTCTGCGTGGGGACATCCGACCAATCCACGATCGTGATGGCCGGCCGGTCGCGACGCCCCGACCATTGTGCGAAGGCGTCGAGCAAGGCGTGCAGCACGTTGTGTCGCGCGGGCAATGGACGGGCGTCCCAACCGCGCAGGAATTCGCGCATGACGGGCAGGCCGAAGAACACTTCCGTCAACACATCGTTGTACGCGCCACCGGCCGGTGTCTCGGCGTTGTATTCCGTGAAGCGCATTCCGCCGGCGTCCGTAACGAAGAATGCGTCGAGCCGCGACACCGGACTCGAATCGCGGAAGCCTGGATTCACCGGTGCGAGATCGCGCTCCCAATCGGCCAGGCGAAACTGCTCGAGAATATCGCGATTCTCGAGGGCCGCACGGTGCGCGGCGCGGAAGGCGCAAAGGATCGACGCGCCGCGTTTCTGAAGAAAGCGATACTGTGTCGGCGACATGAATCGCGGACGCAGCACGGTGCAGAGCGCGCGATCGCCGAAGAACAGCCCGCGTTGTCGGAGCTGGTCGTCGAGCTGGCGTTGCATCTCACCGCCCATGTCATCGGTGAGAAGCTCGTGATAGAGGTCGATGCCGTCTTGGAGCATTTAGAAGCAGATCCTTCGCTGCGCTCAGGATGACAACTCGCGCCGGCCGAGCAGATACTCGCCCTTCGCTGGATCGCGCTGCTGCTTGTTGGCCTTCGCGAGACGGATCACGAGATCGGCCATGTGCGTGAGTACCCACTCGAAGTAGCTCGGCGTGAGTGAGTTGATATCCATGTCCGGCGCCGGATTCATGAAGTCGATGGCGTACGGCACACCATCACGAATGGCGAATTCCGCCGAGCACATGTCGTAGCCGAGTGCGCGCATGAGCGTGATGCAATCCTTCTTGACGCGCGCTTCCAAATCGGCCGGCAAGTGATCCTCTTCCGGCACGTAGCAGCGGTTCTTGGGATCGTACTTCATCACGAGCACATCCTTCTGGCCCAGCACCATGCAGCGCACGAAGGCATCCCACTCGATGAACTCCTGCACGATCATCGTGAGCAGGCCGGACGTGTTGTAGTTCTCGATGAGCTCTTCTTTCGACCGGCAGACGTACACTTCCTTCCATCCGCCGCCGTTCGCGTCTTTCAGGATGCACGGCATGCCGATGTGCGAAATGATCGCATCCCAATCGAGGGGATACTGGAGATTGCGCAGGCTCTCGTCGTGCTTGATGCCCGGCACGTAGTCGCGATTCGGCAGCGCGATCGTTTTTGGATGGGCGACGCCGAGCTTTGTGGCGAGCGATGCGTCGAAGAGCTTGTCGTCGGACGTCCACATGAATGGATTGTTCACGACGGTGACGCCCTGGAGCATCGCGTGCTTGAGGTACGTCCGGTAATACGGCACCTCATGCGAGATGCGATCGACGAGCACCGCGTACGGCACCGGTTCGTCCATGGACGTTCCGCCGAGCTTCACGAACTCGACCTCGACGCCCGCGTTGCGCTTGGCAACTTCCTCGATAAAGGCCGGAGGAAAGCTCCATTCGCGTCCGACAATCAACCCGACTTTCAGAGTGCCGTTCAGCATTGAGACTCCTTTTTGTGGCCCGTGTGCTACGCCACTGTCAGCCCGTTCGCTTGCGCTCACTGTCAGCCCGTTTCGCTTCGCTCAACTGTCAGCCCGTTTCGCTTCGCTCACTGTCAGCTGACAGCACCGCAGGTGCGGGCCGACAGCGAGGCGGCGGAGCCGCCGATGCGGGCTGTCAGCGCAGCGGGCTGGCAGAGCTCTCGTAACCACTATGCACTGCCATCGATGTATGTGTTGATCATTTGCTGCCAGTACGGCCAATCGTGGTTCCAGCCGTCCCAGATTCGCAGCGCATTCCACACACCCTTCGACCACAAACGGCCCGAGAAGTATTCATTGTTCCCGCGCAGACGATCGTCGCGACCAATCGCGAGAATGATGTCCATGCGCTTCATGGCCTCGAGACGCTGCTGGTCATTCTCACCGAGAATGAACTCGGCGGGATTGTACGGATAGACATACTGGTCCGTGTACCCGTCGATGACCTCGCGGATGTCGTACACGCCGCTGAGTCCAATTGCACGACTCACCAGGTGCGGATACCGCAGTGCAATGCTCAGCGCGTGGATTGCGCCGAAGCTCGCGCCGGTTGTCATCAAGTATGGATTGCCGTTCCGACTCTGCGTGAGCGGCAGTACTTCGTCGTGAATGTACGCGTCATACCGGCCGTGATACGCTGCGCGTTCGGCGGGATGCTTCCGCTTGGCATACCAGCTGTCGGAATCGACACTGTCCACGCAGTAGAGCTGAATCCATCCCTGCTCCAACTGGTGTGAGAGCGCGCGAATCATTCCCTGATCTTCCCACTCGAAGAATTTTCCCATCGAGCTCGGGAAGACGAGGACGCGTGCGCCCGCGTGACCGAAGATGAGGAGATCCATGTCGCGCTCGAGGCGCGGGCTGAACCAGCGGACGTGCTCACGGTGCATGGGAACTCAGTTCACCGGAAAGAGGAACCTGAGGACATCGCCGAATCGCGCGCCCCAGCTTTGCTCGTTGTGCTCGCCGCCCTGCGCTTCGAGATAGTGGAGGTCCTGGCCCTCGATCCATCCCTTCGCCACCAGCGCATCACGGAGCGCACGGGCATTCCTGATCGTCTCGGCACCTTCCGCGGTGCCGGCGTCGAGCCAGATACGCTCGGCGAGCTTGTGTGGAATGGCCTCGACTTCCTTGAGCAACACCTTGTTGTCCCACCACACGGACGGCGACAGCACCGCCAGGCGACTGAACACAGTGGGATAGCGCAAGCCGAGATGCATGGTGACCAAGCCACCGAGTGATGATCCGCCAAGCGCGGTGCTCGCTGCGCTGGGCAGGGTCTTGTACGTCCGGTCGATGAATGGTTTGAGCTCCTCAACGAGCATCTGGCCGTATTCGTCGGCGTGCCCGCCGCGTCCCTTCACTGCTTTGGCCTTGGCGACTGTCGGTGTGTACTCGTCGATGCGGTGGTCACCGGCGTTGTAAATGCCGACGATGATGACCGGCGCGATCTCACCGTTGGTGATGAGTTCCTGCGCGAGTTCGTCGGCATGCCACTCGTCGCCAAACGACGTAGCGCGGTCGAACACGTTCTGACCATCGTGCAGATAGAGCACTGGATAGCGCTCGCCGCTCTCGTCGGAATAGCCCGGCGGGAGATAGACGATGATGGTGCGATCGGGCTCGAGAAAACGTGAATGAAACTTCTCGTGCGTCCGCACGTCGCCGGTGATGGTGTGCTCTACCGGATGTTCGGCGGTCATCTCGAGAGGTACATCAGTCATGGGGCCGGCAGGGGTGCAAGGAGGGAGCCAGGCAACGGCGCTCCGCGAGCGCGAAAGCTAATCGACCTTGGCCGGCGGCGTGTGGTGCTCAATGACCCTTGAAATTCGACGATCCGGTACCAACCAGATGAGCGCCACGGCGATATACATGGCGAAGGCGATGCCCTGATGGACGAAGGCCCCACCAATGCCGACCGCATAGAGGGCGAGGGAGATACTGCCCTTGCGATCATCCCCGATGGCGCGTGCGACGAGGGAATCGCTGCCATGGACGTGCAGAATGCTTCGCACGAGAATCGTGTATCCGATGGCGGCCATGATGAGGTTCACGCCGTACACGGCCGACGGCCATTTCGTGAAATGGTTTTCGCCCATCCACGCGGTGGTGAACGGAACGAGCGAGAGCCAGAACAGGAGATGCAGGTTTGCCCACAGGATGCCGCCGTCCACCTTGTGCGTGACGTGCAGCAGGTGATGATGATTGCTCCAGTAGATGCCGATGTACACGAAACTCAACACGTAGCTCGCGAATACCGGCGCCAGCGACGACAGATCCGAGAGCTCGCTGCCGTGTGGCACCTTGAGCTCGAGCACCATGATCGTGATGATGATCGCGATCACGCCATCGCTGAACGCTTCGAGTCGCGCCTTACCCATCGACCGCCAGACACTCGATTTCGACGCGTGCGTCGAGCGCGAGTCCATTCGCGCCCATCGCTGATCTCGCGGGACGCCGGCCGGGTTCGAAGAAGGTGACGTAGACCTCGTTCATCGTGGCCCACTCCTTCATGTCGGCCATGAAGACCGTGCACTTCACCACGCGCTCGATCGACGATCCATTCTTCGCAAGCGCGGCCTTGATGTTCTCCATGGTCTGGCGCGTTTCGGCGCGAATGCCGCCGGCGGCGACCTTTCCGGTGCTGTCCGTTCCGATCTGTCCGGAGAGGATCAGGAATCCATTCGCGCGTACCGCGGTCGAGAACGGGCGCGCCGGCCCGGGTGTGGGCGGGTTGATGAATTCTGGAGCACGTGCGGTGCTCGTGGCGCACGCCGTCAGGAGCACGCTGAGGACGATTGCGCTGGCGGTTGTGCGCATTGGCTCGGGTCGGGGTAGTGGGAAGTTGGCGAACTGTGCGCTGCATTCTGCACACCGGTGCGCGACGCGTCCAGCGCTATCGGCGTCCGAGTTGCCTCTGTTGCCGCGGCACCCAGAACGGTCTGTTCCAGATCGACGCCAATTCGAACGTCCTGATCACGGTTTCGCTGCCGTACAAGCCGGCGCGCGCCGATGTCAATCGGGTTCAGAGCCTGCGCATCGGTGATGTTGTGAGATTCGGTGGTGTCTATCTCAACAACTCGTGTGGAACTGCGCCAGCTCTACTCGAACGGACTAGGGTTCCCGGACGAGCTGGAGGTCGATCGACAAAGGACCGGCCTGCGGCACCACGATGACATACGTGTATCGGCCGGACTGAAGGGGCGATTCACCGACGTAGTCGATCGGCTGAAGATGCCGGACGGAGCCATTGATCGTGACATCGAGCGCACCATAGCGGTACGCGCCTTCGTGACCTTCGTAGTCCGATGTGACGCCAGGGGCGAGTGACGCCGCTCTCATCTGCCCGCCAGGCCACACCAGAACAACATTCGAGAGCATTGACGGCGTGCCGTTCCGAAAGCGGACGTCAACAGACTTCCCGGGTGACAAGACCGATGAGCACGATGTCGCAAGCATCAGGAGCAATACGGAGAGACGGCGCATACTGGTTCAACCTTCTCGCAGCTGACCTGGTCACTTGGAGAAAAGAGGAAACCGGGCTTACAGGCTGCGGACGCACTGACGGACATCACACGGTTGATCCCCACATCGACTCCGCAACCATGCAACGCCGTTTCGCACGAACCGCAACCTGCAAACCCGGCCTCCACCCCAATCAGAACTACATACCGAGCCAGTACGACGCCTTGATCTGAAACACGTTCACCGGGCGATCGCGGAAGAGCGCCGACTTGTCGCGAACGAAATCGAAGTCGCCGTATGCTTCCGCGCCGCTGCGCTGCTGCGTCCACACGAAGAACACCGTGGAGCCTGGGCGATACTCCCAACGCAGCACAGCCGTGCCGCGCAGCGAACGCACGTTGAAATCAGGATTGCCGACATCGAACGCCGCGGCCGGTCCTGCGCCATCGGGATCAATGTGGTAATTCGTGATCGAACCCTTGGAATCCTTTGCTGTCGTCAGCGTGCCGACCTGCGTGCCGTAGTTCGCCACATCGCTGCTGCGCGGAGCGACATACTGCTTGAACTCGTCGTACTCGCCGCTCGCGAGGAAGGGCTGGGCAAAGAGTTCGAGCGTGAGATTCGGCGTGAACGTCGCATTGACGCGCGTGTTCATGGAGAACGAATGCTGATCGATGCGCGCGAACACGTTGCGTTGCCCGCCAAACACCGTGTTGGTCGGATCCGTGAACGTGGTGACGAACTGCGTCGGCTCGATGCTGCGCGAGTAGTAGGGGCCGAAGCTGACGCGCAGGTTCACGAGCGGCTTGATGACGAGATCGGCATAGCCGTCTGCGTTCCAGCCGTTGTCCAAAATGTCCTTCCCGTAGCTCGAGCC
>JBBQHJ010000103.1:0-13330 GCA_038323865.1 Gemmatimonadales bacterium
GCTTCGTCGAAGAAGAACACGAGCTTCGGCTTGTCGAGATCGCCCGCTTCGGGAAGCGTGTTGTAGAGCCGCGCCAACATCCACATCATGAACGTTGACCACAACGCGGGCTTGTCCTGCACGTCCTTCAATTCGAGCACGCTAATCACACCACGACCATCGTTCGTTGTGTGCATCAAGTCGGTGAGATCAAATTCCGGCTCCCCAAAGAAGACACCGGCGCCCTGCTGCTCGAGCTCAACCATCTCACGCAGCAGCACGCCAACGGTCTGCTTCGACATGCCACCGTAGTCCGTCAGCTCAGCCGCACCGTCACCAGACAGGTGCTGGAGCACTGCACGCAAATCACTGAAGTCGAGCAGCAGCAATCCGTGATCGTCCGCGTACTTGAACACCATCGAGAGCACGGACGTCTGCGTCTCGTTGAGATCGAGCACCTTCGCGAGGAGCAACGGACCAAATGACGACACTGTTGCGCGAAGCTGCGCACCAAGCGCGCCGGTAAGGCTCAGCAGCTCGATGGGAAATGCAGTCGATTTCCAGGAATAGCCCGTGTCGGTTGCACGCTGCGTCACTCGCGGCGACGACTCGCCAGCAACCGCGAGACCAGAGACGTCGCCCTTTACGTCCGCCACAAACACCGGGACACCCGCCGCCGACAACTGCTCCGCCATGAGCTGAAGCGTCTTCGTCTTTCCAGTGCCTGTCGCGCCAGCAATGAGCCCGTGACGGGTCAACATCGCGAGCGGAACCCGCGCCAGTGGATTGGGGTCGCACCCACCTTCATGAACAATCGCGCCGAGTGTGATGCCTGCGGCCGCAGCGGGAAATGCGAGCTTGGCAGCATCGAGGACTTCGGCCAAGGGGTTTGCCATTGGGCGTTGATTCCGTGAGTTGGGATCCGTCTACTGACGACTCTACAAGATAGCGATTCGCGCGTGTGTGACGACGCGCTACCGGCGTACTTCGCGGGCCAGCACCCGACCCGAGGTGGCGCCTGAGTAAGTACCGCCGTCAACTGCAACAACGCCGTTCACAATGACGAATTGCATGCCGGATGCGAGCAACGTTGCCTGCTCGTACGTCGCGTTATCGGTAACGCGTGCCAGGTCGAACAGAATGACGTCGGCGAAACGCCCCGGAGCAATTTCTCCACGATCCTTGAAGCCGAGCATCTGGGCGGAGGCGAGCGAACTGCGATGGATGGCCTGCGGCAGCGTGAGAACGTGCCGTTGCTGTACGTACTCGCGAATGAGGCGCGGGAACGTTCCGTACTTTCGCGGATGCCCGTCGCTGCCGTCCGAATCTGTGGTGATGAAGTCCTGTCGCATGAACTTCGCGATGTCCTCTTCCGTCATGTTGAACGACGCTACCGATGCATCCCCATTGAGGATGATTGTCATCGCCGCTTCAATTGGTGTCGTGTTCCACGCCGTGGCGACCTCATCGAGCCGCTTGCCACGAATGGCCATGTCGCGACCGCCGGTGATGAGCAACGTGCTCGCGCCGCCGCGACGGCGCATGTTCTCCGTCATGTCTGCGGCGAGCCTTGCATGTATCACCGGATCCTTGACACGTGCTGCCAAGGAATCGCGCCCGCCAACTTCGGCCCAGCGCGGCAGCAGTGATGCGCCGACTGCAGTGCCCGATGCCGTATATGGATATTGGCTCGCCGTGATGTCGATGCCGGCGGCGCGCGCCTGCTTCATGAGTGTGATGACGGTGTCGCTCTGCCCCCATACATCGGCGCCGAGTGCCTTGATGTGAGAGATGTGGACGGGCATGTTCGCTTCGCGTCCAATGCGAATGACCTCGTTCACCGCACCAATGAGGCCGATGGTATACGAACTCTCATCACGAATGTGGGAGTCATAGAGTCCGCCATGTGCCGCCGCGACCTTGGCGAGTTCGATGACCTCTTCCGTGGACGAATAGCTTCCCGGCGCGTAGTACAGTCCCGTCGACATGCCGATGGCACCTTCGCGCATGCCGCGCGCGACGATCTTTCGCATCGAGTCGAGTTGCATGGCATTGGGCGTTGCGTCGGACATGCCCATCACGGTTCCGCGCACCGAGCCTTGACCGATGTATGCGGCTGCGTTGGTGCCGATGCCGTTGGTGCGCCAACCGTTCAACAATCGGCCGATTTCGACGCCGCCGCCTCCATCGTTGTTCGTGACGACGGTCGTCACCCCCTGCATTAGATACGGAAGGTTCGATTTCCGCTGCGCGTTGGAGAGATCGCCCGCCGTGTGCGAATGTGGATCGATAAACCCGGGCGAGACAATCAATCCGGTCGCGTCGATCGTTCGCGTCGCGGTGACTGTCGCGCCATTGCCGACAAACGTGATCCGGTCGCCCGTTATGCCAACGTCGGCTCGGCGCGCCTCAGCCCCGGTGCCGTCGATGACGGAACCGTTTCGAATCAGTATGTCAACGCGCTGCTGCGCGTCTGCCGAGGCAGCGCACAATACGAGCGCGAGGAGAGAAGAGATGCGGCGTCCGTGTTTTAGCATGCAATCAGTGTCCCGACGTTACGAGTTGCAGCAGATGCTTGCGCTGTGCAGTCGTCGCGTCGGGTCGCACCGCTAGCACCCACCCGCGCGCCGGATCCGTGGTTTCGGTCTTGGAGAACTCGAGCCCGAACCAATCCAAGGCCTCACTGTAGTCGAGCTCGTCCGTTGTAGCGAGCATTTTGCGGAACAGCTGCGAGAGGTCGCTGCCCGCAACTTGCGATGCGGCCGCGACAAACTCGTCAGGCGTAAAACCGCGCGCTCCGCTGTATCGCGCAATCGCCCGTCGCATCACATCATCGAGATTCTTCTTGTCGTCAGTGAGTCGGCGAATGCGTGCGTCGAGTATCCAGCCGACCAGCGGGCCCTTGTCATAGTACGAAATCGTGTTGTTCCGGTTGCCGCCCACTCCGGAGCTCGATGTCGTTCCTGATGTGGTAGACGCCTGCTCCAGCGTTTGCACGAGACGACCCGGCGACGTCTGCACAGTCCTCACGAACGCCGACATTCCCGCGAGATAGTCATCGAGCGTTCCAACACCGGCTCGGACGACAGCGAGATCGCCGTAATACGTCGTCAACCCCTCCGAAATCCACAAACTCGGCGTGCTTGGCAACTTCTCATAGTCGAATGGTCCAAGCTCGATTGGCCTGAGACGCTTGACGTTGATCGCGTGAAAGAATTCGTGGCTCACGTACTTCAGCCAGCGCAGATCCGGGAGCGGCTCGGTTGGTCTCGCTCGCGATGACAGCAGCGTGGAGTTGAGATGCTCGAGCCCACCCTGGCCGCCGCGGAATGAATTCAGGAACACATACTTCCTGAATGGCAGCTCGGTGCCGAGGAACGTGCGATGCTCCGCGACAATCTTCTTGAGGATGTCCGCCGTGCGTGCGCCGTCCCACGCTCCGAGCGCGCCAAAGTCCGCGAGGTAGAGCTTCGTGGTGCCTACGTCGAACGGGTGAACGCTGATCGCCCCCGCGATGATCGGTGAGTCGATGAACGTGTCGTAGTCGGGAGCGCGATAGTGATTTGAATCGCTCCCGACAATATCGAGCGACGACACGGAGCGCGGCCACGTACGCGCCAGCTCGAGTCGCACGTCGTACGGACGCTTCGTGGTTGCGTGCGCTTCGTTCACGGTGATGAACACCGACGGCCCATTGATCACTGCAAACGCCGAGTCAACCCAGCAACCCGTGATGAATCGGCTAGTGCACGCCAGCGAATACCTGAGCACCACCGTATCGGCATTTGCCGTTGCAATGACCCAGTGGTTGGGCTTTGGCTTGTCGACAGTGAGTGTCGCTCCTGCATTCGACGTTGCGACGAACGACTGCACGTTCTTCGCATAGTCCTGCTGCACGTAGTAGCCCGGCGACCACACCGGGAGCATCAAATCCAGACTCGTCTTCCCGCGCGCTGGAATCCGCGCTTCTACCTCGGCGATATGCGCGCCGGTGTTGGGAAAGCGCATGGTGTACGAAATCGTCTGCGCGTTCGCCTGTCCACTCGAGGACACGAGGAGAGCTGCCGCAGCACAGAACGAACGACGCATGCTGAACCCGCGTTGATGAAGAGTCGTTGTCAGGTTTTGGAATTCGCCTGAAGCCGCGCCAGCCGGCGACGGACCTCGGCAACTGCGGGCTGAAGCTCGGGATCAGCGTTCTTCCACAGTTCGACGAACGCAGAGAAGTGCGCGATTGCCTTCTCGGCGTGTTCAGGTACGTCTCGAACGCCACGATCGCTGAGTCGGGCATGTTCGCGAGATCGAACGCACGTCCCAGATTCACGAGCACGTCGAGTGGATCCGCGCTGTCCGGATGTCCGTCAGCGTTCAAGTCGGCTTTTCGGACGATCTCACCCTGTGCCCGATGGACACGAGGCAGTTCGCTCCGATAGTAGGCCGTATCCTGGATGGAAGCGAACTGCGCCAGCATCACCCTCGCTTTCGCCGGCTGACCCGCCACCGCGTAGCCGCGGGCGAGATCGGTATATGGCCGGTCCTGATCTGCCGTCGCGGATAGTGGATGCAAAATGAGAGCATCGTCGATTCGCCTCACGGCGCGTGCGGATTCATTGCGAAACCAGGCGTCGTGTTCCCTGAGATCGGTCATTGTCTAGTTTCTCTTCGCTGCGTCCACCGCGGCCTTCACCCGTGCGGCGAAATCGGGAACGAATCGAACATACCGCGCATCGGCCGGCACGCCGCTCTGCGAGTAGATGATACCGCCGTCCCACGACGGCCGGTTCGACCAGCCGCGTGTATCCAGGAATCGTGTATCCCGCGCCCACAGCGCTGGCGCCGCAGTGAGCTCTCCCGATCCATCCAGCCGTGCCTTGTACCACGTCACGTTCGAGCGATAGAGCAGCTCCGTGTTCGAGAGCCACATCGGTTCAACACCCCCTGCGGCGATCACCTGCCGCTTGCCCGCGGGGGGAAACGAGCCAACGACGAGCTGGTTGGTGACATCCGAGTGCCACGCGAGGTGTTTCGCGTCGGGCGACAGTACGGTAAAGATCGCATCGTTCGACAGCGTATCGACCCGCAGCGGACGCTTCGATGGGTCGATGCGATAGGCACCAAATGAAGAGTTGCGTACAAGAACGAGTGTGTCGCTGAAGAAGTCCACAGCGTCCAGCACCGGTGCGACACGATCGCTCTGCATCAGCGTATCGAGGGCAGAGGATGTGCCGGGCGAGCCCATGACGAATGCGCCCCTGTCACCGTTGACCACTCGCACCAGCATGCGATCACCGCTCGGACTCCAGAGCGGAGCGCCAATGCTGGCGGCACGAAGCCAGGTCTGCTGCCGCCCGTTCCGCAAATCGTAGATCCGCAACTCCTCTCCGTCCGGCGTTGTGACGACTGCTGCAAGATTGCGCCGATCCCTACTCAGGTCGAAACGATTGAACACCGCACGTTCGATCGGCAGCGGCGCCGGCGTGCCGCCCTCATGCAGCACCACCATGCGCCCGCCTGCTTCGGCGGACGCGGGCACAAACCCAAGCGTCCCGTTCGCGCTCACGTCCAAGTGCGCTACGCCGACGGGATCGCGCACGACGCTGATGCCGAGCGACACTGGCCGATCGATCAGGTGCGCGACGTGATCATAGCGCGCTGCCCGCAGGCTCCCATCGAAGGCTGCGTATACCATATACTCGCCAATCAGGCGGAACGCGGTGCCCGACACCGCTGCACCAACCGATCCGTCAGACGCGCGCAAGCGAAGCGGCCAGACCGCGCCGGTCTTCAGGTCGACGATCGACGCCGCTTCGTTGAATCCGCAGACCAGCTGCCCTGCATCGATGATCGCCTGGACGACAACGCATCGCGCCTTGCTGGGTAGTGGAACCTTCTCGACCACACCGACTTCCGGATCCAGCCAAGCCAGATTGAAACCGTCGTTGTCCAACGCCATCAGTCGCGCATTCGATACCCACAGCAGCGATGCCGGTGGCACACCTTCCATCAGCAGGCGCGGCTCGCCACCAGTAATCGGGACAACGAGCGTGCGATTGCCGGCGACGAACGCGAGTCGCGAGCCATCAGGCGAAATGCGTGGTGCGTTTCCCCCGCCAGTGCCCGGTATCGCATGCGCCGACGCGTCGACGAGACTGCGATACCAGAGCGTTGTCGAGTCGTTGTGCTGCGCGGTGTAGACGATGAACTGCTCATCCGGCGCGATGGCGAAGTTGTTCTTCGCGGCGCCAAAGCCAGTGCCGCCCGATGACATCGCGAGCGTCAGCGGCTCACTGTCAGGAAATGCCGCGTCGAACATCGCGCTCGCAGGCGCATGCGATGGCCGAGTGAGCGCCCACGTTGCCAGCGCGATGGACGCGACAGTAAGCGCAATGAGCGCGGCGTTGGTCCGCGCGCGACGACGCTGCACCGGTATGGCCGCACTGCGCATCGACGTCAACGGCGCATCCGATCGCATCGCGGCAACGAATTCCGCCGTCGTTCCGATGCGATCTGCCGGCAATTTCTCCAGCGCGCGCATGACAGCATACTCGACGCCCGGTGGTATCGACTTCCGCTGCGACGCGAGCCCGCGCGGCTCCTCACTCATCACGCGCGCGATGATCGCCTGCACACTCGGCCCCGTGAACGGCGGTTCGCCTGCGAGCATCTCGTACGTGACGGCCCCGAGCGCATAAATGTCCGCGCGGGCATCGATGGTTTTTTCGCCGAGCGCCTGCTCGGGGCTCATGTATTGCGGCGTGCCGAGCGAAAGGCCGGTCTGCGTCATGCGCGCGCCGCCTGCCTGCTGCACGGCCAGTGCGATCCCGAAGTCAGCGACGAGTGCGTGCCCGCCCTGAAGCAGGATGTTCTCCGGCTTCACGTCGCGGTGAATGATTCCCTGGGCGTGTGCCGCACCGAGCGCATCGGCGATTTCGCCGGCGATCCGCACGGCGTCATCGATGGGAAGCTGTCGTTCCCGCTCCAGGCGATCGCGTAGCGTTTCGCCCGCCACGAACGGCATGACGTAGAACAACAATCCGCCGGCGTCGCCGCTGTCGAGCAGCGGCAGGATGTGCGGATGCTGAAGTCGCGCCGTGGTCTTGATCTCAGTGAGGAATCGGTCTCCACCGAGCGCCGCCGCGAGCTCCGGATGCAGCACCTTGATGGCGACCTCGCGATCGTGCTTGATGTCCTGCGCGAGGTAGACGGTCGCCATGCCCCCGGCGCCGAGCTGGCGCATGATGACGTAGCGGCCAGCCAGCGCGTCGTTGAGGCGTTGCTCTTGATGCATGACGGGACGCTAGGGGGAGAAGCGGAGCGGAAACTTACTGCCCACCTACGATGCTCGTAATGAGAGCAAAAAGAAACGGAGGCCAATTTGGCCTCCGTTTCTGTACTTCCGTCGTTCCGTCGTTGGATACTCACGTTTCAACTACCGAGTACCAGGTACTCCGTACTGCTTTTCACGACGGCGATACTGCCCTTATTTCTTTGGATCGAGAATATCGTCGATCCGCTTGATCGCTCCCGCCACGTGAAGCTGCGTGGCACGATCACCACCCCGTGCACCGCGCAAATCACTGCGCAGCTGCACCATCGTGCCGCGAATCTGCGACTTCGCATCGTCGCTCAACGTGACGAGCGTGATGCCGAACTGCTGCGCCTGCTGCACCTGCGCTGGATTCACCGGCGGCGGATTGAGCTTGCGCTCCATCTGCGTGAGGTAGTCGCTCTGCAACTCGCGACGGAACGCATCGATGCTCTGGCCGCCGTAGATCTCTGACCAGATACCGCGACGCGTGTCGTCGAGCAGGTTGCCCAGCGTGTAAACGCTCGCCTTGTTCGTCGCGATGGCTTCGCCTTCGAGCAGGCGATTCATGCGGCCATCGTTGAAGACGCTCGCCAACACTCGGGTCTGCGCGTTGTTGATGCGGTTGATCATGCCACCCGCCTCAACACGTGCGCCGATCTCGGGACGGATGAGATACGTTGGCGTCTTGAAGACCTGATCATTGATGAACTTCACGGCCTCTGCCTGACGCGCCTTCGACAGCGCGACATACACCGGGCCAGACTGCGTGCCCGACTTGTACTGCACCGTGCCGCCGCCGATCATCGTGGCGACGTGACCTGCTTCCGTTGCCCACTGGCCAACCGTGCGGTTGTAGAGCTCGAGGAGATCGGAGTTGTCCTCACCCTTGAGCGTAGCTGCACCGGACACATAACCCATCACGCGCTGGATGTTCTTGAAGCCCAGCGTCGTTGACCACACTGGATTCGCATCGCCAACGGCTTCGTTCAGCGTGCCGTAGCCACCGAAGTCATTGTTGGCCGAGAAGCGATACCACGGGGTGTTATCCTGCGCGAGAATCCACTGCTCGAGCGTCGGGCGTTCCTGATCTGGCGTGCGTGCACCCGGAATCGGGCGATAGCCCCAACCGATTGCCCACTTGTCGTACGGACCAACGCGCGGGATGATGTCCTCGAGCGCGATGTTGTCCTCGGGCTGCGCGACATAGTTGTAGCGCGAGTAGTCCATGATGGACGGCGAATGACCCATCTTGTGCACCCAGCTCGGGCTGCGCACCGAGTCCGCCGGATACGTAGACGAACCGATCTGATCGTGCTGTAAGCCGATTGTGTGACCGATTTCGTGGGCGACCACGAATTCGAGCAGACGGCCGGTGAGTGAATCCGGGAACGGAAACACGCGGGCGCGCGGATCAAGCGCCGCGGCCTGCGTGAAATACCAGTCGCGGTTCAGGTTGATCACGTTCTGGAACATGCGCACGGAACCGTTCAGGATTTCACCGGTGCGTGGGTCACTCACGTGCGGACCCACTGCGTTTTCCGTGGTGCTGGGCAGCCAGCGAATGCTCGTGTGCCGGATGTCTTCCAGGAAGAAATCGGGATCGTTCGCCGGCGCATCCATTGCGACAATACCATCGCGGAAGCCCGCAGCTTCGAAGGCCGGCTTCCAGTCGTTGATTGCGCGACGAATCCACGGCTTCCACTGGTCCGGTGTGTTCGGATCCACGTAGTAGACGATTGGCTTCTTCGGCGTGCAGAGACCCGAGGCATCCGGCGCGCCGGCGCACTCGAGGCGGTACTTCGTGATATACGTGCGACGGGCTGCGTTCGACGCGGCGCCGAAATCAACGAAGCGATTCGAGAAGAATCCAACGCGCTCGTCGAAACGACGCGGCATCATTGGCTGCTCCGGGAGCTTCACGATGCTCCAGTGCGCAACAACGCTCTGCGCGCCGGGAGCGCCGCCACCACGACCGCCGCCGCCGCCAGCGGCCGCTCCGCCTGCGGGCGCAGGAATGCCCGTCTGGGTGGCTTCCACTTCAACGTTCTCGGGGAAAGCCGCAACGCGCTCGACGAACGAGCGGTTTGGGTCGACACCCGTGCCTTGGCCCGCGGCGCGAATGGCAGCGAACTCGGGAACGTTGCTCGTGAACAGGCGCGTGACATCGATGACGGCCGCGCTATCCGGACCGTAGGTCTCGACGTTGAATGCCGCGACGATAGGCGCATAGTTCGATGCAACGACCGCGCGATACACGGGCAGTGTCGTGTCGGCCGTGATGGCGAACGACGGATTGCGCAGGATGACACGATTGCCGTTGCGCTCGAACCGGAGCGGCTCTTCGCTGAACTGATCACCGCCGTACGCACCGAAACCGCCGCCGGGGAGATTCGGATTCGCTGCCGCCGCGCGCGCATAGCGGCCGACGGACAACAGATCCTTGTTCAGCTCCCTCGCTGGAATTTCGAAGTACAACCGGTCACCCACACGGTGCGTGACGAAGAGACCGCGACGGGTCTTCGCTTCGGCGGTGATGACGCGGTTGTAGGGACGCGGTGCGGCAGGTGCACCGGTGGCCGTTGGCGCGCCACCGCGACCAGCAGTGGTGTCCTGTGCGGCGCCGCCAGGGGCGCCGCCGCCGGCACCACGGCCGGCGTTATTGGCGGTCTGTTGCACGGGAGCGGGCGCCGGTACGGGCTCAGGCTGAGAGCCTGCGCATCCGACCGCCGCGGCTATCGCCGCGAGAGGAAGAAGACGGAGCTTCATGTATTGGGGTGTGAGGTACGACTCGTGGAGGACGAACTAAAGAATGACGCACGCCGCTGACAGAACGCTGCACCTGCCCGCTCAATCACCCTCGGCGGCAGGTGGGACGGTGTCTGCGAGTTGCCGTGCGCGTACATCGAGCGGCTCGAGCTCATCGATCTCGGAACGACCAGGCGATGCGCCAAGTTCCTTGAAGCGACGCGCACTGACGAGAACGCGCGACTCGAGCGATCCCACCGCTCGGTTGTAGCTGGAGACAGCACGGTCGAGCGAGACGCCGAGCTCTCCGAAGTGCGAGGCAAGGGTGCCGAGCCGTTCGTAGAGTGCGCCGGCGAGTTCGCTGATTTCGCGTGCGTTGTCAGCCATGCGTGCCTCGCGCCATCCAAAGGCCACACCCTTGAGCAGTGCGATTAGCGTGGTTGGCGTGGCCAGGATGACTCCACGCGCCGCCGCGTCATCGATGAGCTTGGGGTCGTGCTCGAGTGCGGCCGCGAAGAAGGCCTCGCCGGGGAGAAACAGCACGACGAATTCGGGGACCGTTTCGGTGCTGGCCTGCCAGTATTGCTTCCGTGCGAGGCTGTCAGCGTGGGCGCGGACCTGAGCTGCGTGAAGCTTTGCCAACCGTACGCGTTCCCGCTCATCTGGCGCCTTAATGGCGTCTAGATATGCAGATAGTGGCGCTTTAGCATCGATTATTACCGTTCTGTCCCCTGCAAGGCGCACAACGAGATCCGGCCGGACTTGACGCTCTTCGCCGTCTTCGCCGCTTACCGTCATGGTGACCTGCGAGTTGAAATCGCAATGCTCACTCATGCCTGCAAGCTCAACCACTCGCCGGAGCTGCACCTCGCCCCAGCGACCACGCACGTTCGGCGAACGCAGTGCCGTCGACAGTTGCTGGGTCTGGTCGCGGAGCCCCTCGCTGGCGGCCGACACGTGGTGCAGTTGCTCCGACAACGCGCCGAACTGCATGGCGCGCTCGCGATCGAAGCTGGTGAGTCGCTGGTCGTAGCGCTCGAGCTCATCCCGAAGTGGATCGAGGAGCTCCTTCATATGGTTGGTCGGGTCGGCGCGTCGCGTGAACGCGATGACGGCCAGGGTCAGCGACACTCCCAGCACCAGCCCTATAGCCAATGCAACTATGGCTTCCATGTTCAGAGAATATGATGAAAAACACTGCGCACGCAGATGGGCGCAGATGGGCCGCAGATGAACACAGATTACTGCGTGAACTGCGGCCTTTGACAGAAGAAAAGCAAGAGCCGCTGTTCGGTTCCGTTTTTATCTGCGTTCAATCTGTGTTTATCTGCGTGCGCAGTTGCGGGTGCCTATGGACAACCAGCCTTCACAGCGTGACGGCTACGCCGAGAATGAGTCCGGCGGCGAAGATCGTGGCGGTGGCGGCGGGTGACATTGAGGCGGATGAACCACGGAAGCTCTCAGTTGCGCGTCAGGCGAAGTATCTGGAAGCCATATACGAGCGCCAATTCGCGACTGGCTCGGATGCTTCGGACAACGCTGCAAAAAGTTCTTGATAGGTGATCGAGCTGAAATCAACACGATCACCGCTCACGAGACCTGCAAATCTCGCCACCTCCGCTCGCTGTGTCTCCCCCTCTTTAAACCCCGAATCGTACCAGAGATAGAGAAGCGTCGCCGGCATCTGCGATTCGCTCGCTAGACCAAGCATGTGCTTGAGGAGCTGCGCAACGTCGAGGTGCGACCAGTCGGTCGCTGCATCTTCTGCGACTCTCTGGGCACCCGGCATTCCTCGCTGCGCCCACAAACCAACAGTGTCAGGAAAATATTTTTTCGAAAGGTCGACCTTGCCGCTCGCTGATCGATATGGCTCCGCGAACTTCGACTCAACGCCGACGCGCCGTCCGTCCCTCAGGGTGAGGAGCAGGTCGATGTTTGGTGTGCGCGGGCCCACTGGATATCGCTCCGGCTTATACTCGAACCGCATCGCCTGGATAGCGCTCGTGAACCCCA
Source organism: Gemmatimonadales bacterium (assembly GCA_038323865.1). GTDB lineage: Bacteria > Gemmatimonadota > Gemmatimonadetes > Gemmatimonadales > Gemmatimonadaceae > AG11. The sequence continues at coordinate 12,047 of JBBQHJ010000103.1, forward strand.
ACGACTTTGCAAGCACCGGCCAAAGACTTTCAGCGCTGCGCCATGCATCGAAAAAGTTGACGGCGAGCGCCGATGAGGACACCAACGCGCACATCTTGGCCGGCCTGTCCGCACTGCCTGTCAATTCAGAGCCATCCGCCGTGCTGAACTCGGCTTCCGTTGCCTCGAGGAGTTTCGAAAGAAAGAGGTTGGCGCGGACCGAACATACATACGTGTCGCGCGTCATGTGCAGCGCCGCATGCTTCGATCCCCACAGCTTCTGTTTCTTCTCTATCGACGGGAGTGAAAATTTCATCCGACATCAGGAGACGAGCGAGGCTGAAAAAGCATTATCGATAAGGAACGGCACGTCTTCCATGCGCCTTGCCATGGCAAAATCCCACTGGCCGTACCGCCCGTCCGCATTGACCGCTGCGCACCACCGCCGTGCCGCCGCCTCCTTCACCTCATCAAGTGGGTCATAGCCTTTCGTCTCCAGTATGAGGTGACGCTGGCCACTCTCTGAAGCGAGCCGCAGAATGAAGTCAGGCAGATAGTCATGCGTCTGCCCGTCGTGCAGATACGGCACTGCAAAGCCCAGTCCTGCGTTCTTCACATACGCGAGCACCGACTTGTGACGCTCGATGTAGTATCCGGCCTGCTGCTCCCATTTCGTCGTATCGGCGACGAGATAGTTGACATGGCTCTTCTGTGTGGGTCGCGTTTCCTTGCTCGTCCAGTAGTCGACGTCGGCGGTGGATCCCTCCGGCCGCTGCAACTCGAAACGAGGAAGCTCAGGCGCCTCTCCGGCCGACTCGTCTGGCACGATATGCTGCACGAGACGCTCGATCGCCCATCCATAGAAGGGCGCGGTAAAGAGCTGCTTCAACGTAGACGTGGAAGGGAAGGTGACGTGATGCTTGACGAACCGTTCCACAATGGGAACAAGCTGCGGGAATAGCACATGCGCCGGAACAGTTCCCTGCGCCTGCGACAAATAGCTCTCCGTCAGTCCGGCAGCCATTTGGAAAATCCCCTTCTGAACACGTAGCCCCTTGTTGTAGGGCTGCATGGTCAACTCGGCGGTCCTGCCAGGCCCTCGTGCGCCGGTTGTTCCGGTGGCGTCGAGCGAGTAAGGGTGCGTGTCCACGAACTGCGGATAGTCGCCTTCCTGGATCTTGAGCGTCGGTATCGCATTCCAATCGCGAACGGTCACGCGGTTGCGAACAGCCTGCGTGTAACCCTCAACACGCGGGAAACGGATCTCAAAATCTTCACGGGTATCGAGCGCAATCACATGGTATC
>JBBQHJ010000104.1:0-13324 GCA_038323865.1 Gemmatimonadales bacterium
AGCGGCAGGGCGATGTCGACCACGACACCACCGCCGTCTCGCGCGGCGAGCGACAGCGATTGATCGACGCCATACTGCTCGGCAAGCCGGTTCCGTACGTTGCCGAGGCCGACGCCTTCACGCACCGTGGCCGGCAAGCCCACGCCATCGTCGGCCACCGAAAGATGCAGATGCGTTTCAGCAACGCGTGCAGTCACCCAGAGCGTGCCCGGTGCGGAACGTCCGGTAATTCCGTGCCGCAGTGCATTCTCAACAAGCGGCTGAAGAATAAAAGGCGGCACACACGCGGCCATCGCAGCGGGATCGATATCCATGACGACGCGCAACGTGTCACTGTGCCGCATGCCCTGAAGATCGAGATAGACGCCGGTGATCGCGAGTTCACGCTGGAGCGGGATCTCCAGAGCTGTTGACGTCTCGAGTGAAAAGCGCAGCAACTCTCCGAGCCGGATTACCATGGCTTCGGCGGCATCCGGCTGCAGGTGAATCAGTTCGGAAATGGTATTCAGCGTATTGAATAGGAAGTGCGGCTGGAGTTGTGACTTGAGCGCCTCGAGACGCGCAATGGTGAGTTGCGTTTCGAGGCGGGCGCTCTGCACCTCACGCGCGCGCATTGCCGCCTGAAAGGAGAGCACGTGGGCGGTGGCCACCATCAGCGCATACGCCATGGCGTTGCTGGTGAGCCACGGAAGGCCGAGACTCCAATCCGGTGACGTGAACGGTGTATGGGTGACCAGTGCGAAGAGGAGGTGCAGCCAGAAGGGCCACAGGTACGCGGTGGCGGTGGCAGCGACGATGTGGGCGAGGAGGTTCGCTATCCTGAAGCCGGGCGTGATGGGAAAGCGCCGCGACATGATCAGGGCAACGGGTGCGAGCAGCGCCATGAACATGCCGTCGCCCAACGCGACGCCGATCCGCTCCAGCACCGTAGCGCTGACCGGCCTTCGATTGAGGACGGCCACCTGGAGGATTCTGTAGGCCGTGTAGATCGCGGAGCCAATCAAGAGCGGGAACAAGGAAGTCGGCTCGAAGAAGCCTTTGCTCTCGCTGTCACGGCTTTGGCGCGGCTCGTCCCACACTGCGCTGTTCTTGGCGGACATGTCAGTCATACATTCACCTGTGACATTTACCTACTGCTAAGGCAACGAATGATCAGTGTCGTCATTGCGGACGATGAAAGTGTTGCGCGTTCGCGTCTCCGCAGGCTGTTGAGTCGCGAGGCTGACGTCAAGATCGTTGGTGAATGTGCGAATGGTCAGGAAACGGTCGAAGCGATACTCGATCATTCGCCGCACCTCGTATTTCTCGACATCCAGATGCCGTCGATGACGGGATTCCAAGTCATTGAATCACTTCCGGCGGCGAGTCTGCCGGCATTCGTGTTCGTGACAGCGTTCAGCAATTACGCGATCGATGCGTTTCGCGTTGAGGCGCTCGACTATCTGCTGAAACCATTCAGCACGGATCGCTTCCTCGCAACGATGACACGCGCGAGACAGTTGCTGGCCGGTGCACCAAATGGGCAGCGGCAACTGTTGTCGGCGATACGAGAGCTGTCGGACACGCAGGATGCCATGCGCGCGGCCGTGTCGACACGCGACGTGGAAACGGGCGGCGCGCACCTTCGGTATCTGGAGCGCGTTGCCGTGAAGGCCAATGGACGCGTGTACTTCGTGCGTGTCGCGGACGTGGATTACGTGGAAGCATCGGCAAATTATGTGAAGCTGCATACTGGAGGCGAGGTACACATGATTCGCCAGAAGCTTGGCGAACTTGCGGCGCGACTCGATCCGTCGCGGTTCGTGCGCATCCATCGCGCGACCATTGTCAATCTGGACCGCATCAAGGAGATCCAGCCGTGGTTCTCCGGAGATGCGATCGTGATTCTCCAGACGGGCAAGAAGCTGCGCCTGAGCAGGGTGTTTCGCTCGGGCCTGGAACTGGGCACGCGAACGCGGTTTTAGCAGTGCGACGCGCATATCTCGCACTCGCGGTGTTGCTCGTTGCGTGTCATCACCGTGTCCCGACCGCATGGGAGGTGCACACTCGCTTCGTGGAGACAGCCGGCGTCACGCTCCATGTGGAAGACTCCGGCAACGGTCCGACAGCTCTCGTGTTCCTGCACGGGTTGGGCGGGAACGCGGAGCAATGGCGTGCTGTGATTGATAGCCTGAGGCCAGACGCGCGCATTCTCGCATACGATCTGCGCGGGCACGGACGTTCGTCTGCGCCGCGCGACCGCGACTTCTCCGCGACAGCAATGACAGCCGACCTCGGAGCCGTATTGGATGCTGCGCACGTGACGCGAGCGATACTCATCGGCCACAGTCTGGGTGGTGCGGTTGCGGCGCACTTCGCACGCGCCAATCCTGCACGAGTAACTGGGCTGATCTTGCTGGATCCTGCCGGCGGCGGTCCAGATACGTCCGCGGCGTACCGTCGGATGCTCACGGCAATGGAGACGTCGGCGTACGATAGCACGCTCACGGCGAACTTTGCTCCGGCCGTGGCGATGTCCGACGCATTCACGCGGAGCACGGTGCTCAATGGCTTCCGGCAGACACCACCGACGACGATCGTCTCCGGTTTCCGCGCGCTCGGCACTTTCGATCTCGCGGACGATCTGCGGACCACTTCCAATCGCGTGTGGATCGTGCGAAGCAACCGAGCCCCGGCAGCGACGCGATACGTGTCCGTGTCGGCGACTCGCGAGCGCGTGCAGTTGGGGAACACGAGCCATTGGATGCAGGTCGAACGGCCCGAGGAGGTCGTGACGATTATTCGGCGCTTTCTCGCGCTGGAATAGCGCGGATCGCGATGCGCTGACGCTTTTCGGCGCGCGGTTTTTTCGGCGACAACATGCGCTGCTTTGCGATGGACGGTGGAGAGACCATCTCCCATGGGCCCGGAGTCGCATCGCCGGCGGGGACAGAGAGCAGGGGAAGTCCCGCCGCATCACGCCATACCATCCAGAGGTGCTTGAGAAAGAGCTTCACGGCAGCGCGCATTGCCGCGAGTGCCAGATGTTTTCGCTGCCAGGTCGGGTGCTTCAACGCCAGCCGCGTGTACGCGGCGATGTAGTACGCTTTGTATGGTCCGCCTTGTCGCGTAAACGACGCGCCGACCAGATAGCACACTGTTTTTGCTGTGGCATCATACGCCCGCCGCTCCGTGCGCCGCGGTCTCGGCTGGGCAATGCGAATGCCCTGTCGACGCACGTGCAGCGTTCCGCGGCACGTGGTGCCAGTTGGTGATCGATGCTCGCGTGGCTCCGGGCTCGACGCGCTGAAGAGCAGTCCTCGGCCGCATGCCTCGCACTGCGCCGCCTGCCCCTCGACGGTACCGAGTCCGCAGAAGGCCCAAAAGGACGACGGGCTGCGCGCCTTGGTGAGATCGAGCCGAGCGAGCAGTCGCACGGCGAGCCGCGGACCAATCCCTCGAATCTGGACGAGCCACGGCCATGCGGGGTGATCGGTGATGCTCCCTTCGAGCAACGTCGAGAGTTCCTGCTCTTCCGTCCATGCTCGCCAATACATGGAGCCGAGCATCGGCACCGGTCCGAGTGTCGTTCCCTTTTCGATGGCGCGCAGGAGCGCGTCTGCGTCAGGCACTGCGTCGGCGTGCGTGAAGCGGAGCGAGAGCGCGCCCCGCAAGCGTTCGCCGCGCCGGATACGCTCCGACTGCGCCGATTCGAATGTCGACGCAAGCCATCGCATGGTTTCTCGGCCGTCCTCAACCTGGCTGTGCGACGGCGACACGATGTGTGTCGCAGGTTCTGCGATTGTGTTTTCTCGAGTGGTCACCGCGATGTGCCTCCGTGTTCGTCACACGAAGCACTCATGCGATTCCGATTTCCATGCGTGCGGTGTCACCCGAGCCTTCGATGGTCCAGGGCGCATGATTCGGAGGATGATACGAGTGATACTCCAGCGTTGACGGTCAGGCGCTGATCATCTGGATCGGGTTGTTAACTGCAAGGTGGAGTCGCCTGCCGTCACACGTTGGACTGCGCGCGCGGTTGCCTAAGGGACGCAGTGCTGGCGAGGCGCTGATCGACTCGATTGGGGTGTTCGTAAAGTGGGAGTCGCCGCGCCAGCAGGGGGCGTGCATAGGGTTTACACCCGAGACGCGCGCTGTTCGTCACGTGCGCGGGGTGCGGGATGTCAGTTCGCCGGGTCGTCCACAGAATGATTCCGGTCGTCCCAAGCGAATTGTCCGCATGCTAACGATGTAGTAGCTCAACGGGGTCATACGCGTTGAGCGTACCCTTTCTCCGAACGCCTTCCAATGCGTTTTCGTTTCGTAGTCCTGTCGTTGGTGTTCGCCTCGGTGGCGAGCTACCGCGCAACTGCCGTGCGTTCGAGCGACGCAGCCTGCGATCGCAACGTGCGCCTGCGCGAACTCGCGGGTGCCGCATCCAGCACGGGCTCCGCACCATTTCCGGATGACGTTGGCAATCGCTTCGATCCGAACGGCGTCCTTCTCGCACCGGGTCCACTGACCCTCCGTGGGCCGGCGCGCGTTGCGGAGTACCTGCGTGGTGATTCGCTGAACATGACGTCACGCTCGCGCTTTCTAACGGTAGGCGGTGGCCTCTCCGCCGATGGACGCGATGGATTCACGTACGGATACCTCGACGCCGTTCGTTCGAGCGGCGACACCCGCGACTGTTGGGCACCTACCTCACTGTTTGGAAGCGTCAGCCCGATGGAGCGTGGCGCTACGTCGTCGATTGACGCGCGTGCCGGGTGTGGGAGAATGCGACTGATCCCTACTGCGTTTCGGGGGTGAGGCGTTCGCGGCACTGTTGTCCTCCATCCTCCGTCCCCGAGACTTCATGATGAGATTACTTCGCGCGTCCGTCGCCGTGTTCTTCCTCTGTGTCGCGCCAGCGAGCCGAGCAACCGCACAACAGGCCGATGCGTCCGTAGCTGATTCGCTGATGACTGCGAAGGACTTCGCCGGCGCGTCCAAGGTGTACGAGCGACTCGTCGCCCAATCACCGAAGGAGTTCGCGCTGTGGCGTGGCCTCGCATTCGCCTCGTATCAGACGAAGAATTATTCGCGCGCGGCCGAAGCGTTCGAGCACGTCGCAGAGCTGACCTCGGCAGCGCAGCCGCTTTTCAACGCCGGTGTGGCTCACGCACTGGCTGGGCATGATGACGCGGCGTTCGTCTACCTGAACAAGGCTGCCGCGACGGGCAAGGTTCCGCTCGATCGCTTCCGCAGCGATGCCGATCTCGAGCGACTGCGGAAGGACAAACGCTTTGACGAGGTGATCGCGGCCGCGCAAAAAGCAGCGTCACAGTGAGCACCGTGGCGCTACTTGTGGCTCAGCGACCAGACGTACGCCGCCACCTGACGGATCTGTTCATTGCTGAGATTCACGCCGCCGCGCGGATTCATGGAGAACGGATACTTCGGATCGCGCATTTCGCTCTTGGTGAAGCCGGTCGTCACCAGCGCAACGATTGCACTGTACGAGCCGTCGATGTGGATCCAGGTGGAGTCCGTGAGATCGGGTGCGCGCTGCGAACCGCGCGCGCCGGCGCCGTGGCACTTGATGCAGCTCTGCCCATTGAAGATGTGCTCACCGGCAACCACCATGTCTGCCGTGACGCCGTCGGGAAGGCTGCGACTCGGTGCGGGTTGCGCAGCGGGACTCTCGACCGGCGTCGCGGCCGATGACGGTCCTTGGTGACAGCCCATGGTCATCACGAGGGCGAGTGCGCTCAACAGAGGCGTATGTGCGGTGCGTATCGTCATGCGTCGTCTCAGTGCCGGGTAGAGTTAGCGCGCAAGCTACGACGGTCTGCCGAACATACCCGCCAGATGTGCGGACCGGCACATTCAGCGCGACGAGCAGCATTGTCGCGCACGTGAGCCGATGCGAATGAGCAGGCCTTTTCCCTCGTGGCTCGTCGTCATGTGTTCGCTCTCGTGCGCCGGCGGCGGCGCTGCGCCGGCACCCGCTGATCATGTTGTCGTGGTCGACGATCAGGGGGCGATGCGACGAATTTCGGATGAAACGATGACTGCGCATTTTCCTGCGCAGCGCGAACGCGTGTGGCCGGCACTCATGGCAGCCTACGCGGATCTCGGTATTCAGCCCACCGAGGCGGATGAGACGAACGGCGTATTCGCGAACAAGGGTTTCGTGTTCCCACCCCGGCTTCTCGACCGGCCAACCACATACTACTTCGATTGTGGCGGTGGCTTGAGCACATTTTCGTCGTCGGGCCGGCTCCTCGTCTCCGTTGAGTCGCACCTCACTCCGGCCCGGCAGGGAGAAACGATCGTCGTGACGCAGGTCGTTGGCCATCTTCGCTCCAATGCCGGCACCAGCACGAACGTGCTTGACTGCGCCTCTCGCGGCCGACTCGAAGAATATCTTCGGAAGTCCATCCTGCTCAAGCTCACGCAAACACGCTAGCGCGCATGCAACACGGGCCGAGTGATTGCTCACTCGGCCCGTGTTAGCATTGATGCGTCGCGGTCAAGGGTTGCGATCAAGACATTGTTTGTACTGCGGGTTGTTCGTTTCCTCGAACGGAATCGGGAAGTTCACGTCAGTCCCATAGGTGTTACCTGCCGCTGCGCCGAGGGGATTGTAGGTGCCAGTTGGAAATACGGACTCGGCGCCACGTGAGTACTGCCGGATGAGGCGCCGGAGGTCACCGACGCGATGCGAGGTGAGGTAGAGATCAAAGGCGCGCTCGCTGAACAAGAGATCCTGCTTCCCCGTTGTCGTTGCCGGCAGCGCCGGGAGCGAAGCGAGGGCTGACGGTGGGAGCGCGGCGTCGGAGTAGGTCTTTGCGTTCACGCGCGCTTCATTCAGCTTCGCGAGCAAGGTGGCATCGTCGCCGGCGCGAAGCGCGGCCTCCGCCTCGATCAACCGCGCCTCCGTGCCCAGGGCGAGCGGTGTTGGTGCACCACGTGGCGGCGTGAGTGTAAGCCCGGTGTACTTCGGCGTACGATAGAAGGGCGTGTTGCCGTCGAATCCATTGCCCGTGCGGACAACAGGTACACGAACGTCGTTGAGGGAGACGAGTGCCAGGCCGTTTCCACCTTCACTGTTCGGCACCGTGAAGCGCTTGCTCGCCACGGTGTATGTGTAAATCGCGTTGTACTGGCGTGAACTGTTCTCGTCGTGCTGGATATTGTAGGTGAACGAGGTCGGCACCGCGGCCACAGTCGCGGCCGCCGCTGCGGGGTTGTTCTGGTCGAGCTGTGCGCGCCCCTTCCCTATCCGCGCGAGATTCAGCGCCGTGGCGCCCGATGCGCCGGCCGCGCTCGCGATGGTTATGGCCGAGTCGAATTTCGCCAGGCCCGCGGTCAGCATCTGCGCGGACGTCTGCGGATCTCCAAACGTAAAGGTGCCGTCGACATTCACGCGACTGGTGGGCACACCACTGCAATAGTTTTCGGCAAAGAGCACGTACATGTAACCGGCGAGTGCCATCACCTCGGCGCGGTTCGGGTTCGCGGCATCGAACTGCGCATAGCTGGCGGCGACTACTTCAGCTGTTGCGCGTGCCCGCTGCGCGTTCTGAAAGATCGTCAACATTGACCCGTTCACGATATTCGTGGCGCGCCGGTCCACTTCAAGGCGGGTCGGAAAGGTTTCCGCATCGAGAAGCTCGTCGGAGAGCAATCCGGATATCACAACCAATCCTTCCACGCCGCCGCTGCCAGCGTATGCCACCTGGAAATCACCCACCGCAGCAGCAAAGGCGTTTGGCAATACGGATGCGCCGGTGAGGTCTTTCGGTTGAACAACATCTGGCGTGGAAACGGTGAGCAGTTTGTCCTGATTGCAGGCAGCGACAGCGATAAGACTCGCCGTCAGCGCGCCGGCCGCCAGCCGTGTGCGAGTGAAATGCATATTGGGAGTCATGTGTATTGTCTCGCTCAAAAGCCGAGCGTCAGACGGGCGGTGAAGGTCCGCACCTGTGGCGCGGTGAGAAAGTCGCTGGTCGTGAATTGTGCCTGTGCCGAGGAGTTGAGCTCGGGATCGATGCCCGAATACTTGCTCCAGCTCTTGAGGTTGCGTCCGGCGAGGGTCAACGTGGCGTTGCCAGCGTGTGCGCGCGCAGCGAGTTGCTGTGGGAGCGTCAACGAGACCGCCACCTCGCGCAGCTTCGTGAAGCTCGAGCTTTCGATGTATCCCGCGTATGTGAACGCCCTTCCCGAGAATCGTGCCGCCGTGATCGCCGCCTGCCGCTCCAGGTTCGCCGACGTCGGCAGTTGTACCGCCTCGCCGTTGCCGATGCTCACGTCACGGAAATAGGCCGTGTTGTTGAACAGCTTCTGGCCGCCACGGTGATCGAGCGTCGCTTGAATGCGCAGGTTGCGCCCGAGCGTGAGACTCGGCGCGAACGTGATCTCCGCTGCTGGAAATGGATTGCCGAGGTACACGGACGAGTCACTCAGCGAGACTTCGCAGTCTGCGGAACCGTACCCGTTCGGGCAGCCGATCAGGCCGTCGCCATTCTTGTCCCCGAATCCGGTGATGGAGCGTTGGAAGTAGCCGCCGAGTGGCAGCCCCGCCTTGAAGGCCTGGGTGCCACCATTGAAAAAGATGTCCGGGATGGGCTTGCCGAGCGGATCGACGCCAAGATCCTCGAGGCGGTTCGTGGTCCACGTACCATTCAGTGTGAATTCAAAGCCGACCTTCTCGCCATCGAGCACATTCACACGGAGTTGCGCTTCGTCGCCATAATTTTTGACGCGTCCGAGATTCTGGAAGCGTTGGGCGCTCGTCCCAAGCGAGGGGGCGAGATTGACGTTGACGAGCGCGTCGCGCGTCACCTTGGTGAAGTGGGTGTACTCGAGATTAATGCGGTCATGAAGCAGCCCCGCGTCGAAGCCTCCTTCCCACTCCGTGCTCTTCTCCGGCTTCAGGTCGGGGTTGCCGGCGCCGGCAATCGTGAAGCCCGGCGTGTCCTGTCCATTGATTACGACGGCGACCGGGTTGTAGTACTGCTCGGCGGCGAGGAAGCCGGGATTCTGTCCCGCGGAGCCGTATGCGGAGCGCAGCCGAAGCGAGGTGATGGCCGATAGCGACTTCGGGAACAGGCTTTCTTCGCTAATCACCCATGATGCGCTGACTGACGGATAGTACACGCGAGAGAAATTGTCGCCGAAGGCGCTGTTGCGATCGGTGCGCACGCCGCCAGTGAGGAACACGCGATCGCGCCACGCGATTTGTTCGCGTCCGATGAAGCCAAGCGTGCGCACGTCCGTGCTCACCTCATTCACGGAAAAGCGCGCGTTGGTGCCCGCCAGGGAGCTCGTGCCAGCGAGCAGCTTGAAGCCCGTTGCGTCTGTTCGACTGAAGGCGACGTCACTGTACTGGCTGCCCACCGTCGACGTGAGCTTCACGCTCGATGAGGGATTCCACACGGCTTGCGCGTTCAGGCCGGTGGTGTAATTGACCACGAGCGCACGCAACACGGAGCGATAGCCGTCGAAGCGCGTCTGATCATACGGGAGCACGCCGGGCGGCAGGGTCTCGTTGTCGTTGCGATTGTCGATGTCCGCGCCGAGGGTGCTATTGATGCTCAACCAGTTGAGCGGCGTCCAGTCGGTGGTCATGCCGCCAATCAAGCGCTGCACCTGCTGTCGCGTGTTGATGTTGTAGAACGCCTTGGGGTCGAGACCGGGATTGAAATAGCCGCGACTCAGCGTGTCCGTTCCGCAGAGCGTTGGATGCCTCGTGTTCAATCCGCCTGGGCCGCAGTCCACCGCCTTTCCGAGTAGGGCTCCGGAGACCACCCCAAATGCATTGTTGTCATTCTGCGGCCGACGAAGATCACTGTTGGTGTAGCCGATGCTCACCTGCGACGTCAGGTTCTTCGTGAGTTCGCCGCGGATATTCGTGCGAAGATTCATTTTCTGTTGCGCGTTCACGAGAAAGACGTTCTGCTCGCGTTGATATTCTCCGCTAATGAAGTAGGTGACGACGTCCGAACCGCCGGCAGCATTGAGGCCGGCAATGCGGCGCTGTCCGTCGCTCTCCATCCCGGCCACCGCTATGGGATTATTGGTGACCGTAGAATCGACGGCAACGCACTTGGTGGCGGACGTCGAGGCGCGTGAGATCAGGCTGCAGTTGGCGACAAAGGCTCCCGCCGCGTTGTGGCCAAACGAACGGTAGTTGCTCGGATAGACGTTGATGTCGTGCAACGTTCCCATGTCGGCGAACGATTGCCATTTCGTCTTGCCAGCCCGCCCCTTGCGTGTGGTGATCTGAATGACGCCGTTCGATGCTGCCGTTCCATAGAGTGCAGCGGCGGCCGGCCCCTTGATGACCTCGATGTTCTCGATCTCTTCGGGATTGAGGTCGTTAAAGCGAGACGGTTGCTGGCCGCCTGTGCCCTGCGCGGTGGAGTTCGCGCTGTTGTCGATGCGCACGCCGTCCACGATGATGAGCGGATCGTTTGACAGTGATATGGAGTTCGAGCCACGAATGCGAATCCGTGCGCCTGCTCCCGTTTCTCCCGCCGACTGCTGGACGACGACGCCAGGCGCTCGCGAGCTCAGTACATCGGCGAAGGTGCTGACGACGGCCTTGTTGATCATGGAGCTGTCGATGGATGCGGTCGTGGCGCCGTTCTCGCGCTTGCGCTCCGTTTGTCCAGTCGCCGTCACGACCACCTGATCGAGCTGGGTGGCGGATACGATGAGCGCAAAGTCGGCCACTTCGATACCGCCCGCTGTGACCGCGACGCTGCGCGACACGGGGCCATAGCCGATGCGTTGAGCGACAACGTTGACCGTGCCAACCGGCACACCGGTGATGCGGTAGTTGCCGGCGTCATCAGTCTGGGCGCCACGTGCGGAACCGCTGACGCGGATCTGCGTGGCGCCAAGAGGACGCTGCGATTGGCGGTCAATCACCTTCCCGGTGATGATGCCGCTGGTCTGCTGCGCTGTCAGGCTGGAAGCGGCTGCTGCGAGACTGAGAATGATGAGCAGGATCGCGTGGCGAGCGGCGACGTTCGGCGGCCGAAGCAATAGCATGGTGGCGTATCCGTTTGAGAGTGCGGACGAGTGGTGACTCTGCACGGGCCCACCCGAACGCCGGATTGCTCGTCACGTGGCACGCGATCAGCCCCGTGTTATCGGGAGATCCTCCGCAATTCGCGCTGCCGCACGCGTCGCCCGGCGTGCTCCCGGCACATGCCGCCTGACTAGTGGACGCGCCAAACGACGACGCTCCCGCACCGCGACATGTGCTCCTCCGAGTTGTAAAACCGTGGCGGCGCGGCGAGGTTGGACTCATACACTTCGATCGCAAGCACCTGGTCAAGCTCGATTCCCGCGATGGAGGCGGGGATTCCATCCACGAGTACGAGCGTGCAGCCTCGGATGAAGGCCCGCAGGAGGTTCTGCAAAGACGTCGGTCTGCGAGTAGCGACGGTAGCGGAATCGAGGAACTTGCCGAATCCTTCTTTCTGCCGAACAAAGAACCCCTGCTTGCTCAACCAGCGCGTGCCGTAAGACGGCGCGGTGATTTGCATTTCCTCGAGTGTTGCCACCGGCTCCATCTGGATCAGCAACGCACCCATCGCCGCCACCTGCTCTGCCGAATAGCGTTGCGCAGCGAAGCCAAGCCGGCGCACCAGGAGTGTCCATGACGCGCCGGAGGCACGAGGCAAGACAAAACGGCCGAGGGAATCGCTCGTTGTTGACATGACCGAATCCCCAGCGCCGAGTACCTCCAAAGACGCATTGGCGAGACCCTCGCGAGATCTCGCACTCACAACGCGTCCCCGGGTCACATGGCTGGGCTCCGCCTGCGCCATCAAGGTGTGAGCGGCGAGTACACATGCGAGAACACGCGCAGCGTGGCAGAATCGATCGTTGCGGTTCACACCTGCCGCCACGTCGTTGCGACTCGCACGATAACGCCGAGGATCAGCCCAAGCAGCGCACCGGCATGATGCCGGCGAGTGCCACAAGCTGCTCCGCGCGTCCAGCCACTGACCAATAGCCGTCTGTTGTCGCGAGGCGGTTACCGAAAGATGGCGACGCGAGCGCCAGACCCACGAGAAGCGCACATCCAACCATCGCGAGTGTGATAGCCGTGAGACGCGCGTCACCGGCGTGTCGGACACACTTCACCACGATGGCTGGAAATACGAGAACGGCGACGAGAGATGTGAACAAGTGCTTGAGCCGCCGCGCATGAGAGGATGCGCACGTTGCCAACGTTGCACGGAGTGTGTATACGCTGAGCGTGCGTCATGCCTCGGTGCGTGCGGCCATTGCAATACAGCTCAGCGGCGCGTGGGCATCGAATGGCTTCGCACGAAAGCTCGCCTGCACGCGCTCCGCATCGCGTCGATGCGCGGCGTTCCAGGAGGTCACGACAATTCGTGTGCGCGGCGACCAGTCGCCAATGGCTCGGCGCAGCTGCGCCAAGTCGAGTTTCGGAAACCCCGCGTCGCACAGCACCACGTCCACGCGCGTAGTACGGCGCACCACGCGAAGAATCAGCGAGGCGGCGCTCTGCACTGCCGTTGGCATGGCGCCCTCCTCCGCCAGCAGGCGCATGGCCACACGCTGGACGTCTTCATCATCGGCGATCAAGACGTGAACACGTCGCACCGACGCAGACAATTCCGCGTAGTCAGGGCGCGGCCATTCACTTGTACTCACGCGAGTGCCAGCAGGTACGCGCGCAGCATTCGCACGCTGCTGGTGACATCGCCGCGTGCCGCCGCGCGCGCGATCGCATGCAGCGGCGCCGAAGCATCATCGAGAGCAACACTCGGAGTCGCGCGCATGCCTGAATGCAGTTCACATTGCTGAAAGAGACGTTGCGCCACGCCAATTGATATCTCCCGATCACTCGCCTCGTACAGCGCTCGGTGGACATTCCATTTCATCAGGCGCTCCGCGCTCTGGTCGCGCGAGGCGATTGCGTGTTCATAGCGTCCGAGCGCCTGCGCGGCGCACAGGTGATGCGCGGGTGTCATGCGCGGCACGGCACCGCGCAGGATGTCGCATTCAACCGCGGCACGAAGCCGATACAGTTCACGCTCATCGTGACGTCGTGGCACCGCCACCGCTGCACCACGATGCGGATTCAACGTGACAAGTCCTTCCTGCTGGAGATGCTGAAGCGACTCGCGCACCGGAATGCGGCTGACGCCTAGTTCCTTGGCGATCGCCTGCTGTTTCAGGAGTTGCCCGGGCTGATATCGCCCGCTCAGAATGCGATCGCGCAGCGCATCGAGGGTCTGACGTGCCAGCGTATGACGGCTGATTTCCTGATGGGGAGTGGCGACGCGTGCGTGTTGCGCACTCTCGTCGC